>CAZXCK010000044.1:0-28555 GCA_964639225.1 uncultured Anaerolineaceae bacterium | reverse complement strand
TCGCCATAGCCATCGCCATCGCCAGAGCCATCTTCAGAGCCATAGCCATAGCCATAGCCATAGCCATCGCCAAAACTACTCATTCCACCCCTCCCCCGCCTCATAGGCAAAAACAATGTTGCGGCGGTTGATAATGACGCTTTCTGCCGCACCAAGACGGGTGTTGCTAGTGGGGCCGCTTGCAATCTCTGCTATATGTTTGCTTGTGCCCCAATAGACTATGCACCGCGCATCGCGGATTTTCATTAACTCACCGTCACCATCCAGATTGCACTTTCCAACAAACGTAAGGCCGCGATTATCAACACAGATGATCATCATCCTTTCGCCTATGTTGCCGACCTGCTCATACTCCACGCCATCAACTACAATTTTCTTTTTCGCACTCATAACTTCCCTTTCCTCAATAACTCGCCTCAAAAAGCTCCGGCGGCGGTAACATCCCGGCCGCCAAGGCCACCGCCGCCAGAGCGACAAAATCAGTAAGAATTGCTGTAAGTCTCCCGGCACTCCGGGCAAAGGTCGCAATTTTCATCACAGAGCCAGCCGTCTTTTTTCGCGAAGTAGCGCACATCTTCCGACCCAAGGGCTGGCTGCTTGTATTCAAATTCGCAGTTGTCACAGGTAAGATATGTTTCTGTGCGGGTCATGATTCACCGCCTTTCGCTTTGGCGATCCCCTTTTTTGCAAGCTCATCAATCCGTATGATCGCGGTATTTTTGCTGCCCTCTTGCAGATAGCCAGCGCAATATGCGCGGATAAGTTCAAGCGCGTGGATTGCATCCTTCTCCGGGGTTCTCATCTTCATCCTCCAATCCCAATCTTGATCGCTATGACCGCGCCCACAATGGCGGCGGTAAGGGCGATGCCCAATGCAATACCTTCAACCTTTGCCCAGAAGCTCATCTTCGCCCATGCCTCGTCGGCCTTAACACTGCCGCTTTCAGCCATGAGCCGGTAAGCCTCTACGGCTTTTCCCCGGCAAAATACCCGCTCCGGCCCGGACATTTGCCCGGAATAAACCGGAGCGGGCGAACAACCACCCACGGTTGTATTTTTCGTTGTATCCTTCATCCTGCCTTCCTCCCGATATTGGCGATAACGTTTGCTGGCCGTGCGGCCTGCTGCTGTTTAACGTACTCCCGGTATGACGCGCTGGCGAATGCCTGACACTTGCAGATAAACCGGCGTATCTCCTGATCCGTCTGGCTGTCGGCTTTGCGCCCGACAATCATGCGGAACTCCTGCACGCTCATGATCTCCGGGGCCGCTTGCGGTTTTTCTGTTTTTTCGCTCATGTCCTGTTTCCGGTAATGGTTGGTTAAGTTTTTGTTGCCTTATGCCGATTGATACAGTACGGTTCTAAGAGGCCGAGACTGTTAAACAAAGACCCCGCCAGAGCACCCGTTGCGAAGAGCGGCTTCGCGCAGAGTGGTGACGGGGTCTAAACTCAAAACCTTGTCACCCGTAGCAGACGCCGCTCGCCAGCTACGGCCTGTTAAATTACCGCGCCCCCCCGTGTGGCAAAAGTTGCGCGACCGGACGGCAAGTCCGCCAAGACTGTATGCAGGGATCTACGAGCTGGAGATGTAGAGGGGTATGCAACATTGCCGCACCGGTCGCACATTGGGAAGGAGAACGTTTTGTTTTTTGCATCGTTTTTAATCTCCATAACTCTCTCCCTGATACACTTGGCTTGGGGAGAATATACTCGAAAAAGAATACGAGTAAAGGGCTATTTCTAAAAAAATCACGAGGCATGCTATGAATAAGGACATAACCCCCGAAAAACTAAGGGGATTACGTTTGGTAGAAATATTTTCTACGCTTTACGGTGGCCTGTCTCGCGTTAAACTGGCCGAAAAGTTTGATGTAAGTGAAGCAAATATAAGGACTTGGGAAAAGAGTGGGAATATAAATAACGAATTTTTAGGGGTGGGCCCGGCGTTACTAATGTGGAAAAACATCTTTCGCTTTGTGGAGAAGGTTGGCGAAATCTACGCGCTTGAGGCAGCGTGATATTCTATGGCCTCAAGGGCAAGGCGTAGCATTTCAGGGTATGCGGGGGGCGAAACCCCCCGCTCCCATCGGCCTATAGTCACATAGTTAGTGCCGAGTTTCTTTGCCAGTTCGCCTTGGGTCAAGCCCAAGGCTTTGCGGCGTTCGCGCAACTCACTTGATATTTTCATTCGACCCTTTCGACGCAGGATATTCCTGCGCTCTCATAAACCTGCTTCGCCAGCCAGCCAGTGCCGAGAGCATCAATCACCTCGGCCGTGGAGTCGCAGACCGTGGCTGCGTGGCGGTCGTGCTGGTTCATCCGCCGCGTCCGGCCAATTTCCTCGGCGATATATTTTCCGGCACTGGTGCGGTACAGATTTAACTCTGTCCAGTTGGTATCGTTACTCCCGCGCCGAAAACTCGATACCTCGGCGATTAGCTCACCCTTAAAACACAGATCCTTGTCGTTGTCGCGGGTGACCGTGATTATGTCCTGTAGGTTAAGCGCAACATCAATCCTCTCGGCCATGTCGGCGGGAGGCTCATCTCCGGCGCTATCGACCCAGTCGCGGCTGGCACACATGGCTGCGTCGCACCACTCGCCATCATCGCTTGCCTCATTATCGGTACTGTATACCGCAGCGTCGCGCCCGGCATCGTCTACAACGAGAGCCACCGGGCGCGGCGTGTAGTCAATCTCACCCCGCCCCATCCAGACCACAGTGGCAATCGTCGTTTTGCTGTCACCATAACGCACAAACTCGATCTCGTCACCAATTACAAGTGCATACATTGCCTGTCTCCTGTCAGTGTCGGTGTCAATAAAAATACCCCTCCCCAAAGCGGGGAGGGGGAAGAATATTACTTGTTTGCGGCAGCCTTTACGGCATCAACAGCACTATCGCCGATGGTGGCAGCGCGGGCTTTGCCGTTGCGGCGGTTATGTATCTCGCCATCCTGCTCAATGGTAACAAAATCGCTGCCAAAATATATGCGCTGAATGTTGTCGCCAACCCAAGCACGCGGCTTTTCGCCAAAATATTTATAGCCGCTCTCGATTAGTGCTTCAACCACTGCCTTTGCGTCGATACTCATATCTCTGTCTCCTGTCTCTGTCGCCGGTGTCAGGGCCGGTTCCCGTTGCGGGCGTCTCCCGCGTTTCATCTCATGTCTATATAATACATGATGTTTTATTTAATGCAAGGGGTAAAATTATTTTTTTCTGCTTTTTTTCTGAAAAATTTATGCCGCTGATCCCCACCCCCCGCTCTCCGGCTGTTCCTGCCACTTTCCCTGTTTTGTGATCTTGCAATTTTCGGTGCGCCGTACCGGGATGGCCTCCGCGTTGTAGCGATTATCAACCCGCGCCCGTTTGTCGCCGTGGGGCATATGCCATATTTGCCCTCGGGGGCGCAGGAGGTTGACGCCTGCACCGCGTACCCGGTCGCAGAGTTCGCCATCCTCCCGCCCATATCCGCTCATGCGCTCGTCATAGCCCCGTAAGCAGAGCCAGAGCGGCGCAATCATGGCGAGGGTGCCCATGCTGCGCTGGCAGGGCCGGGCGTCCTCTACGGCCTTCCCCGGCTTGACATCCATATAAAAAGGGCAGATTGCCTCCCCCGCGTCCAGGGCAGCCGCCGCGCAAAGCAGATCGACCGACAGCATGCAGTCGATGTCGGTCTTGATGATCACTTCCGCGCCGTCTGTGAGAGCCTGCCTTACTCCGGCATTAGCGCAGGAGCCATAGGCAAAGATCGGCATAGGCTTTTTGTACAGCACAAGCCTTGCGTGGTCTGGCAGGGTCTTGGGGCGGTCGCTCACGATGTAGACTGTCCAGCCGAGTTCCCGCGCCAGCCAGTTCCATTCGAAAAATTCTGTGAGCCTTTCGTCCGGGGGTGTGCCGTGGGGATTGTAGTGGGTGGCAATAATTGCCTTTTTCATCATGTGCCTTTCAGTGCGGTCAGGTAAATAAAATCTTCTTTCTCAACCAGGCTCTTCTGGGTGCTGCGGATGTCGGTCAGGCCAAGGTCAAAGCACCATTTTTCAAGGCCGCGGCGGGTGAAGTGCCAGAAGTGATCGGGGTTGGTGAGATCGCGGTCATCCGGTACGATCAAAAACAGCCGTCCACCGGGGGCAAGAAGCGTTGCCATTTTCGCCAGCGCGGCCGGGGCGTTGGGGAAGTGCTCAAGGGCATGGGCGGCAATGACTATTTCATATTGCCGGGGAGCGTCGAAATGCTCCAGGCTGCATTCATGCGTTTCAATCTGGTAAGCCTGGCGCAGAAACCGCGCTGCCCAGGGGTCAGGCTCAATGGCGGTGATGCTTGCACCGTGGCGCATGAGCAAGGGCGCGTGTCGGCAGATACCCGCGCCGATGTCGAGGGTGTAACGTTGCCGCTCAAGCGGGGTACCAAGATCGGCCTGGAAAGCGTCTTGCCATTCCCGGATTGCGATATGGTTCTGCGGGATGCCATCGCGGATGCCGTCGCTCTCCGGGCCGTAATAGCTCTCTGACTGGCTGCTGTGCGGGTAGCCCGGTTGATGGCCGGGGCATTTGTAGGTCGCGTGGCTTACCCCGCAGATATTGCAGCGGCAAGTGATGCAGCCGCAGACATGGGTTTCATTATTTCCCTGGCAATGATGTACTGGCATGGTTGTCTGTCCTTTCGAGGCGGGGGGATTTTCTCCCGCTCCAGTTGTGTTTGAAAGCCCCGTGGGGCAGGTGGATAACATCGCACTCCGGGACAGGCAAGGAAACCCGCCGGTCGGCAGGGTAAACCTGATAGGCAAAATTCATATCGTCATATTCAGCGGTCTTGCTCTCTTCCGGGTAGAGTTTCTTGCGGTTTTGCAGGGCAGAAGCGCGGGGGCTGAAAAGCTGAAAATAACCATAGGGGAAATGCTCGATGTCGTTACCGAGGCGATCCGTTTTCCGCGCCCGTTGTTTGTTGCCAAACTGCCAGAAGAGGTCGTGCCAGGTTGCGCCGCCTTCGAGGGCGTCCAGAAATTTCGGAAGCTGTGCCGGGTCGGCTGGCCCCCACCGCTTGGTGTAGTAGAGTGCGCCGGGGTTGAGGGTAAAGCTGTCGATTGAGGCGCGGAAAGTCTCGGGCAGAATAACATCTGCATCAAGCACCAGTATCCAGTCGGCAGTTTCGCGCAGGGTGCCAAGGCCGTCATTCATGCCCCGCCCCTTGGCGAAGGCTGCGCCACCCTCTTTTATGAGGTCGGAAAGTACCACCTTGCAGCCGAGAGATTTTGCCAGCGTCTTGGTTGCCTTGTCCTCGGGCGTGGTGACGATGGTATAGCTGTCTACCTGTGAGAGCGTGTGCCGGATGGTGGCCTCAAGGTAATCGTCATAGCCGACGCAGACGGTAATGGCGTCGATGCGCTGTGGCCTGATCGTGCTATTGGTCGATACCCGGCAGGCGTTGCCGGTCGCTTCGTCAAGGTAAGGTTCGCAGGCTTTATTGACGGCGTACTTCTGCGCGTCATATCCGGCGCAATCAAAGACATGCACCTTGCCCTGCCGTACCTTCGGGCTGTCGATGGCTTTCAGCCGTTCGAGAATGCCGGGGCTGACATCGTCGATGCCGCTTGCCGCAACCCGCGACGGGACGGGCAGACATGCGCTGCAAAGCTCGCACCATTCTAGCTGCGATCCGAAGTCCTTCGGTTTTCTCTTCCACCAACCCGGCTCGACCGGCCAGCCTCCGGGGCCGTCAAAGAGCATATCGAGCGCACCCGCTACCTCGCAGAAAAAAGCCCCCTTCGGCGTGATGCTGCCGCTCCATTCCCGTTGCAGCCAGCAGTTATTGCGGTACATAAACCAGTCCTCATCGGGGATGCCGAGTTCCTTGCGGGACAAGAGCAAGGCCATGTGCCTCCCGTTGTGGGCGTGGTCGTTGATGCATTGATAGGAAAAGGTGTTCTGGATAAGTTCGTAATGCTCATAATATTTTTTACCCAGGCTTGTCCAGAGTCCGCGCTTGCGCTTCATGCTGGCAAGGTTGGCGTTGCGGTATTTGCCGAAATCCTCAAGGGGCTGATAGCGGCGTTTATGGGGCTTGATGTTTTCCGGCACTACCTTCTGGACGTGCGCGGCGATCCCGGCAAAGTCAGGGTGGAGCGTCGGCTCCCCGCCCATGATGCCCACCATGCCCTGATACCCTTCCAGGCTGGCGATGGCCTTCTTGACCTGATCGACCTCCATGAAAAAAGGTTTCTTGTGGTGGCCGTTAAAGCGGGTGCAGTTCGCGCATTTGTGGGGGCAGGCGTTGGTGATGTCTATCTGGATTACTTTCTGATCGGCTGGTGAAATCATCTTTCCGGCTCCTGTTCTGTGGCTTCATAAAATCGGCACTTCTCCGGGCGGCAGCCCGATTCGTACCATTCGCTAATGGGGTTTTCTGCATTCGTGCAAATAACCTTGCGGCCTTTGCAGGGGCGGTGGGGCATAAACATTTCAGCTTGTTTGTCGGCATGGATGCAGGGTTTTGTTTGCCCAGTTTTAATCTGCATGCGGTTTTCGTGGTCAAGCCTGCGCTGCATGGCGTGTAGTATTCTTTCCCAGTGAGGCGGTACTGTTTCGGTAAGCATGGCCTTGGCTTTATCAAGTATCATGTTGGCCTGTTCAATTTCCATTATCAATCCTTTCTTTTATGGACAATCAGGAGTGCAAGATGGTGGGGCTGGTGTTGATGGGTTATCAGTTACTCGCCCACAAAACTCACACCCGCTATCACATGTCCAGTCGGTCACTGGTCCTCCTGCGGTATCTGCAAATAGCAAAAATATTTCCCATTCAGCAGTATCGCAATTGTAATAGGCGTCCCATTCATAATAGCATGTAGGCAAACTTGTAGGGTCACCTGGTTTTGTTGGGGTGGTTGTGATTTTGACAGCGTCACTTTGTTCGGGAACGCAACCTGGTAATCCGTCTTCAACTAACGTCCAGTCCATTTCTGCATTGACGCATGCGTCATTTATATATGCTTCTGGGGGGTAAAACCCTCCAGGCTCACCATAGATTTCCCACAAGTCCATGCCGCAATCGTAATATGCAAACCAGTAGTAATAGCAAGTCACCGCACTTGGTGGCGCAGGGGTTGCTGAAGTTGCGGTAGTACATGTCGAAAGTCCTTTTTCTGCCAGTGCGCTCCATCCCGTAACTGGACCACTTGCATCCGTGTGGGTCAGTTCGATTACCCATGATTCATCCCAACAGTCATACGCCGCTGACCAATGCCAGTATTGAGTTGTTGGGACGCTTGGTGTTGATGGTTTTTCGGGCAACCGCCAATAGTCTCCAACCGTGTGGCCTGTGGTCGAGTTAAATTTAAGTACGACTTCTGTATCGCCGCTAGATATGGTGATATCGCTACTTGTTATATCAGCTTCCGCGCTCCATGTGCTACCGCCATCAACAGAGAATTGATACCGATCACGTAAAGGATCTCCGTAATCTACACTTGATATTTTTATCCTTATATCATGATCAAAGTTTGCAGACTTATAACGCAGGAATGAAAGATCATCCAGTCCAGTTCCGGTGAATCTTTGCGGCTTGGAAATAATCTTGTGATATTTAATCAGCGTCCAGTCAGGATAAGTCTCTTCGTAACCGCTACCACCATAGCTCATTATTGTAGTGCTTGTGTCAATATCGTAATAAGCACCCCAATAAGCATACAACTTGGGGGTTATTGCCACCGCTCCTGAAGTGACCATATATACATTGTTGTTTGAGTGTATTATATCTTTTGCTGATGTGACGTCTCGTGTCGGCTCCAAACCCGACAGCCCTATGCTATTGAGATTCCTGACAATCGATCCATTAGCCATCCGATAAACTTCAATCCCTGAATCCGGTCTTATACTCCATAGTGATTTGGCAATGATGTTTGATTTTAAGCAATTTGGAAACATGCCGCGATCAACTGATATAATATGATTATTGCCATCAATCAGCCTGAACGAATAATCAGAAGATCCCCCAATTGACGATATACCGCTGTATATCTCTACTTTCCACGGGTCATATAAATACCCGTAATGAGGGGGATAACCGCTGGGGTAGCTGCCGAGGCTCACATCATCATAACCATAAAAATATGCGATAGTCTCAAGTGCCGCGCCATTACCATGGCCGATGGTGCGCTCCGAAACATACACGTCACCGGCTGCGTCCAAAAATAACAACCCCCCTGCAATCTCTACTACATTGCTGACGCCGGTGTCTATCGTTGGTACAACCCCTGTCCCCGACTGAAGCAAGATACGGTAAGTGCTTGTTCCTGATTGCGCAAAAATATCATCCGATGTAATAAATTTATCTGGATTACTTACACCAGTGACAGCAATATGAGTTGTGGGGTCTGAATAATAAACCTTCTTTACGCTTCCGGATGCATCAACAAAATATAGATACCCATTCCGTGTTGCTATTTTTTTTGCAAAAGAAATGTCTGTCATTTCTACGGGTGTGGTTGTCCCGTCACCACATTTGTATACTTTCCCATCGTTCATCAAAAACAAGACATATTGCTGAAAAATAGCAACTTCACTTACATTTTCTAAGTTCAAACCTTGCGGGTCGTAGTGTGCTGTTGTAGTTCCGTTCGCTAATTCACCTGATGCATTAGTTCCAAAGTTATATATCGCATAAATAATTTCTTCCAGCTTCACTAGCGACACAACCCCGTCATGCAGTAAGGCCGGAAAGCCCCGGTCGCCATCGGTATCAAGCCGCGAAACCTTGACCGGAATAACCGTGCCGTCCGTGGTCTTTGCCAAGACAAAGCGGTCGCCGGTGCTTTCTGGTGAGGTGAACTTTTCAACAACCGGGACGCCATCCTGTGCCATGAGTGGCAAGAGCCGGTCACCGCTGGAAAGGGTCATGGTTTACTCCGGTAAAACTGTGAAGGTTATTTCTTCGCCCTGTACGGTGCCGCTGGAGTCGATCCGCTTCGCCGTAATCTCCCCGCTGCTTTCGTCGGCGGTCGCTTCCCATACCGGGGGCGGGCCGTCAAGGGGGAATTGGACAAGAGCCAGTACATCTTCTGTACCGCTGCCCGAGCCGGAAACGCTTTCGTGCCATAATATCTTTGCGCTGCCAGCGGGGCGGCTCTCAAGTTTGCCGGTCTCCCCGTCCATGATTTCCGCGTATTCGTGGTTTTCATCTACAAGGCTGACTGTGCAAAGCGCACACCCGACAATCACGGCCTTGCCGATCCCGTCTGTCGGTATCTCTTCCTGCACGACCACAAACTTGCCTTCGTGCGTTCCCGCTGCCGGGGCTTCGACGGTCAGGACAATATTTTCAGGATCATCGGCAAAGGCGTGTTCCTTGATTCCCCCAATGTCGCGGGGCGAGAGTTCCGCGCCGGTGCCGTTGTGGATGTCTACCATCACCGCAGGCATGGGGCGCATACCCATGACCCTGCCGGACGGGGCGATCCGCTCCAGGGCAGACTGGTGACTGTTGATAGCGCGTGCCGCACGGTTCCAGTCGGTTGCGCGCAGGCGTTCGCCCTTGCTGTATTCGCGGGGGAGGTCAGGCATGAGTATTCCTTCCGGTTAAGATCCGACCGGTTCGCCGGTGAGGCTGCCAGATAAACCTAATGCGGAAAAAGAATCGGACTCATAAAAATCCGACACATAGACGCCCATCGTCCACGTTTTCGTTTTACTGCCGTCTTTCTTTTGGCCTGGCATAGCCCATAAATATTGCCAGCCTTCTTTGCCACTGGCGACCGATATGGGGTTATCATCTTTGTCCTTGAATGCCGGTATTTCGTCAGAGTCCAGGTTGGGACGGCCAAGAAACTCAAAGTTTATCTCTGTAACCAAGTCCTCTGATTTGGAAACGCTGAAACGGTTGAAAAGGCATTCCCCTGGTTGCAGTCCATACCATGTGACGCTGTTTACTTTCTGCAATGCCTGAATGCACCCTGCAAGATAAGATTGATTTACGTCTGCGGTGGTTTTCCATAACTTCACTGTAAGCGTCACTGTGGTCTCAAAAATATCTGCGCCGTGGATTTCTCCTGCCACATCTTGGCCCACTGCAACCCCTACATCACGGGCGTCATCACCGTACTTTGTCTGCGAGAGGCAGGCATCCACATTTACGGTCTGGCCGGTGCCATCTATCGACCACACCTCCGTCCCGTCTGACGGCGAAGAGTTGCCGCCAGAAGGTCGGTTGAAGTTCCAGGCCCACTTTACATCGACGGTGAATTTTCCAGGCGAGTCTGTTATCGGGTTGCACCTTATATTCTTTACTGCCATGAACGCGGCGGGGGCAGTAGCACCATAAGCAGTGTTCCATGCCGGTAGACCGTCTGCGTTTGCTGCGTCATATTCATCGGTTGCACCAGACACAAGGTAGCGTTTGCTGGCCTCGTAACCGTTTTCGGTTCTAATGAAAGATCGCGACTCAAAAAGTTCTTTTTCAACTATTGCGGCCATGTGTTTTCCTATCCTAAACCAAGACCTTCGTCTGCAAGCTGCCGGTTAGTATCCCTGATGTCGGCAAGAGCCGCGTTAGCCTTATTAAGCTCCCGCACCGACTGATCGGCAACGCGGCCACTGACCGCGCGGGCAGAGAATGACCCGAATACTTCGGCGGGGCTGGCGATCTGCGAGGCAATGTCAATGCCTGGGTTTTCGCCATTCTGTTTTGCTAATAGTTTTTCGCGGAGATCAAACTCTTCCCTGATCAATGCAGGATCAATGCCTTTGACTTTAGCCCATGCCAAAGCGCGTTTTTCTGCCAGCTTGAGGCGTTCTTTTTCATATTTTACACCATCATATGCCAATTTCAGTTCAAGGTTTTGTATCTCTTCCTTGATGTCTTTTTCCCTTTGAGCTATATGCTCTGCGGACTGTGCCTTTTCCTGTTCGCGGGTTCGCTGCGTCTCAATATCAAGTATCTTGCGTTTGGCCTCATACTGCTTTTGAATTGCCGCTATAACGTCCTTTTCACCGTCTGCCGCTGCTATGGCCTGTTGTTCCGCAAGGTCAATCTGCTTGCGGCGGAGTTCTATCCCTTCATACTCTGCCTTAAGCATAAGCCTGGCTGTTTCCTCTCTGATCCTCTTTAGTCTAGCCTCTTTGGCTTCTGCCTCTGCGGCTGCCTCCAAATCCTCCGGGCTTTCGATTCCCTGATTATTGCCATCTACCTGGCCTAGTGCCGGGTGGCCTTTGTTTGCCGAAGTATCACCAGGATCAATACCATTCTTGCGGTCAAGCCTTACCTCTGCCAAGGCCTTCATTCTTTTCCGGTACTCTTCAAGAGTAATGATTCCGTCTTCAAGCTGGCTTTTCCAGGTCTTCACCATTTCCAGTTCGGTATCTTCCTGGGAAAGTTCCTTAATATTAAAAAGCCAAAAGTATGCTTTTTCGATAGCCTCTGTAAGTCCAGTCCAATCGGCAATGGCTTTGCCAATATGCCATCCTGCTATGGCAACACCCACGGGAAGAGCGACAAACTTTAGCAGGGCCAGGCTTACCGCGCCGATACTTAAAGACAGGCCGCTCATTGCTGCGCTGGCTGCGAAACACGCTTGCGACATTAGCCCAAGTGCGGTGGTCTTTGCGGTTATCCAGAATATGCCGAGCTTGTAGGCATTAACTGCCACGGTGACACCAGCCGCAAGTGCCTTGAATGCTACCCCGGTGGCAATAATTGCCTTTGCTGTTATTGCTACGGTAAAGCGCAAGGCAATAAAACTGGTTCGCAAGATACCGATGCCTACTGCTGCCAGTTTTGCGGCAACACCAACGCCAGTTAAGGCTGCACCTGTTCCGATCATGGTAATTGTAAGTTTCGCGGCGGTGAGGATTGCGTCATTGTTGGCTTTGACAAATGCCGCCATGTCTCCAACCGCTGCCGTAAGACTCTCTGTAAAAGACCTCACATCCTGCTTAATCGCGTCGAAAATATCAAGCTGCAAACCTTCAACCGCGCTATTGAGCAAGCGGAATGAGCCGCCAAGGTTATCGTCTATTGCTCTTGATAGCCGTGATGCTTCGCCACCGGCCTTTCCCATTTTTTGAGCCATTTCCAAAAACACATCACTCTGACCGGCAAGTTTTAGCATTGCCGCCTGGCCCCGTCCGAAAAGTTCCTCGAAGATATTAAGCCGCTGCGCCGATCCCATGTCTTTTGTAGCTGCGCCAAGCTCCTGCAGAATATCGGAGAGGTTGCGAAGGTTGCCTTGCGAATCGACCGCCGCCACGTTCAACTCGGCAAGCATATCCTGTGCCTTGGTGGCCGACAAATTCTTGTAGGCTCTCGCCAGTGCGGTTCCGGCCATGCTGCCCTTGATGCCATTGTTAGCCAGGACTGCCAGAGCCGCCGCCGTGTCCTCCAGGGTTGCGCCTGCCTCCATTGCCTGCGGGGCAACGTATTTCATGGACTCACCCAAATCCTCAAGGGTCTGTGCGCTCTGGTTGGCTGCGGTGGTCAGTACGTCCGCGATCCTGCCGGTGTCGCTGGCCTCAAGGCCGAAGCCGCGCATTGCCGCCGCCGCGATCTCTGCGGCCCTGCCGAGTTCGGTTGCCGTAGCGCGGGAGAGGTTGAGAACGTCGGGAATTGCGGCAAGTATCTGTGTGGTGTCATAACCGGCGCGGCCAAGTGAAACCATACCCTGCGCCACTTCCTGCGCGGTAAAGCTGGTTGTGGCCCCGAGGTTTTTGGCTTTCTCTGTCAGATCGTCAAAGTCTTTTCCGGTGGCCTGGGTGACGGCCCCGACAATCGCCATAGTATCGGTAAACTCAACACCTTTCCGGGTTGCCAGGGCAAAGGGTGTAGCCATGGCCGTACCCGCCGCAACCATTGCCAGTCCTGCCGCCTGGGCCTTGCTGGCGAAGGCTTGCACCTGTGCCTGTGCTTTCCGTAGCCCCCGCTGCAAAGCTGCCGATCTAACTGACAGTTCTACATACGCGCCACCGGCTCTGATTGCACCTGAATTAGCCATTTTCTTACTCCTCCCGGAAGGGGTTTAACTCAAAGAAACTCTTGCGTTCCTGCGTACACGGTGCGAGTGATGCCGCTGCGATAAATGCCGCCCGATCCCATTCATCTAAAAACCTGTCTTTTGCCATCCAGCAGATTTCGCGCAGGGTCAGGCTGGTGCGGTCAGGGTCAACCCCGGCACGGCTGCACTGGATTAGAACTTCCCGTCTTGTCCAAGGGCGGTTTTTATCCGTCTTTCTTGTTCCGTCCTTACTAAATTGACGGCGTTCTGCATCTTCTCGGGCGGAATCGTCGCCCGCAGGGTAAAATTTCCCACAGCCTGTAATGCCGCATAGATGGCCGCGCTGTAAGCCTCGGTCGGATTCCCTTCCTCATCGCAAAGACGCTCCAGAAACTCGCGGCGGGTCATGGGGTTTTTCTGCGCCAATGTCATCCAGCGCGTACCCCGGTGGGCCAGTGTCAAGAGTTGATGCTGTGTTAATCCTTGGGGGTTGAAACTGCCGAATGGTATCTTCTCTTCCGCGCAAAACTCATCAACCAGCGGGACAGAAAGTTTCACCTTCCAGTTGTTGCCGCCTGCATCCTTGAAGCTGCTGTCGAGTTCAAGTTCTTCCGGCTCTTCGGTTTTATTCTCTTCGGTCATGGGGAGTATTCCTTAAAAGTCAGGGGGTTAGTGCGAGGGGAAAAAGGCCGGATGCCCCCGGAATACGAAGGCACCCGGCACGCTCCCCCCGATTATCAACTGCCTGAAGGTGCTTCGGTCAGGCGCAGTTCTATGTTCGTGACCATGACGTTATCAACGTCCACGTTAGTCTCGCCCTCGATCACGCTCATGTTGCTCCAGGTGTCGCCATCGTGGACAACATCAACCGTGCCGTCACTCGCAATCGCGGCCATGATGGCGTCATAAGCGTCATCACTTTCGCCCGCCGCCGGGTGCATCAACTCAAAAGTAAAGTTGAGGCGTTTAAGGCCAGCCTGCGAAGTGCCGTAACCCGAGGCTGCATCGGCAAGCCCGGTAGTGTCTACCTCGCCGATGTTGGGGTTCTTCCGCAACGACCGGATGTAACTGGACGAATAGCCGTCAATGGTAAATGCCACGTCCTGCCCTAATTTCTTCAAACCCATTTCTTGCTCCTTTCCTGGTTAAAGTGGCGAATTCCATGCATCGCCGAAAGTCTTCGGAAACTCCGCTGCAAGGCGGGGGATCATCTGGTTAAGTGCCGGTTCCATGTACGGGCGGGCGGGATAGACAGAACGCTTGCCGCCAACTTGGCGCGGCCCGGATGCAACCTTGTAATGGCGTCTTAGCTTACCTTTACGCATCCGCTCTTTTTTGTTGTAGTATTTTGCTATCGCTCTGGCTTCTGCCATTGACTTGATTGTAAATGGTGGTCTGCCATTAAAAAACTGATAAAACTTGCCTGGGTAAATGACGGTCGGGTCTTCGCGGCGGGGCACTGATTTGACGCCACCAAACTCATGCAATGCCGGAACTTCAGCTTTACCCATCCAGGATGCGGGGCCGACCACAACGCTTTCGCTGGTGTCATCGTACCCGTAAACGATGGAACGCCGCAGTCTTCCTTCATGTGCCCTTGGGGGTTGTCCGGGAGGGCTGGCTTTATCGGGGTCTTTTACCTTGCGCATACTGCGCTGCGCTGTCTTACGGATCATTGCGCCACCACTGCGCAACGCATCATAGCTTGCTTGGTCTATGGCCCGCATAACTCGATCAGGACGAAAGAACATATCAACGGATATTCCAACCATCGCCTGTGGATTGCGGTATGCTGCCTTAAGTTTCTTGCTGTAACCGCCAGAAGAAAGTTCCTTCATTACACCCATTACTCTGCCCTCCTGAACACAAAGCGGAGAACAGCGCGGAACTGCCTGCGGCTGCGCAGGGCTTCCTCGTCATAGGTCAGGGGGAATTGCTTGGTGACACAACGGGCCGCGCCAAGCACCTGGTTGCGCAGGGCAAGGTAAATATCCTCTGCCACCTTGATACATTCATCGGCCTCGGTGTCGCTGTCGGCTTTGCGGATGAGGGCAACGTTTATTCCCCAATCCCATACATCACCCTCAAGGCCACCCTGCGCCGAATCGACATTAACCGGGCCGGGTGCGATCAGGAGTTCCGGGTTTTCCGGCGCATTTTCCAGGTCATAGAAAGCGAGATAACTCCGCGTGACCGTTACCGGAATGCCGAATGAGAGGCTGGCAAGTTCGTCCTTGACCGCGTCGGCAATCTTTATCTGCCGTGCTTTTTCCAGTGTGGCAGTTGCTACCGTAATGCTGAAACTCCCGCTCTCTGACCAGTTGCCGACTTCATCGCGCTCCTGTACCGCCATGGTGTAGGTGCCGTCCTCAAGGTTTTCTGCCGGGGTGTAGCTGGTCTCGGTGGTTTCATTCCAATAGCCGGAGTCATTCAGGTCATAGCGGTAATTACCGTTACCTCCACCGCCGCTTGTCCAACTCCAGGTGGGGGTGCGGTCGTAGCTCGGGCTTGCAGGGCCAGTCACGACCGGCGCACCGGGCGCGGTGGTATCGACCGTCACGGTGTACGATCCGCTTGCGCTCCAGTTCCCGACCGCGTCCCGTTCCTGTACCTCGAAGATGTAAACGCCAGAGGCAAGGGGGCTGGCCGGGGTGTGGCTCTCACTTGAAGACAAAACCCAATCGTCGCCATTTATCCGGTAACGGTATGAGCCGATCCCGCCGCCGCCAGTTTCCCAAGTCCAGGTGGGCGTGGTGTCGGTGGTCGGGGTGTCGGGGCCGGTGACGGTCGGGGCAGTCGGGGCTGCGGTATCTACCTCTACGGTTGCGCTGCCGGACGCGCTCCAGTTTCCTGCATCATCCCGCTCCTGCACATAGAGCGTATGGCTGCCATCGGCCAGGGCTGTGCCGGGGGTGTAGCTCGTGGCTTCGACCGTCTCCCAGGCTCCGGCTTCGCTGTCCATCTGCACCCGGTAAGTGCCATTGCCGCCCCCGCCCGGTGTCCAGTTGAATTCCGGAGTATTGTCGTTGGTTGGGGAATCGACTGAAACTACCGGCGACAGGGGTGGCGTCGTATCTACTACAATGATAAGGGAGCCGGAAACTGACCAGTTACCGACTGCATCCCGTTCCTGCGCGTCTATGACGTTATCGCCGTCTGACCAGGAGGTGACGGGGGTAATTATCGTTTCTGTTGTCTCAATCCAGGCACTGCCATTCCTGCGCCAGCGGAAAGTTCCGTTGCCGCCCCCGCCAGGGGTAATCGTGAATGTCGGCGTGTTATCGGTCGTGGGCGTGGTGGCGTCGACCGTTGGGGCTGCCGGGGCAACGGTGTCAATGGTTATCTCAAGGCTCGACCACGTCGAGTAATCCCCGTAAATGCCCTCTTCCCGTACCTCAAGGGTGTGGGTACCGTGGGCGAGGTCTGTTGCCGGTGTCCAGCTTGTAGTGCCGATCACATCCTCGGGAGTGCCAGCGTCAACCCGCACCTGATAGTTACCGGTGCCAGCCTGATCGCCACCTGTGCCTTGCGTCCAGGAGAGCGTCGGCGTGGCGTTGTTGGTCGGGCTGGCCGGGGTCAAGGTCAATCCGGTAGGGGCTGCGGGTGCGCCTGCATTTACCGTAATTGCATGGCTGCCGCTGGCCGACCAGTTCCCCGCTGCGTCGCGTTCCTGGACGTAGAGGGTATGGGTATCGACATCAAGATCGCTTGCCGGGGTAAATGTTGTCTCTGTGGTCTCTGTCCAGCTACCGGCTTCGCTGTTTAACTGATGGCGGTAATTGCCGTTCCCCCCGCCGCCAGTTTCCCAAGTCCAGGTGGGTGTGCGGTCGGTGGTTGGCGTTTCCCCGGTAACGACCGGCGCGGACGGTGCGGCGGTGTCTACCGTAACGGCGTAACTGCCCGAGGTTGACCAGTTGCCTGCTGCATCGCGCTCCTGGACGTAAAGGGTATGCTCTGCATCGCTCAAGCCGCTTGCGGGTGTGTAGCTTAACTCTGTCGTTTCGTCCCAGCTTCCAGCCTCGGAATTGAGTTGATAGCGGAAGGTTCCATTACCCCCGCCGCCTGCGCTCCATGTCCATGTCGGCGTATCGTCATTTGTCGGGCTGGCTGGCCCGGAAACAGACGGTGCAGCCGGGGCAACCAGGTCAACGGTAATAGCAAAACTTCCGGAATCTGACCAGACGCCGCTGCCGGAAGGGTCAGTCTCTTCCTGCACATAGAGGGTATGGGCACCGTGGGAAAGTGCGCTTGCCGGGGTAAATGTTGTCCCGGTCGTTTCCGTCCATGCGCCCCCGGTGCCGTCAAGCTGATAGCGGAAATTACCCGTGCCTGCCGGACTGGTGGCGGTGCTGTTCCAATTCCAGGTAGGCGTGGAGTCATTCGTCGGCGTGGTGCCAGTGACGTTTGGCGCGCTGCATTTTGCGGACTCGGCAGTCAGGCTGGTGAAGGTAGAAGCGTCGCCTGAGAGAGTAAGATATGGCCACCAGTAACGACCGGTTTCCGATGTATGGGGATAGTTGCTTTCACTGCCCGGTGTACTCCAGGCACTATCGGTGCCGTAACTGCCAAAGGTGCCTGTCTCGTTTACATCCTCCTTGACGGTCAGGGTTCCGGTAGTTACCGCTGTGACGGTTCCTTTGTTGACCTCTGTGATAAGGTCGATCTTGGTATCGCCGGAATCATTTATCTTGAACTCCGCATCTACCGGATTGCCAGAATTAAATTCAAGGGCGTCATATTTTGCAGTGAACGCTGTGTCTGCGCTGCCGGTCAGAGTGCCTATATTGCCGGTGCCGGAAAGGGTATTCGTAGCGACGGTAATATCAGCCCAGTCTGCCTCATCAACCGTCCAATACTTGCCGAAAATTCTGTTGAGACTATCCCTTATCAGCCGCACCCGTATCGAGCTGGCATAGGTAGTTGCGTTCTTGGTAACAGTGGAAAAATAATATGTGCCGCTTATTTTTATAGACAGCGACATGACATAATCACCGTTATTATATCTCGGCGCATCAATGTAAGCGTGGTTGTTATCGTCGATATAAAATAGCAGTCCAGCCCGGCAGCCAGAAGGCCAGGTATCAGCAGAGAGGTTAAGCTCAACATCAAACTCTCCTGGACTTGCAGGCAATACAACCCGGTTAGCAAGCGGGGAAGTTACGTAGGTATCATTTATGCCGTCAGTCGTTACCTCAAGGTTGCTCGTCGCAAGGGCAGCGGAAGCATAGGGGAGTGTTTCGGTAAAGTCGGCAGCATAAACGGTAGGGCTATCAAAGAAATAGCCGCCATTCTGCACCTGCCCGGAGGCGTTGATTTCGCCGCCCTTGACGGGGGTGAAGTTTGCATTATTAAAAACTACCATCAGCGTTCCTCAATTCCGGCGCGTGAGAGTGCCTTGTTCATTTCTTTTTTGCTCAACCGCCTTGGGAAGATGTCCGAGGCGTAGCGCAACTCATCCTGTGTCGCCCTGGCAGCGTGGCCGCAACGGTCGCAGACCTTTAGCTCGTGAATGAGGCGGCGGTCATGGCCGCAGACAGGACATATACTCATTGGTCGTTCTGCTTGTTAAAAAGGCGGTCATTGTGAAGGCACGGCCGCGTCTGTAACATCGAGACCAGGTCGCGATAGGCCGCCGTATTGCGGTCAAAACTCTTCAGAATTCTTGAGACCAGCCAGATTATGAATGCCATCTGCACTACGCAAAACCCCGCAAAGCCGTACTGGATTACCGGGCTCATCATGATTGACTCACTCATTGTTTTCTCCGTTGTCTTACCGGCTAAAACTTCCAGCGCAGATGCAAGCCGAAGATTGTGCCAGCCTGTTTGATGTCTTCTTCAAAATGTTTGTTGCCGCTTTCGGCGGCGTCGTAAATCATCTCCCCGGTGATGTCGCCAGCCTTGATGCTGAAACCGCTCTCGGGGTTGCGGATGCTTAATCCATCGCGTCCCATGCTGACATCTCCGGCAATAGCCTCGACCGCTACCCGAGTTCCGGCCCTGGCAAAAAACCGGTTACCTTACCCTCCGAGGCAGCCTTGCCCTTGCCCTTGAGGTAGTTGACACCCTGCTCAACCAGCGTGGGGAGTAGTTCCTGCGCCAGCTTGATACCATCGTCGGCCAGCCTGGCCTTGAGCTTGTCAACGGCTTCCTGCTTGACCTGATTTTTCAGCTCATCGCTAAAGCGGCCTTCTTTCTTGGCTGCCCGGACTACGGTTTCATACTGCTCCTGCACGACTTGCAGAGCGAATGTCCAGGCGCGGGAGAAGCCCTTGCGGTTGATGTCCTCAAGGATGCCCTTGTAAAAGTCAGTGCCCTTAACAAACGTCCAGACCACGCCGACAACGGCAGTGACCAGGGCTAGAATGGCGTCAAAATTGTTATTCAGAAATTCCATAGTTTTCTCCTGTCAGCTTCCGCTGGTCTGTTTGGTCATAATCAGCACTTCCGCGCGGGTATCGTCGGCATATCGCCACTCCGGCTCATCCTCGTGCGGCAGGGCTTCAAAACACTCACTACCTTGCAATATTTCATCCCCGCGCTGCGGCAGGCCAAAGGGCAGATCAGCAACTTTCATCAGCCACAACCTGACAAACGTTCGCATGGCGATCCCGTTCTCCCCGTAACTCATGCGCTCTTCATCGTGGGGGATTGCGGTAACGGTTGCGGTTTCTTCGCCGCGCCGGTAAGTAATTTCACGGCCTCCAAGGCTGTAAAATACTCCGGTGGCTTTGGCAAAAATCGCGTCCATTGCGCTCATGCGGTAAACTCCTGCGGGGTAAAATCCCCCGGCGCAGACAACCGGTTAAGGCAGCCGCACCGGGGAATGGTTAACTTCAGCTACCGCTCGGATCGGCGGGGCTGGTCTGTTGCAGGCGCACATAGAGATCGCTGTCCGTCGTTTCCTTGGCAGCGTCGGCGGCAGTCTTGCCCGGACGCTGGAGGGCGTGGCCCATGAACTTATTGCCGGTGGCGGTGGTCGTGGCGCAACCGGTGCCAGCGGTGCCAGTGGAGGGATCGCCGTCCTCATCCCAGTAAATTTTTTCGCCGATGCTGATTTCGCTGCTGTCATCGTCGGCGGCGTAAACCTTGAATGCGCCCTTGAGGGCAAGCGCACCCTTGGCAGCGGCGGCTATGTCGGTTTCACAGACACCGACAATATCTTCGAGAACTACAACGTCACCGGCGTCAACTGCGCTGGCGGGGGTGTAGTCGATGGAGTCTCCATCCTGGTAAAACTGTGCCTTCATCTTATTTCCTCCGTTTCAGGTTTCTGGTTAAGTACCCGCCCCCCATACGCGAGGGGCGGGGTCATTCACTCTTTACGGTGTTCAGCTTCCGGCAGCTTCGCCGAGCATCTTCACGCCGCCACGGTATTCCTGGAGGGCAACGCCGAAGTCGTGATAGCCACGGAACTTGATGCCCAGGGTGTCGAAGTCCGCGTCGGCACTCTCGACGGTGGGCTGTTCCTTGCCGTTGAGGAAGGCGGTTTCGATAACCGGCACATCCTGCGGGTCGGCCATGAGATACCAGGCGGCAGTGCTGTGCCCGGTATAAGCCGAGTTGCCGAGGTAGCTGGACTTCATGACCTGGAACTTGCCAGCGTGGGGATTGTTGGTACCGTACTTCTTGCTGGCAGTGGTGTCGCGCAACTCGGTGGAGTTCATAAGCTGCGTGCCGGTGACAAACAGCGCATTCGGCACCAGCATGATCACCGGGTTGATGGCAACGGGCTTGCCGTCCTCGTCAGTCTGATCGAGGAAAAGCTGCTCCGCAGAGGTCAGGCTGTCGATGGAAAGGGCGGTCGTGGAGCCATCGGAGTAGTTTCCTCTGGCTTCGGTGAAGAAAGCCGAGTTGTCCAGGAATTCAGTCCAGAAGACATCGTTGATTTTCAGCGCGGCACCACGGCCAAGGCGGCGGGAAAGATCTGACAGTGCGCCGAGATCGTCGTTGATCATGTCCTGGCGGGTGAGGCTGAAAATCTTGCCGTAGGTATCCACCTTGTTGGTGTAGCTGGTTTCGCCCAGGCTGCCGTGCTTGAGTTCGCCACCGTTACCGACCTGCTCATACTGCATGTCGCCGGTCAGGCGGTAGCCGGTCATGGTCTTGAAGTCCACCGCATTGCGGCGGGCGGTAATGCTGCTCCAGGTGTCTTCCACCGCCATGAAGGCACTGACCAGGTGCTTGTTGGCAGTCGCCGACAAGATGCCGTCAATGTCGTTGGTGGAGAAAGCCGCCCGGAGTACCTCACGCGGGGCACTGCGGAAAGATGATTCGCTGCAACCGTTCGCCCAGGCGCAGTGCATGATCAGTTCCTGCAGGCCGATGCCGTTACGGAACTGGCGGTTCGCCGCGTCCAGTGCCTTTTCCTCGAAGTGCTTTTCAGGCTTGTCAAGGCCGGTAGAGAGCGCACAGGCGGCAGCCAGTACGTTCTTGTCGGACTTCTCGCCACCGCGTACCACAACGGCGGGGGAGCCGATGCCGCTTTCCTGTTCGCTGCGTACCCGCTCGGCCTTGAGTACTGCAAGCTCGGCCTGCTCGGGAGTCCAGCCTTTGCTGATGGCGCGGGCGCAGATTTCCGCATCATCCTTGGCAACCGCCCGGATCGCTTCAATGCGCAGATTTTCGGCGCGGATGGCCTTGATCGGGTCGGCACTGTCGCCGTCCTCTTCGCCGCCTTCGGCTTCCATGCCACCGCTCTTGCCAGCACTGGCCTTGATGCCCTTGCCGTTATCGGCACCGGCGTCCACCTGATCCTCTTCAGCCTTCTTGGCCGCTGCCATCGCGGCTTCGTACTTGGCCTTGAAGAGTTCCTTCTGCTCTGCGGTCAAATCCGCTTCCTTGAGGCCAAATTCGGCCAGCAACCATGCTCCAAACTTCATATCCTTCTCCTTATCTTGAGCGGCCTTTGCCGCAAGTCCCGCCTCGGTCGCGTCATCTGCGCCGAGAGCAACAAAACTGATTTCTCCAAGGGTGGCCGCTTCGACGAGGTACAATGGCCCGTCAAAGTCCTGCCCATTTACATTCACACTCTCACCAACCTTGACGCGGCGTACCTTCCGCGCTGCTGCACCGATGCTCATTTGCCAGGGGAAGCCGTTTTTAGCGTTGTCCCGTACCTCAACGGCAGAAGGGCCGGTGCCAGAAATGACGCCGGAGACAATGAGTTTGTTGCCGCTGATCGCTATGCTGTTGGTATGCCCCACAACCAGGGCCGAGTCATGATCCTTGAGGATCGGGCGGCTCTTTTCTGTCCACTCAATGCCTTGAAGATCCACAACAACCGGATCGCCCCAACCCATAGGCACCATCTGCCCGCCCGTGTAGGCTGTGCCTTTGAATTTCGGGAGTACCGGCTTGCCGTCCTCGGTTTCCGCTGCGGCAGTAATCTCTACCGGGGAACCGCCAACGGCCTTGATCTGGCTAGGCTTCGTTGCTGCGCTGGCTCTGATCGTTCGCGGGTTTTTCATCTTCTTCTTCCTCTTCCTTGCCATCTGCGCTGTCCTCCTGTGCGGTGGTTTTTGCTTCCAATGGATGTTGGAGGCCGTGGTCGCGATACCATGTGACCTCTTCAAGCAGAGCCTCGCGGGCCTGCCCCTTGTCGATTCCGTTTTTCATCTGGATTGATCCGACTGTTTCGAGTGAGGTTTCCAGTTTCAGCCGGTTGGCGTTTGCCGCCTTGTATGGGTCGGTGTGGCGTTCTTCCAACGGCCAGAGCCATTGCGAATAAGCGTCTTGCGGTGGAGTGCCAACCACGCCAGCCGCTACCGCTTCGGCAAGCCATTCCTGGTAAGTCGGGGCAAGATCGAGATCATCAACAAGCTGCCGGGTGACTTCGCCTTCCTGCTCAAAGGTCACGCCTTCAAACCTGGCACTGGCGAAACTTGACTTGCTGCTGTCCTGGGTGGCGATGGTTGCGGGCATGGCGTTGGAGCTTCCCGCGCTGGAAATAAGGTCGCGCCGAAATTCGCTGTGGTTGGTGCTCGGGTGTTCCGGCTGTATCTGCTTCGGTTCGTACCCCGGAGGCGGCACCATCATCATGCCGTCCTGTATCTCAAGCACGGTTGAGGGCAGGATCGTGGCCGCGTCCTCAACAACGTCCGGGTTGCTGTTTACCAGTACGGCGGCAAACTTGGCTGCCACGATAGCGGCGGCGATGGTGGCCTCGTTATACCGGCGCAGTTTGTGCCAGGTGGCGAGGTTTACAGCCATCCACGGTTCGCCACGATGCTGGATCGGATCTTCCTGCACAAATACATGGTGCACCTGTGCAGCCGGAACGCGCTTGAAGTTGTCATATGCGAAGATGCCGGATTCCGGCGAGTTGTCGGGGTCTTGCTGCAGTATCCAGTAAGCGACCGGGATGCCGTCCTGGTCTACCTCAACCCCGTTGTCGATCTCGGCGCGGGAATAATCGCGGGGTAGGCTTGTCGGTGTCTTTACCCGGTCAGGCCGGATCAGGAGGTAGCGCAGTTTAATATCACCCTTGCCGTTGCTCTTCCTGACCTTGAAATACTCTCCAACCGGGAAGAGTTGCCGAACACCAAGGTGAAGCTGCATCCCCAGGCTGCCACCGTTCGGGCGCATGGCGTCACAATGCCGCGCCCACCGGGCAAACTCGCGCTCTGCGGCGTTCGCCCATTCGGGGCTGCTGTCGGAATGGATGGAGAGCTTGGGGCCGGGGCCGATCACGCTGTTGGCGTAGACCTTCGGCATACCCTTGGCAATGTCGTTTTGTTTGAGTTCGTAGCGGCAGCGGGTGCGGAGTTTATTGAGGTCTGCAAATAGGGCGCGGTTCATGCCGATGTCGCTGGCAAAGGAAAAATCCATCGACGCGCTGTCACTGGCTGCGGCGTAATAGGTGGCCTTGACCAGATCGCGCATTTTCGCCTCGGTCATGCGGTTGCCGGTCAGTGCGTTCCAGAGCCTGCGGGCAGTACCCATATCACGCATCCCCCTTCAACTGCATCCGGGACATGGTGAGGCCGCTATTGCTCTGCATGGTCTGCTTGTTTTGCCAGCGGGCGAGTTCGTTAAGTGCCTGGGCGCGATCAAATTTCACCGTCCGGCCATCGGGGTAACGCACTTCAACAATGCCGACCGGATTTTCTTCCAGTGCGGTTTCGATTGCGCTGATCATCGTTGCCGGTGAAAGTGCCATTGCTTGCTGCCTCCGATATGACAAAAAATAAGACCCGAGGTGAGGCTGCCTCGGGCCTTACGTGCTGCATCCTCTCGCGATGCCTGGGGATCAGTCCAGGGTGACAAGAGGATTTCACTGTCGGGTTGTTTGCTGCGCTGTTGCTATGTGGGTAATATGCTATCTGGTATGGTCAAGATCAAGCCGAAACGGCCAAGAGGCGGGAAATACACAAGATATGGTGTATTAGAATATGTTTTTGGGATATGTTGGGGGTGGTTGTCGGCGGGAAATATGTTAAATATCGGGATTATTTTTGACGCATATCGCCCTGAATGTTAACTCATATCCTCGTAAGTGGTGAAGCGCAGGCCGCAATTTCGGCACTGCCTGCGCCTTCTGATCTGATTCTTTGGGGCAGGGCGGGTCTCAAGCGTCTGGTGATGCCTGCAACCGCAGACCTTGCACGGTATACCCATATCGCTGTCGTTTACTTGTCCCTGCATAGCTGCAATCTCCCCCGCGCCTGCATAACGGTACTTCCTGACTTCCTCATTTGCTTTTTGCTTCGCCATCTCACATTCCCCCTAATGCCTTGAGTTCATCTGCTCCGACAGTCCGGTAACGCCGCTCCGGCTCCCGGTCGCCTTCCGGAATAAGTAACCGCGCCCCCGCGATTGATGCCGCAACACAACAGCCGACGAGGCAGTCAAACCAGTCATTCGGCCATTTGCCCTGACCGCCGCGCCGTTCCTGCCACTGCTCATAAACCACGCCGGTCTTTTCCACAACCAGCCGGGTTGACTTCTCGGCCACCTGGTGCTCTGAAAAAAGCCTGTGTGTCCGTTCGTCCCTGCCGAAGAGGGACATGCTATCTGCTGCTCCCACCGGGCTTTTCCAGCGGGTAGCAAGGAAACTTTTCCAGTGGTTTGTATCGAATACGCAAAGCCTAACCTTGAGCCTGCCGGTCGTGGTCGGGCCGATAGCCCACCGCAATCCGTCTTTCGTGCGCCTCCTGCCGCCACGGTTGCCACGGTTGCCGCCGATGTAAATTTGATCGCTTGGCTTGATACCGACACCCTTTGACGGGTAAAGGATATTGGCAAAACTGCTGGCCCTGACAAACTTGTAAACCGTCTCTGTCAGTGCGCCATAACCGGAGTCTACAAGTGCCTGGTTCACGCGCCCAAAGGTGCCGTCCTCAAACTGCCACTCCCGGCCGAGTATCTTTTCGGCCAGTTCGTCAAGCCCTGCCCGGACGCTGGCTTCCTTGCCGCCTGGTGTTTTCCTGACCGTGTGGGTGCCGTAGTCAATGACCGCACCGCCAAAGCCTGCCGAAGAGAAGGCTGCTACACACCAGTGCAGCGTTTCGTCCTTAACGTCGATAAAGGCGGTTATGGTGTCGCGCTCTGAAGGCACCACGCCACGCTCTACGCCGTTGGTGCGGTTGGCTATGGCGCTGGCAGTCAGGTCCTGCTGTGCCGCGCCCTCGACGCTGGACGGGTCATTCTGGTATTCGCAGGCAACGAAACGCTCACCGTACCTGGCAAGCTGAATGTAGTAGTGATGGAGGGCTGACATTTCGCCTCGGGTGGGGTTAAAACTTTCAGGCCAGCTTGCAACCGCCCCCTTGTGCATGGCCTCGAAGTTGTCTTTGAGATATTTGTTTGCCGCGTCCGGGCCCTGGTTATTTGTATCCCGGTACATGGCAACGAAGTTTTCCCACATCTCTGCATTTTCGGGGAAATGCTCAATAAACCGGAAGCGTTCACCGTGCCAACTTGGGGAGCGAACAGGATCGGTCTTGACATCGGCAATGCTATCCATCGCCATGATCGAGCCGATAAGGATCGCCGAGAACTTCCCGCCCTGACCGGCAAGTCCGGCAACATCTTCCTCGATTGTGCGGTTGCGATCCTCGGTCTGTGTGATTGAGTCCACACTTTCCCGCGTTTCAATATCGTCAAGGATGGCAATGTCAGGCCGCGTGTCGTTATAGTTTACGCCCCGGATCGCCCCGGTAATCGTGGCCGTGGTAAAGTAGGTCTGGAAGTCGCGCAATCCCTTAATCACCGGGAAGGCCAGATAATCAGCCGCCCAGTGGATATATGTCCGCTCCCCATATGCGGTCTGGCTGTCTGCGCCCCGGCTGCTACCCCCCAGGGCAAGGATAGGAATACACATTTCAGGAAAGTCGGCAATCAGGATTTCGTCGCGCTCGTACATGGACTTGAAGTTCCGATAATTCTGCTTTACCCGGCTGCCGGTCGCGCCAATCCAGAAGGGAAAGAGCCGGTGGCCGTAGTTGATAGCCCACCCGCAGGAGCATTTGACGATTGAGGACTTGCCTTTACCCCGGTCTGCTGCAATGGCTTGATCCTCATCGCCCTGTATGGCTTCCTGCAGGAGCCGGATAATCCGCTTGTGGTCGTTGCAGAAAGGTTTTGAGAAGGTGCCGGGATGGTAGGTGCGAAGATACTTCTCAAGATCATCCCTGCAGCCTTCCTTGCGGTTAATATCCTTCGGCTCCGGTATGGTGAGATCGCGCCGGTTCATGCGTAGCCGCCGCATCATCAGGGCTTCATCGCCCCTGTCCTGGCCGAAGAGCCGCTTGTGGTCAGTCAGTAAAGCATGGGCGGTTTCCCGCATGAAGGAAAAGTGTCTATCCATCCAGTTTTTCCATTTCTGACTTTGCAAGCTCGTGGATGGTCTTTGCCAACTCCTTGTCTGTCTCCGCTACCCGCTCGATCATCTTCTCAAAGACCCCGCCGCACGCCCTGGCGAAGTTTTGCATGTCGGCCTTTGTTGCCTTGTCCAACTTCCTGATCCACCCGCAGTCCATGATTATACGCCGCGCCCACTTCACGGCATGGACGTTGTCATGTGCCGCCTGGATAAGCTGGCGAAACCTCTCCTTGCCTTCCTGCGTCGGCTCTCCCTGGGCCGCTGCCGGTGCCTTGCGCTTCGCCGTCTTTTTCTTTGCCGCCTTCTTGCGCGTGGTTTTCTTCTTCGCTGTTTTCTTCTTCGCCATCATCCCCCCCGCTTTCGTTATGCTATGCCTTGACCTTCGGTGTGAGTTTCTTCCAGTTGCAGCCTTCGCCGTGGACGTACTCGGCCCAACGCTTGCGGATAACATCACAATAGGCCGGGCTGATTTCCATGCCGTAACACTTGCGGTTGAGTTGTTCGCAGGCGATTAGGGTTGTTCCTGAACCGAGGAAGGGATCGTATGCAACGCCAGGCCATGAATGCATAATAAACGCTGGAAGCTCAACAGGAAAAATCGCAGGATGATTTATGCCGTGACCGCCGTGCATCCTGTTGATCCGAATCACCGAGTCAGGAATCTTATTTGGCTGCGCGCTGGCACCGGGATTTGTGAAAGCTTTGCACTTCCCGTCTTTGCCTCGCATTGTCGATGCACCAGGATTCCTTGCTTTTATGTTTTCATGCTTCTTTTCCAAAAACTTTTGAGGCTCAACAGAAATGCGGTTGAAGTGGAAAACGAATTCATGCGACGGACTAAATCTGCCGTTCCAGTCTCCAGGCAATCCAAACCCTTGATCCCACACATACCAGCCGAATCTTCTCCATCCTTGCTCTTGCATCCACGCAATCCATCCATCCCAATAGGGAAGCCACTCGCCATCACGGTGGATCATGCCCAGATTCACGAGCAATTGCCCCGCGTCAGCCATCTGCAAATTGCCGAACACGCCACGCATTAGCCCTTCCCAATCCTTGCATTTCTCTTTGCCTTCTTTCGTGTATTCTCGCTGCTGCCCATATGGCGGCGAAGTAAAGCACAGATCCGCCTTCTCACCATCCATCAGCCGCGCCACATCTTCACCGCTGGTTGAGTCCCCACACATCAGCCGGTGCTCCCCAAGTTGGTACAGTTCACCCTGTTTGCTGACTGGCTTTTTCGGCGGCTCCGGCACAGCGTCCGGGTCGGTCTGCCCTTCGGTGCCATAGCCGCCGACAATGCTATCGATCTCCGCGTCGGTGAAGCCAAGTGCCTCCACATCGCCGCCGCCGTCAATAATCGCGGTCAGTTCCTGCGCCAGTAAATCCATATCCCACTCGGCAAGCTCTGCGGTCTTGTTGTCTGCTATCCGCAATGCCCTGGCCTGCGCCTTTGTCAGATCGTCGGCAACGTGGACAGGGACGCGCTCAAGCCCAAGTTTTTCCGCTGCCTTTATCCGGGTATGACCGGCGATCACAACGCCGTCCTTGTCAACTATCACCGGAACACGAAACCCAAAATCCTCGATGCTCTTGGCTACTGCATCCACCGCAGGATCGTTGTTCCTGGGGTTGTTTTCGTACAGCGTCAGGTCGCTGATAGCCGTCAATTTCGCCCTGAAACCACCCTGTTTTTTAGCCATTAAATTTACCTTTCAATGCTAATCCTAACCTTATCATGCAGATGCC
>CAZXCK010000043.1:0-28783 GCA_964639225.1 uncultured Anaerolineaceae bacterium | reverse complement strand
CGCGCGGGTCGCGCCCGGCGGAGCTGCCCTGGCGAAATTCCTCGAAGATCAGGTCGAGCTGCTCCGACTCGATGCCGATGCCAGTGTCGCGCAGACTGATCTGTACGCCGTCGCCGGTTTCCTCGATTTTGAGCGTGATGCTGCCGGAATCGGTGAATTTGCAGGCGTTGCTGTACAGATTCAGCAGCACCTGCCGCACGCGGGATTCGTCGGCCCACACATTGGGCGTGTGGCTGGGCATATCGGTCTTCAACTGGACGGGCTTGCCACCCAGCAGACCCGTCGCGGTGGACATCACCGAGTTGACAATCGACGACAGCTCCACCTGCTGCATGTAAATCTCCAGTTTACCCGCGTCCACACGGGCCAGGTCCAGAATGTCGTTGATGAGCAGCAGTAGCTGGCGCCCGCTGTTATAAATCTGATTCAGGTCGCCCTGGTAGGCTTCGGGCAGCGGTTCGTCGTCGTACATCATCGGATATTTAAGCATCGTCTCGCTGAAGCCGATGATGGCGTTTAACGGCGTGCGCAGTTCGTGGCTCATGTTCGCCAGGAACTGCCCCCGGAATTCTTTGGCCTTCTCCGCAGATTGGCGCGCCGCGTCCAGTTCGGTATTGGCCGTTTTGAGCTTTTCCGCCAGCGACTCGCTGCGGCGCAGGCTCTTTTGTAGTTGCTGCCGGCTCTCGAACAGGTCGTAATTGGTGCGGCGCTCGCGCTCGTAGTTCTGCAGCGCCCACTGGGTTACGGCGTACAGTTCACCAGTGACCTGTGCCGCCAGTCCCGCCCCAACGAAGATCAGCCCGACAGCAAAGAACTGGTGCATACCCAGCGCGGACCACGTACCCGCCGCCAGTGTCGGCAGCACGAGCGTAGCCAATGCCGAGATGACCGCCAGCATGAATGTCAGCGACGGTGACAGCAGCAGGCCGCCAATAAAGATCACCACCACCAGGAAATAAGGCGTGATCTGCGCGGTCATAGTGTTGCCATCCAGCAGCGTGAAGACAATCGCCAGCAGGCCGCCCAGCGTATAGGTCAGCGCGGCAAGATCAAAGTGATTGTGGCGCAGTAGCTGGTACGTCAGCAGGCACGCCGCCAGCAGCACCCCTGGCGCGACCACCCAGGCCAGCGCGCTGAATTCCATCATCTGGATGAAGGTAACACTGAACAAAAGGATCAGCAGACAGGCCGCGCCTGTGACCTTCCACAGGACGTTTAGCCGGTCCGACTTCACCTCGGTGGCGAAATCGATGTTGGACAGGATGTTATCTTGAGCATTGGCGTCCATCACGGCCTCAGATAAACACTGAACAATAACATAATATTTACCAGTATAGCCTAAAGGTCACAATTTAAGGATAAAGACGCGCAGAATTTACGTCATTGGGTTAGTTTGAAAACGGTTAACGGGCCGGCTCCACTACCGGCAGCACCAATGCCGACGGATGCTGCATATCGTGGTAGATCGTCTGCTCGGCGGCGCGCAGCGTTGCACACTCGCCAATTGGTTCTCCGGTGCCGTAATTGCGATTCCAGCGCGGGTGCGCGCCGCTGGACACCTGCAACCGGATACGATGGCCAGCCCTGAAGCGGTGAGCCGTCGCCCACATATCGATGTCCACGCACAGCGTACCGTCCGGCTGGCGTGTACCTTTGCCCGGCTCCACGCGGAACAGACCATCGCACAGGTTGGTCGAATGACCCGCCGGGCCGACATCACACAGCCGCGCGAAAAAATCGGTGTGTTCCAGCGACGAGCGCACATACAGCCGGGCGCACACATAACCGATCACTTCCAACGGCGCGGCCAGCGGCGGTGTGGTGTACGTCAGCACATCGGCGCGCGCTTCCAGCGAGCGATTATCACACGGACCAGCAGACAGGCTGAAGAGCGCGCCGCCACAGATCGGCGTCGGGTCGGCGGGGTCATAGCAGTAAGTGTCGGGCCGGGAATAGATGGCCGGTTCATCATCTGCGAGCTGCCCCGCCGCCTGCAGATAGTACGCGGCGGGTGTGCATGGCGGCGGCCAGGTGGCAAATTCGCGCCATTCGCCCGCGCCCATCACGTAAATCCGCACCGGGTCGATGCGCAGCCGGTGAGTCTGCCCTTTAAGATGCGCGTCGAACCAGTCCAGCCCTTCGCGCACTTCGACCAGACTCAGAATCGTCTCGAAGTGATGCCAGGGGCCGATAGTCAGGTAAGGCTTTCGTCCGGCGGCTCTGAGCGTGGCGTAATCCTTGAGCTGGGCGCGCAGGAAGAAGTCGTACCAGCCGCCGATGAGATGCACCGGTGCCTCGACATCCTGTACATGCATCTGCATGGCGGCGGACTGCCATAACTCTTCGAGGTGGTGCGTATTCAGCCATTCGCGGAAATACTCCACACGCTGGCCCAGCACCACAACGTCATCTTCAATCAGCGGCAGATGGTCAAAACCAGTCGAGGCCATATGCTCGGTCTGGCGCAGCATCAGCAGCGACGTCAGCCGGGGCAGGTTGCGATACTGGTCCAGCAGTCGAAAAATCGTCGGCCAGCGCAGCATCAGTCCCAGGTCAACCGAGCCGTCGGGGTACAGGATCGAGCGCAGGTCGGACGCGGTAATGCTGGGGACCATGGCCTTCACCAGCGGCGACTCGGCGGCGATGCACCACTGCACAATGCCCAGGTAGCTGCCACCCCACAGGGCCACCTGGCCGTCGAACCAGGGCTGCTCCGCCAGCCATTCGAGCGTCGCCAGCCCGTCCTGCTGCTCGTTGAAGTACGGGTAGAAAATTCCTTCAGAGTCGAAGCGACCGCGCACATCCTGTACGATGACATGATAGCCACGCTCGGCGAAGCGTCGCGCCACAAAAGCCAGCAGGCTGCCAAAAATGCTGGCCTGCCGGTTGCGCCCATACGGCGAACGAATCAGAATAGTTGGGTATGTGCCGGGCCGCGCCGGTCGATAGTGGTCGGTGGCCAGCGTCAGCCCATCGTAAGTCAGCACCGGCAAATCACGCCGCACACGGACGCCGTTCCGTGGCCGGCGCAGGTTAAGTACAAAGGCATAAATCCAGCGCCGGGCGCGGTACAGCACCATCCACCCGGCAAACATGATAACCAGAACACGTCGCAGGATTTTCACGGCGTCCCCCTCAAATCGGCCTGGCACGACAGCGCACCAAACCCGGCATATCTGATTCCATCATACCCGGGAATGGGTTCTGGTTCCATGCATGCCAGGGAGCGCGTTTCGGGTGGGCCGGAATAGGGGAAAAACAGGTTTGGTGCGCTATAATAGCCGCCAGTTATAGTCGGATAGATTTTGATAAAAAGGGCCTTCCACTTTTATGTATGAATTTCCAGAGTTGCAGAAAAAGTCCGGCAGTGCCCTGGTCTTAAGCGGCGGCGCCACCAAAGCGTTTTACTTTCATCTGGGTGTGCTGAAGGTACTCCAGCCGGAGGACATCAGCGCCATTGTCGGCACCAGCGCCGGCGCGGTGGTGGGCGGCTTTATCGCGTCCGGGGCGACGGTCGATAACCTCATCATGGCGCTGTACCAGAAGCAGGTCTACCTGCCCAAGTTCGATCGCTGGGTAAAAACCCTGTCCTCAACAATGCTCTTTCGCCCCAAATACCGGGGCATCGGCTGGCAGTCACTGTATACCGGGCTGGCCGGGCTGCGCTTCCTGACCGGGCTGCCCCGCCTCAACAACCACGATGTCGTCGCCGAAGCCCTGGATATGCTGGTCCACAGCCAGACGAAGGTATCCGGCTTCCTCGATTCCAGCGCGCTGGAAAACCTGTTCCGCACGCTGCTGCCCTCACGCGATTTCAACAACACCGAGATCGACCTGTATGTGGTGGCCACCTGTCTCGATAACGGTCACCGGGCGGTCTTCAACGGCCTGTACGAGTTCGAAAAAGACGATGACACCTTTATGACCGACGTGCCCATCCACCGGGCGGTGCGCGCGTCGGCCTCTGTGCCGGGCATGTTCGAGCCGGTGAAGATCAAAGGCAAGCATTACATCGATGGCGAGGTCAAACGCACGCTGTCGGCGGACATCGGCGTGAGCGTGAGCGACAAGGTGATTATCTCCCACACCTACCAGCCGCTCCAGCTCAACGGACACGGCAGCGTCAGCGAAATGGGCTGGGTCAATGTTCTCAAGCAAAGTCTGTCGATTGTGCTTTACGAGCGTATCGCCCGCTGGCGCCAGATTTACGAAGAACGCTACCCCGGCAAAGAGATCATCTGGATTCATCCAGACCCCGAAGACATCGACTTCTTTCTCGCTCCGGAGTTTTCCTTCCGGCCAGAAGTCCAGAAAAAGATGATAAAATGCGGAGAGATCGCCGCGCTCAAGGCGCTCAGTGGAAGCAGGTAGTACAACATCTACCGTAAACAGCGCCTGCCTGGCGCAGGCCTGAACGATGCCGTTAATGTTAGATAAGCGAGTAGTAAGGGTATTCCCGTGAAACTGAACAGGCCGATGAAAATGCTGGGGCCGGTCGATACCGCCTTCCTGTATCTGGAAACGCCGGAAGCACCGATGAACATCGGCGCGATCTCTGTTTTTGAGGGCGACATACCCTTCGAGAGTTTTGTTAAACTGGTGGACAGCCGCCTGCATCGCACCCCGCTTTACCGGCAGCGTGTGATCCAGCCGCCGCTGAATCTGGGGCCGCCGGTGTGGCTCCACGACCCCGACTTCTTCATCGAGAATCACATCTTCCGCCTGCAACTGGAAGCCCCCGCTGACGACGAACAACTCCGCGAGCTGGCCGGGCATCTCATCTCCAGCATGCTGGACCGGCGCAAACCGCTGTGGGAAGTCTACCTGGTGGAAGGGCTGACCGGCGATCGCACCGCCATCATCTTCAAGATTCATCACTGCATGGTCGATGGACTGGCGGCAGTGGACCTGTTCACCATGCTGTTCGACCTCACCCCGGAGACAGAAACAGCCCCGCGCAAGCCCATCTACGACCCGCCCAACCTGCCGTCACGGGCCGACCTCATCCTGGAGACGGCCATCCGCGACATCCCGCACAAGTTCAACATGCTGCGCAAACTGGGCGGCGACCTGTCGTTTATGGGGACCGTGCTGGGCGACAAAGAGAAGCGGCGCAAGGCGCTGATCGGCATGGCCAACATCATCAACGACAACATTACGCCCATCAAAAAGCTGGCGATCAATGGCTCCAATTCCGGACGGCAGCAGGTGGCCTGGGTCGAGTTCTCGCTGGCCGAGGTGCGCGCCATCAAATCGAGCCGGGGCGCGTCGGTCAACGACGTGATGCTGTCCGTACTGGGCGCGGCCATCGAACGTTACACGCGCGACTATCCCACCAACGCCAGCCAGAATTTTGTGCGGGTGCTGGTGCCGGTCAACATGCGCCTCGAGAAAGAACGCAACGATCACGGCAATCGCATTTCGGTGCTGCCGGTGGATGTCCCCTTCGGCAGAACCAACCCGCTTGACCGCCTGGAAGCGGTGCAGCAGTACACAACCATGCTCAAGGAGTCGTCACTGTCCAACAGCCTGGACGTGGTGCTGACCGTACCGGCGCTGGCCCCGGCCATCACGCAGCCGCTGGTGTGGCGCACCGCGCCGCTGGCCTTCTCGCTGCTGGCGCATACCTGGTGTACCAATGTCGCCGGGCCGCAGATTCCGGTGTATGTGCTCGGCCACCAGATGCTGCACTCTTACGGTTTCTTCCCGCTCAACCCGTCGATGGGGCTGGCCTGCGTGGTCATGAGCTACAACCAGCGCATCACCATGACGCTCATCGCCGACTCGGCTATCGTGCCCGACGTCAACGAGATCGCCGAACACCTGCAGAGCGCCTATCTGGCGCTGCGCCGCGCCGCCAAAGTACAGGAGATCGAACCCATCGCCCTGACACCCAGCCGCGCCGAACCACACACCCAACCGGCAGCCAGCGCCCCCGCCCAGGTCACCCATTCCAACAACAACCATCGGGATGAGCCAGTCGGCGAACCAGTCGCTGAAGCAGTCAGGCAGCCTGTCACCGAAGCAGCCGCTGAAGCGGTCGCCAGCGAACAGGCGGCGACCGACGAGGACACCGTCACCAGCGCGCCCGTCCCCGACGCAGACGAAGCAGCGGACGCCATCGACGAAGAATCGACCGCCGAGGTCACGGCGCAGCCAGTCGATGAGATAGCCGACGAACCAGAACCGGAACCCACGCCAGACCCAGAGCCGGAACCAGAATCCACCCCGATCGAGGACAAACCTCAGGGCAAGCCAGCCATGTTCTCCGAGGCGTGGGCGCAGGCTTACGCCGAGGCGCTCAACAACAGCCAGGACTACTATCGCGCCTCGACCAAATGGACCGCCGGACCGCTGACCTTCATCATGCGCGCTTCGCCCAAACACGGCATCAGAACAGACAGCGCTGTATTCCTCGATCTGTACCGGGGCAAATGCCGCGAGGCCAAGGCCATGCCGCCCGGCCCGGCGACACAGCAGGCGTCGTTTGTCATCGAAGGCGACTACGAGGTGTGGATGAAAGTCCTCAGCGGGCAGGCCCAGCCGCTGCCGATGATTATGCGCGGCAAACTGCGCCTGAAGAAAGGCTCCATGACGAAACTGCTGCCGTTCACCCAGTCGTCGCAGGAGCTGATTCGCTGCGCGCAGGCTATTTCCTGACCAATTGCGCGCGTTCCATTGCCCGATTAATCGAATCAAGATTAAAATAAGCTCAGATACGAGCGACGGTACCAGGAGATGGATATGTGGGCAGATGACTTTCCGAAAACAATCAACGTAAACGGCTACAAATACACGTTTCGGCTGATGGACGACAAGGACCGCAACAAAATCCTGACGTTTGCCAACAGCCTGCCGGACGCTGATCTGGCTTTCATGCGGCGCGATATCACCCAGCCGGAAGCCGTCGATTCCTGGATTCAGGACATCCAATCCCAGCAGGCGGTGACCATCCTCGTCGAAGACGGCGACAACCTGGCCGGCTACGGCTCACTGTATCACAATCGCGTCTACTGGAATCGCCACGTCGCCGAAGTTCGCATCCTGGTCAGCTCGCCGTATCGCAATCACGGCATCGGCAAAAAGCTGGCGCGCGAACTCACCCAACTGGCAAAAGAACAGCGGCTGGCGAAGGTCATCGCCTATATGACCGTCGATAATCTGAGCGCGCGGCACGTCATGGAGGATATGGGCTTCCGTCCGGAGGCCATCCTGGCGGACTGGGTCAAAACCCGCGACGAGCGCACCCACGACCTGCTCATTATGTCCACATCGCTCAACGAACTGCTGTCATAGCCAACTGGTCACAGGCAGCCCCCGCCGGGCTGACAGACACCCATCACCCGATCGATAGCAATTCAGGAGTTATATACATGACAGATCAGGACCAACCTGCGCCCGAAACGCCGGAAACCGAGGCCAACATCGACGAAGCTCTGGGCGATTTTCTGGGCCACCAGCGCAAGGCTATCTCCGAAGTCGGCAAAGCCCTCGAATCGATGGTGCCCGATGGCGTGCGCACACACGGGCAGTCCGCATTCAAGGAAATGGTCGAGGGCTATCGTGGACTGTTCAACGCCGCGCTGGATGAAGTCATCGAGCGCATCGAGCAGTTCAAAGCCGAACCGCCCGCCAACAAGCAGGACGAATAAAACTCGGTAACAAGCAATCAGCCCGCCCGAATCGCGTGGATTCAGGCGGGCTGATTTTGTTGATGAGCGATTGGCTGGCGCTGCGGCTCAGTTGAGGTTTTCGAAGATACCCGCCGCGCCCATACCGCCACCGATGCACATCGTCACCACGCCGTATTTGCTACCGCGACGCCGCATCTCGTGCAGCAACTGCACCGAGAGCTTGGCGCCAGTGCAGCCCAGCGGATGACCCAGCGCGATGGCGCCGCCGTTGACGTTGACGATATCCGGGTTGAGTCCCAGCTCGCGGATCACCGCCAGCGACTGCGAGGCAAACGCCTCGTTCAGTTCGATCAGGTCGATGTCATTCTGGTGCAGGCCAGCCCGCTTGAGCGCGCGCGGCACGGCCACCACCGGCCCCACGCCCATGATCTCCGGGCGCACCCCGCCCACATTGAAACCGACAAAGCGCATCAGCGGTTTGAGGCCAAGCTGGGCCGCTTTGCCCGCTTCCATGATCAGCAGCGCCGCCGCGCCGTCACTCAGCGGGCTGGCGTTGCCCGCCGTCACGCGACCGTTCTGCCGGAAGACCGGCTTCAACTGCGCCAGCCCCTCGATGGTCGTCTCGCGCCGCAGATGCTCGTCCTGCGTCAGCGTGCGCCTGACCGTCGCCGGCATGCCGTCCTCGCCGATGACCGTCTCTTCCCACTCGAACGCGACGATCTCCTCAGCGAAACGCCCGGCGTCCTGGGCCGCCGCCGCCTTCATGTGGCTGTTGTAGGCGAACTCGTCCATATCCTCGCGGCTGATGTTGTACTCGTCAGCGACGCGCTCGGCAGTGAGACCCATGCCCATGTAGACTTCGGGATGGTTCTCCGCCAGCCAGGGATTCGGGCTGAGGTGATGCCCGGTCATGGGCACCAGCGACATCGTCTCCGCGCCACCGGCGATGATGATATCCGCGCCATTGGCGATGATGCGCTCGGCGGCGACGGCGATCGTCTGCAGGCCGCTGGAGCAGAAGCGATTGACGGTCTGCGCGGGTATTTCCACCGGCAGACCGGCGCGCATGGCGACGATGCGCCCGAAGTTCATGCCCTGCGAGCCTTCGGTCATGGCACAGCCGATAATCACATCGTCGATGTCGTGCGGGTCCAGTTTGCCATCGGTCTGGCGCAGCACCTCATTGATGGCGGCAGATGCCATATCCTCAGAGCGCACATTGCGCGTCGAGCCGCGCACGGCCTTCCCCACCGCCGTCCGCGACGCGGCGACAATTACAGCTTCACGCATAATCGTTAATCCTTCTCCGTGTTCGTCATTTTTCGATATTTCATCAATCTAAACAGCACTCGCCGAATTCCGGTATGTCGAAGGTAGAACCCTCGCGCTCGGCTCTCCTTTTCGGCGCACAGCGCCGAAGTAAGGGGTGCAGGGGTCTTTGATCCCTGCCGGGGTCGTAGGGGCAGCGCCCCTACAACGAATTCCCATTTTTTTGATCAATTGCGCAGGGGCTTGTTGGTCGTCAGCATGTGCATGACGCGCTCCTGCGTTTTGGTTTCCATCGTCAGTTCCATGAACGCCTTGCGCTCCAGGTCCAGGATGAGCTGCTGATCCACCCACTGCGGCTCGGTGAGCGCGCCGCCGGTGAGGATATACGCCAGCTTTTTGGCGATGAAACCGTCGTATTCGGTGGCGTAACCGGCCTCTTTGAAGCCCTCGACGCCCAGCAGCAGCGCCGCATAGACATCGCGCCCGGCGGCCCACACTTTCTCCGGCTCGCGCGGGGTGTAGGTTTTCGCCAGCCCCAGCGCGTAGGACTTGGCCTCGCCCAGCAGATAATCGCGGTTCATCACAATGCGGTCACGGTCACTGAGGAACCCCAGCTCACGGGCCTGCTTGGCGCTCTCGCTGACTTTGGCGGTGGCGATGTTCTCAAACGCGCGCTGCATACCGGGCAGCACATATGCACCGCCCTCGGCCAGCGGATTGACCAGTCGCCGTACCATTTCCTTACAGCCGCCGCCCGCCGGAATCAGACCGACACCGAACTCCACCAGACCGCAGTAAAGCTCCATGTGCGCCACCGAGGCCGTCCCGGCCATCATGATCTCCGCGCCGCCGCCCAGCGCCATATTAAACGGCGCGGTGACGACCGGCTTGGGCGCGTAGCGCAGGGCTACGGTCAGGTCCTGCAGGTTGCGGATCATCTTCTCGATGCCTTCCGGCCCGGAACTCATGGCGTCCGCCAGGTTAGCGCCAATCGAGAAGCGTTCGGCGTCGTTACCGACCACCAGCGCCACGTATTTGTCCTGTTTGAGCAGTTCCAGCGCCTGCCAGCCGATCTCGACAAACTTATTGGTGATGGTGTTCTGCTTGCTGGTGAATTCCCACAGCAGCACGCCATCGCCCATATCGTAGACCGCGCCATCCTCGTTGCTGGCGAGCAGGCGCTCCTCGGCTTTGAGATCGGCCACTTTGATCACCATCGGGTCTTTTTCCAGCGGCACGTACTGGCCCTGCTGCGGACTGTAGTAGCCCACAACCTGACCCTTGTCGTTGCGCTGGTAGAAGGTAGCGTGGCCCTGTTCGACCATCTGCTTCACCCAGTCGGCGACAGGATAACCGGCCTCTTCAAACGCGCCGATGGTCGCCTCAACGCCGATGGCGTCCCAGATTTCAAACGGGCCGAGTTCGTGGCCAAAGCCCCACTTCTGCGCGTTGTCGATGTTGACAATCGTATCGGTGATCTCCGGCACCCGCTGCGACGCATACGCCAGATAAAAAGCGTGCATATGCCACAAAAAGCGTCCGGCACGGTCGTCGGCGGCCATCAGCAGACGAATCCGCTCGCCGGTCGGTTTGACGCGACGGTGTTCTTTCACGCTGTCGAAACGCGGATCGGTGGGTGGCTCGTATTCCATCGTATCCAGGTTGAGCGCCCACAGCTCTTTGGAGCCGTCCGGCTGCCGCCGCATATGATAGAAGCCCTGCCCGGTCTTGCGTCCCAGCCAGTTGTTATCCAGCATCTTCTGCGACAACTCGACCGCCTTCGGGTGATTCAGCACCTCGCGCGCCGGATCGTCGGGAATGGCGTCGTACAGATTGCGCGCCACATGCACGGCAACATCAAAGCCCACCAGATCGTTGAGGTTAAACGTCGCCGTTTTGGGCCGCCCGATCAGCGGGCCGGTGAGCGCGTCCACCTCTTCGACAGTGTAGCCGTTGTCCAGCGCATAGTTCATCACCTGCATACCAGACATTGACATAAAGCGGTTGCCGATGAAGTTGGGCGTATCCTTGCACTGCACCACGCCCTTACCCAGCGTCTTCGCGCCGAAGTCCATCACAAAGGCGACGACGTCAGGGTCGGTGTTGGGATGCGGAATCACTTCCAGCAGGCGCAGGTAACGCGGCGGATTGAAGAAGTGCGTGCCCAGGAAGCGGCGCGTGAAATCGTCGTCCATGTGCTCGGCGATCTGCTCGATGGGCAGCCCCGACGTGTTAGTACTGATAATCGCCGACGGCTTGACGACAGCGGCCAGCTTCTTCATCAGGTCCTGCTTGATGTCCAGCCGCTCGACCACCACCTCGATCACCCAATCGACATCAGCCAGGCGCTCCATGTCGTCCTCGATGTTACCGGCGCTGATGAGCGCCAGATCGGCCTCGCTGAACAACTGCGCCGGGCGCGATTTCTGCATGGTTTTGATGTTGTTGTTGACGATGGCGTTGCGTTTATGCGGCGGGTCGCCGGGGCTGGTGCCTTTGGCGGGGATATCCAGCAGCAGCGTCTGCACGCCGACCCCGGCCAGCAGCGCCGCGATACCGCTCCCCATCGTCCCGGAGCCGATGACCGCCGCTTTTTCGATGTGATAACCCATATTCTCGTGACCTTTCGTAATCTTTTGGTTGTTAATTCAGGCTGGCACAGATACCATGCGAGGGCGCTGACCTCGCCACTCTTGTTGCGCTCCAACAAATCAATGCGTATACACCGATCTCGTAGCATGCCTTCGCCAGCGGTTCAAAACTGCTGGCTATAAGGTACTGACCCACTGAAGGGGCTGTGTCCCTCATGGCAGGTTACGTGAACCTGTTTTCGTGTCTCTTTAGCAGACACGCTTCCTGTAGCCCGGTGTTTTAACGCCGGGCGAGACCGGTCCGTCCCTTAAATCCGCGTCAATTTGTTAATCTGCATCAAAAGTGGGCAAAACCTTGCCTTTGCCTGCAGGCTGCGCCCCACACCTACCACCTCACGCCAGTTCGCGGCGCGAGTAGCCCAGAATGCGACGAGCGACGATCAGCGTGTTGATCTGGCCCGTGCCCTCGTAGATGTCGTTGATTTTGCCGTCGCGCATCCACTTCTCGACCAGCCACTCGCGGCTGTAGCCCAGCGGACCCAGCAGCTCGACGGCTTTCTGTGTGACCCAGGTCACGGCCTTACCAGCTTTGACCTTCGCCATCGACGCTTCCAGCGAGTTAGGCGTGCCAGCGTCCAGCATGGTGACAGCGCGCAGCGTCAACAGGTGCGCCGCTTTCATCTGCGCTTCCATCTCCAGCACGTCACGCTGGACAGCGGTCAGCTTGTGGTAGGGCGCGTCATACGGAATGTCGATGCCAGCCTCGGCCAGCTTCTCTTTGACGAACTCCAGCGCGGCCCGGCCCACGCCCAGCGCGCCAGCGGCCACCAGCGGACGGCTGGCGTCAAACGTCGCCATAGCGCCCTTGAAGCCCTTGCCGCCTTCGGTCTGTACTTCGGCGCTGCCCAGGATGTTATCCGCTGGAATGCGCGCGTTCTCCAGCGAGATCGACACCGTATCGCTGGCGCGGATGCCGTGCTTGAGTTCGGCTTTGGTCACTTTGACGCCCGGCGCGCCCGCCTCGACGACGAACGGCTTCATACCGGCGCGCCCGGCAGAACGGTCCACCGTCGCCCACACGATCACCAGCCCGTTGGATTCTTCCAGGGCCAGCCCGCCGCTGGTGCAGAAAATCTTCTCGCCGTTGAGTATCCACTCGTTGGCCGCTTCGTCGAAGACGGCGGTCGTCTGGATGGCTGACGTATCCGACCCGGCGCCCGGCTCGGTCATGGCCATCGCGCCCCATACTGGTTTGTCGCCCTCAGCGAAGCGAGTCAGCAGGCGCAGCTTCTGCTCGGTGGTGCCGACCGCCTCAATCGCCGAACCGCCCAGCGCGGCACTCGGCAGGCACAGATAGATACCGGCATCGCCCCACGAGAGCATTTCAACCAGCATCATCATACGTAGATACGTATTGCTGCGTTTTTTGACCTTCGTGCCGCCGTTCGAACTGCCATTAGCCGATTCAGCTTCGCGCAGTTTGTCCAGCGTCGATTTCTGCATCGAACTGAGGATAGGCCACATCTGCTCGACGAAGGCTTCCGGGCGCTGGTGTTCGTTTTCGTCCAGTTCGCGCGAGAAAGGCCGCATGGTCGACTCGGCGATGAACTGCGTCATCTGGGTGAGCTGTGTCACCGACTCGGGAATTGTAAAATCAATAGCCATAATCTTTTCACCTGCCTAAACGATTGCCAGTCCGTCGAATGTGGGGAAGCCGCGCCCGTTGCGCAGCCAGCGCTCCGCCGGGTATTCGCGGATAAAGCCATAGCCGCCCAGCGTCTGCACGCCGCCATCGGTGACGGTGAGCACCATCTGGTTAGCGTGCTGCCGCGCCAGATATGCCTCGCGGGTGGACGCCTGCCCCTGGTCGATCTTCCAGGCGGCTTCCCAGGCCATCAGCCGCGCCGCGTCGATCTCGATGGCCATCTCGGCCAGCATAAAGGCGATAGACTGATTCTGCGCCACCGGCCTGCCGAACTGCACGCGCTCTTTAGCGTAGTCACGGGCGTACTCAAACGAGGCCCGCCCCACACCGACAGCCAGCCCCGCCAGGGCGACATTCATGCGGTCGGCGATGGTCCGGTAGTTGATACCGACTACCCCGCCCAACCGAGCCTCAGACGGCAGGCGAACATCGTCGAATTTCACGCGGAACATGGGCAGCGCCCGCAGGCCCATCAGCGCCTCGCGCTGCTCCACGCTGACGCCGGGCGTATCCGTAGGGACGATATACGCCTCGACCGCGTCACTGTCAGCGCTGCGCGCATACACCAGCAGCTTCTCGGCGCTGTCGGCCAGGGGGACATACGCCTTGACGCCATTGAGCGTCACGCTGTCATCAGCGGCGCTGGCGGTGGTCTGCATGGCGTGGGCGTCGAAGCTGATGCCGGGTTCCAGCAGCGCGGCGGTGACCGGCGGCAGCGACTCTTCAAGGAACATCGGCAGCAGCAACTCGCGCTGCTCCGCCGTGCCAAACAGAATCACCGGGTAGGCGAACAGCGCCGGGGCCATCACATGCAGCGCCACCGGCAGATCGCCATACGCCAGTTCTTCGGCGGCCAGCACACCGGTGATGGCGCTCATCTCGCCGAAGCCGCCCAGCTCTTCCGGGATGGCCGACGCCACCAGACCCATCTGCCAGCCGGTTTCGACCACATCCAGCGGTGGGCTGCTGGCTTCGTCGTGCTCGTGGGCCACCGGACGCACGTCATTGACGGCATAGCGGCGGATGGTCTCAATTAACAGTAGCTGGTCTTCTGTGGGGGTGAATGAGGTCATGCTAACCTTCCTTCAAAAACCTAATTACAATTAAGTACTCCAATCCGCGCAGCCCGTGCGCGGATTCGGTTACGGATGCAGCGAACGCAGGAACGTGTCGGCCATCATAGCCGACACCGCCTGCCCGTCCAGACGGCCACCCTGCCGGAACCACACCGCCACCCAGTTATGCGCACCCAGCATGGCCTTGGTGAAGATGCCCACATCCACAGGGCGAAATTCACCATTCTGGATGCCTTCATGGACCACGCGCCGGAACAATTCCTCAAAATAGTGGCGGCGGGCAAAGAACTCGTCGCGCCGGTCGATGAGTTCCTGCATGGCGTCGCTGTCAACGTGGCCGCCATTGCGCGGTGGGCTTTTCATGCTCATCAGCGAGCGTATTTCGAACACCATCGCCGCGCCGACCGCCGTGTTCTCCGTGACGTTGACGATGTGCGCCTCGATCATGCGCGTCAGCTTTTCGGTGGCGGGCAGGTCGGAGTTGACAATCGGCTCGATGAGGTCGATCACCAGGTCCAGGCCGCCTTCAAGCACAGCCAGCAGCAGCGTGTCTTTGTTGCGGAAGTGGTGGTACAGGCTGGCGGCGGTGAGGTTGACGCGGGCGGCGATGTCCTTCATGGTGGTGGCTTCGTAGCCGTTGCGCCGCAGCACATCGGCTGCCGCCATGATGATCTCTTCCCGGTTGACCGATTGATCGGCGGGTTTGCGGGCCACAGTGAAACACCTTTCCGGCTATGGTGCAATCAGGCAGCAGAATGCCCAACAATAATCAAACACGTATTAGATTATAGAACGTCAGTCAGAGGAGTCAAGAAAGTGCAGAAGTTCACAAAGGGGTATTTACAGCCGCGAACGCGCCGTCTCGAAGAGCAACACAGCAGCAGCAGCAGCAGCATTGAGCGACTCGGTGTTGGCCGCCATCGGGATATACACGCGATGCTGCGCCAGGGCGGCGGCCTGCGGGCCGGTCCCGTGCGCCTCGCTGCCGATGATGATGGCCCAGGGCGCGGACCAGTCCGCCAGGTCATAGCGCATGTCGCCGTCGCCGGCGGCCAGGTACACGGTCAGACGCTCGCAGTAAGCGCCGATCTCAGTCCAGCCCGCTTCGATGACCGGCACGCGGAAATGCGCGCCCATGCCGCTGCGCAGCACTTTGGCGTTGTAGGGGTCCACGCAGCCGGGGGTCAGCAGCACCACCTCGACACCAGCGGCAGCCGCCGTGCGCAGCGCCGTGCCCAGGTTACCCGGATCGCCGACGCCATCCAGAATCAGCACGCGGCGCGGATGGCGTGGCAGCGGCGGCAGCGGCATCGGAAACACAGCCACGATCCCCTGCGGCTGCTGCGTCTCGCTGATATGCTGCATCACCGCCTCGCTCACCGGCAGCGTCTGAATGTTGCGCTGCTCCAGTTGGGCAATCAGCGCGGCATCCGCCTTATCCAGCTCGTAGAGCACAAACAGCGGCTTATGACCGCGCTCGACGGCGTCGCGCACCAGGCGCGTACCCTCTAAGGCAATCTTGCGCTCTTTGCGGCGCAGCCGGGGCCGAATCAGCAGCCCTTTTGCCAGTTTGACGCGCTCGTTCTGCAGGCTGGTGATGGGGTCCATCGGCGCACCTTCCATAACAAAAACAGGGGCAATTCAAACCCCTGTCTGGTCAAGCATAAACTGGCAACCGCGCGGAACGTGCTAGGCGCTCTGCTGGTGCTGCTGGCTGATGGCAGCCAGCTTGGTGAAGGTGGCGGCGTCGCGCACGGCGATATCGGCCAGAATCTTGCGGTCCACTTCCACGCCGGCTTTGCCCAGCCCGTAGATAAACCGGCTGTAGCTCAGGCCGTTAAGCCGCGCCGCCGCATTGATGCGGATAATCCACAGTTTGCGCATCTCACGAGCGCGCACCTTCCGGTCGCGGTACGAATACCACAGGCTCTTGAGCATGGCCTCGTTGGAACGGCGGAACAGCGTCCCGCGCGAACCCCACTGGCCTTTCACCATCTTCCGAATTTTGTTATGCCGCCGGCGGCGAACTACACCGGTTTTTGCTCTTGGCATGACACAATCTCCTGGCAACAAATACCCGGAATGGGCTTCCGGGTGAAATCAACGAGATGAACGGGCAGCCAGCGCCGCGTTTTACGACGGCGGGTTGGCCTTATACTTACCCAGGTACGGAGCCAGTCGGCGCACGCGGCGCGCATCGGCGGTATGGGTCACTTCCAGCGTCTTGTCGAGCAAGCGCCGGGTCCGTTTAGCGGTACGACGGCGCAGATGGCTCTTGCCGCCTTTGGTGCGCACGACCTTGCCCGTCCCAGTCACCCGGAAACGTTTGGCAGTCGCTTTGTGTGTCTTGATCTTGAATTTCTTGCCCACTGTTATCGCTCCAGCTTATGACTGCTTTTTGTCCGAAATTGGCGCAAGGATCATCAGCATCGCCCGGCCTTCCAGGTTGGGTCGCTGTTCGACAGTCGCCACATCCTGCAATTCGGCAGCGATTGCTTCCAGACGCTCCCGGCCAATGTCGGGATGGGTGATCTCGCGGCCTTTGAATTTCATGCGCACGCGAACCTTCATACCCTCTTCAATCCAGCGCCGCGCGTTGCGAATCTTAAAGCCCAGATGGTGATCGTCGGTTTTGGGGCCAAGCTGAATTTCCTTGACCTCGACGTTCTTCTGCTGCTTGCGCGCTTTGCGTTCCCGGCGCTGCTTCTCGTACTGGAATTTGCCGAAATCCATGATGCGACACACCGGCGGATCGGCGTTGGGTGCCACCTCGACCAGGTCCAGGTGATTTTCCTCGGCCATTTCCAGGGCGCGCGTCAGAGACACAACACCGATATTGTCGTTGGTCTCCGTTATCAGGCGTACTTCACGTGCGCGTATTTGTCGATTGATGCGATAGTCCGAACCAGATATAGCCCGACTTCCTCTCTGCAATTAAAAGCAAGTTACGTATTATATTGGATGTCATGAGATGGCTGACGTGTTGGCCAGTCTAGCATACTGAACGGGTCTCGTCAATACGGGCTTGAATCTGGGCCAATCCGTCTCCATTTTTCACCCACAACCCCATATTAAGACGAATCCGGCCCTGTGTACAGGATGTTCATGCCCGGATTCTCGACAGAAAAGCAGCGAACCTCATCCAACGCCTGCTCAAAACGCGCCAGCAGGTCAGCATCGCGGCCTTTGTAACGCCGCAGCACCTGCTGGGCACAGGCGGCGCAGCCCCGCATGGCCCGGTAGCTGTCGGTCTCGCAGTCCAGGCAGCCGTTGAGCCGGATCATCATCAGCATGAAGGCCAGGGTTTCCTCGTGTGTCTCCGGCAGAGACAGCACCCGCTCGACGAGCGCCTGCCACTCCGGACCGCGTAGCGACTTCAGCGCGGGTATCGCCTGACGTGGAAACAACAGCGCGTTATCGGTATACATCACAGCACTCCCCATGGCCGCCTGGGACGGCATCTCATACACTACTCATCTTGTGTACAGCCAGCATACAGAAATACCGGCGGGCCTGTCAACCGGTTCAGCCGTTGTTATAATGACCTTGCACACAGACCAGCCGAGGCGCAGAAATCGTGATAACCCGAATCAGAATCCTGTGGTGGACCCTACTGCTGTTAGCGACAGCGGGCTGCGGCGGCGGCGCGGTGGTGTTCGCGCCCACGCCCGCCCCGCCCGACCTGTCGCCGCTGCGCTACCAGCATCCCAGCGGCGCTTTCACCATCGACGTCCCGCGCAACTGGCCCGTGTTCGTGCAGAACATCGGCGAACCGGAGTCGCCACCGGAGCTGGCCGCCGCGCATTTTACACCTGCTGGCCAGCAGTCGCCGCTGCTGACCGTCGCCGTCATCCACGCGCAGGAACTGGTCGCTAATCCCGACACCGAGCTGATCGCCCTCATCAACACTTATCAGACACAGGTTCGCTCGGATATCAGCCGCTACAGCGAACAGGAACGGCAGGCGATGGGCGATGGAAGCTGGCGGCTGGACGGTCTGCGACAGACGGCAGGCGGCGCAACTCAGCAGATCAACACCTTTATCGCGCGCGCAGAGGCTTATATCGGCATAATCGAGATCATCATCCCTGACGACGCCACGCTGCGTGCCGAACTGGAGACCGCAGCCAACACGCTCATCATCAATCCGCAGGCCGGTATGCCTGCCGTGCCACTGGCCGCGCTGAACGATGTCAGCGCGGCGCCCGTCGCCGTGACTGGCGTCAACGGCTGGACCACGCCCGACGGCGTCTTTTTTCTGACCGGGGAGATCGTCAATCGCGGCACTGGCGCTGTGCCGCCGGTGCCGGTGCGCGTCGAACTGCTGGCGAACACCGGCGAGATCGTCGCCGAAGCTGAAGATATGACGATGGGTTACGGCATTTCGCCGGGGGCATTCGCGCCCTTCAGCCTGCGCTTCGGCCAGGGCCAGCCCGTCGAGGCGGCTCGCTTCGCGCTGGCTGTCGGTGGCGACGGCTGGGACGCCACGCGGCCCGCCATTCTGGGCGCGGAGTCGCTCACCTGGACCGACGACTCGACCCTCAGCGACGAGGGGCATCTGCTCATCAGCGGAACACTGACCAACACCGGCGCACAACCGGTCCGCGAGGCGCTGGCCGCCGTCACCGTGTTCGACAGCCGCCGCCAGGTGATCGGCGCGTGGTTCGACACAGTCGCCGAGGACGTGCTCCAGCCCGGCGACAGCCAGCCCTTCTCGATCCGTGTGCCGGAACTGGGCGGCGCGCCCGACCGCTACATTGTGAGCATCCAGGCGCGCCCGGAGTGACAGCTAGCCGCTCTGGACGGCTCTCTCGCCCATCATCCGAATCAACCCCAGGAAAGCCGTAAACTGATCGGGCATATAGCCGTTCTGCGCGTTGATGGCCCGCCCCACCGTCTCGGTTTCGATGGCGATACGGTAGATAAACGTCTCTTCGTTCCCCGGCGGGCCGAGGAATGTCCCCTGCAGGCCAAAGAAGTTCAGTTCGCGGATGGCGTCGTTAATCTGCTGAATGTCTGCCGCTTCCAGACGGCCTTCACGGCCCTGGTGGTTCACCCGCCCATCGCCGTAGATCACCAGCCGGGTGCCGCTGGTTTCACCCTGGGCGCGCTGCTCAAACGACAGATACTGGAAGGGGCCAATCGGTTCGACCTCTTCCGTCTCCGAAGCGACCAGCGTACGCGGCAGCGGCACTTCCAGGCCGCCGCCAGGGTCGGGTGTGCTGGACGGTATGACCACCACTTCCTGGGTATTGAGCGCCTGCGAAACGACTTCGTCGAAGTCCAGCGCGGCGCCCATCACCTCGTCGTCGGGGTCAACCGGCGCGTCTTCCGGCGTCGGCGGCACCGGCGCGATCGTCGGGCCGCTTTCCGTCGGTGCCGCATCGCTGCCGCAGGCCGCCAGCATCAAAGCCAGTATCAGAATGACATACAGAGCGTGTCGCATGGCAACGCCCCCTTCTTACTCGCTGCATATCTCTTCCTAAGTGTGGGGCCATTTTGCGACACGGAGAATCAAGGTTGTGTTGGAATTTTTGTACAAAACGGTCGCTTACGGCAGATACACCCGGTGTGCGTGGCGGATAAACTCCTGGGCGCGCAGTTCTTCGAGTACGGGGTCCGGAAGCGCCTCGTCGAGTGTGAGGACGGTCAGCGTGTGCCCGCCGGGCTGCGCGCGTCCGGTGTGCCAACTGGCGATATTCACGCTGCTGCTGGCCAACAGCGTGCCCACCCGCCCGATCACACCCGGTTGGTCGTAGCTGCCCATCACCACCATATGGCCCTGCGGCACGAAATTCATGCGATACTCGTTGACCTGGACAATGTGCGGATCGCGGTGATCCAGCAGCGTGCCGGACATGACGATCTCCTCGCCGTCATCCAGCGTCACCTGGAACGACACCTGGTTGGTGTAATCGCCGGTCTTGAGTCCTTTGACCTGCGTCACCTGGATACCGCGCTCACCGGTGAGCACCGGCGCGTTGATATAGCTCACGGCATCACCCAGAACCGGCGCCAGCATGCCCTTCAGCGCGGCGACCGTCAGCGGTTTGACCAGCCCGCCGACCTCTTCACCGCGAAACTCGACCGCCACTCGCTTGATCGGATTGCGCGCCAGGACGTGCAGCAGCGTACCGATACACTCCGCCAGCCGTAAATAGGGCTGGATGTCCTCGTAATTGATGCCGGGCATAAAGGGCATATTGACCACGTTGCGATAATCGACACCGCGCAGCGCGTCCAGGAGCTGCTGCACGATCTGCAGCGATAAATCCTGCGCGGCCTCGACCGTATTATCGCTGATGTGCGGCGTGTGGATGACGCCATCCAGCCCCACCAGAGGACTGTTATAAGGCGGCTCTTCCGGGTATACATCGACCGCCACCCCGGCCAGATGTCCGTCCTTGAGCGCGTCCACCACCGCCTGCTCGTCGATGGCATGGCCATGCGCCGTGTTAATCAGGCGCGCGCCGCGTTTCATCTGGCGGATGCGCTGCGCGTCGATGATGTGGCGCGTCTCCGGCGTGGCAGGGACGTGCAGCGTCACAAAGTCGCTGCGAGCGAGCAGCTCGCGCAGGCTCACGAGCTGCACACGCTCGTCACTGGCCTGCTCTTCGCTGATGTAGGGATCATTGGCCAGCACGGTCATGTTGAAGGCCAGCGCCCGCTGGGCCACGATGCGCCCCGTGCGCCCCAGGCCGACCACGCCCAGCGTCTTGCCAGCAAGCTGCGCGCCCAACTGCCGCCGGCGATCCAGCAGCCAGTAACCGGCGCGCATCCCGGCGTGCGCCTCAACCAGACGGCGGCTGAGGGCCAGCATCAGCGTGAAGGCGTATTCGGCGGCGGCGATGGCGCTGACGCCGGGCGCGTGCATCACGCTGATACCGCGCCGCGTGGCCGCGTCGATGTCGATGCCGGACAGCCCCGCCGAGGGCCGCGCGATCACCTTGAGCTGCGGCGCGCTCTCGATGAGTTCCGCGTCCAGTCGCACGTCGTCACGGGCGATGATGGCGTGCGCGCCACCGTTTTCGCCAGCTTTGAGGCTGTCGCGCACAGCGGACGGCGACGGCGCGATCACGCGCACGCGCACATCGTCGGCGTTTTGCAGCAGCGCCAGCGCGTCGTCAGTGAGATCAGTGGCAACCAGAATGTCAAAGACGGTCACGGCGGGTTCCTTTGGTATTTGGACTGCGCTTCAAGAGATCAGAGCGGATGAACCATCATCGACAGTTTCGCCAGCGGTTCAGAACCGTAGCCGGTTTGTGCGAACTGTATTTTGTGGTAACTACTCAGGTAATTGCCGGGGTGCTGCCCCGGACCCCGCCACTTATGATGCACTTTAACAGATTAATGCGGATAAGGCTGGATACGCTTTTACCAGCGCCCCGGCCCGTAAGGGCGTGCTACAGCGCGTCTGCCGCCTCTGCCGTCCAGCACCCCTGTCCCTCATGGCAGGCAAAAAGGGCGGCCCTTTGTGTCTCTTTAGTAGACACGCAATATATAGCCCGGTGTTTTATCGCCGGGCGGGACCGGTCTGCCCCTTTACTCCGCTCTGAGTCCTCAATCGGTATTCAACGCTCAGCGCCCGTTCTTGAGCGTCGCCAGCACCTCATGCAGATTGGCGAACACATGCGGCGTGATGTCCTCAAAGTCGCCGACGCTGCTGTGCGACAGGTCCGGCACGGCGTAGCAGGTCATGCCTGCCGCCACCGCCGCCCGCGAGCCGTTGGGGCTGTCCTCAAGGGCGAGGCAGGCGGTCGGCTCCACACCCAGGCGGCGCGCCGCCGCCAGGTAGACATCGGGCGCGGGCTTGCCGCGTGGCTCGTCGTCGGCGGAGCAGCGCACCGGGAACAGATCGCCCCAGCCCTGCGACGCCAGCGTGGCGTCGATGACCGCCATTGGCGAACTGGACGCGATCGCGTGCGGAAGCCCGGACTGGCGTACATAGTCGATGACCTCTAACGCGCCGGGCTGCGCCACCACGTCTTCGGGGATGCGAACCAGCAGCCGGTTGGTCAGCTCGTCGATCAGTTCCTCGACGGACTCCTGAAAGCCGTAGTGATTGCGCAGATAGGGGATAAACTCGTCCAGCCGCGTACCGACCACCGACTCGCGCACTTCCGCCGTGTAGACGTGGCCCCGGTCGGTAATCATCGCGTCCTCGACCTCGTACCAGATGCGCTCAGAGTCGACCAGCAGGCCGTCCATATCGAAGATTACTGCCTGAAATGTCATGCTTTGAAAACCCTCTCGAATGTCTGTCGCAGTTCATCATCGGCGAAGGTCAGCTCACCGGCCAGCGCCAGCTCGATGCCGCGCTCGAAAACGGCCTGGTGCGGCGTCCCCTTGAGGCGCGCATACCCCGCCGGACCGGCGGCCAGTGGCAGCACCGGCGCGATTGAACCGCTGTGAATAAATGTTTCGGAGTCGCGCAGGACTTTCTCCCGCGTGACGACGCCGCCAAAGCCAGCGAACAGGTCCACCACGTCGCGTGTCGCCAGGTCAGACGAGCCATCGCCGACCATCAGGCGGCGCCCACGTTTGCCCTGCGCCAGTTCGCGGATGATAGCCGGTTTGCCGCTGGTATAAGTCAGCGGACCGCCGCTGTAGTCCAGATAGGTCTGGCCGTGCTGCGTCTGCGGGTCGTGATAGCGCCACCAGTCGCCGGAAAGTTGATTGTATTCCAGTTCCACCGCGCGGATATTCTCAACCGGCACCCCCAGGCGCTTGCCAAAGCCACGCACGGCCTCGGCCAGCCCGCCGCTGATGATGAACACCTCTTTCTTCAGGGCGCGCAGCGCGTCCAGGACGGCCTGGGCGTCATCGACGATGGTCTCCCAATAGCGTTCTTCAATGGCCTTCAGTTCGCCGCGTGTGGGACGTATAGCCCGCAGCCGCTTACCGTAGACGGCTTCCAGGTCCAGGTCGCCGTTCATGGCCTTCTCGGTGAGCAGGCCCACACGCCATTCCTTGCCTTTGAGTCGAGCCAGCTCGTCGATACCCTCGATGGTGGAAAGCGTGCTGTCGCAGTCGAAGAAGATCAGGTCGAAGCTCATCCAGCGGGTGTCGTCGTTGGTCAATTTAGTCTGCTCCCGTCCGTTCGCCGTGAGGATTATACCGCCATCACGCCGATTTTGAAGCCCACGAGACGCAGCTCGTGTTAAAATCAGGCTATGAACAGCGCGCACCACAGGAAACGACCATGATTCCCATCTCCCAACTGGAGCAACTGCCACTCACGCACCGCCAGCAAATCCCGCCCGAATACCAGGACGAGATGGGCCACATGAACATCCAGTTCTACGTGTATATGTACGGGCTGGCGGCGTGGTCGCTGTTTGGTCTGTTCGGCATCACACTCGACCACGTCAAAGCGCGCCACGAGGGAATGTTCGCCCTCAAGCAGTTCATCCATTACCGCGCCGAGGTTCACATCGGCGAGACGGTGCAGATTCGCAGCCGCGTGCTGGGCGTGTCAGCGCGGCGGATTCACTATCTGCATTTCATGATTAACGAGTCCACAGGCAAACTGGCGTCGACGTTCGAGGTGCTGGCGTCCTACGCCGACCTCGACGCCCGGCGCACCGCGCCCTTCCCGGACGACATCCGCGCCACGATTGAGGATATCCTGGCGCGCCACCAACAGCTCGACTGGGAAGCGCCGGTTTGCGGCATCCTGGAAGCATAGCAAGGAGACAAACACCATGAAGCGCATTTTCGACTGGCTGGGCTTCTGGCTCGGTGGCGGGGCACAGCGCAGAATCGGCTTCGACGAGCAGGTGTACTTCGCCGAGTTCGGCACGGAACGCATCGACACCAGCGATGCCCAGGCCGAACTCAACGGTAAGAAGCTACCGGCATATCCGCTGCGGTTTCCGGTACAGGGCGGCGGCCAGATGCTGCGCCGGGGGCGCTGGTTCCTGCGTCCCAGCGGCGACGGCGGCCAGCGCCTGGACAGCGCCGGCGATTACCGCGTCAGCGGCGCGGGCGGCGGCGGCGGCCTGATGGTCGGCTTTGTGCTGGGGAGCTGGCTGCGGCTGTATCCGCTGCTGGGGGTGCGCTGGGCCGGAGGCGAAGCGGTCGTCGGCCATCACGACCCGGCTGCCGAGGACGGCATCAGCCACGACCCGGCGCAGCGTGTCCGCTTCGACGACGGCGGCGCGTGGTCGGTGCTGGGCCTGGGCGTCGAGCTGCGCATCGGCTGGCGCTACGGGCTGGTGATCGGCGCGCACGCTGGCTATCGCTTCCCGCTGACCGACAGCGGTCACATGCTCAACGGACCGTATGCGCGGCTGTTCGCCGGGTTCGCTCGCCTGCGCTCGGCGGAGAAAGCAGCGGAAGAAGAAGCGCCAGGGCGACCCGATGGATCGCCCCATTGATGTACCCTTTTAGCCCGCTGTTTTAACGTCGTGCGGACCAACCGATCACAATCAGTCCAGCTTGGCCAGGGCTTCCTGCACCAGCCCGCCGATCTCGGTGGGATTGTTGGCGACATACGCCCCGACCGCGCGCAGGGCGTCCATTTTGGCCTGGGCCGTGCCCTTGCCACCGGAGATAATGGCGCCAGCGTGGCCCATCTTCTTGCCGGGGGGCGCGGTCACACCGGCGACGTAGGTAATCACCGGCTTGGTGACGTTATCGCGGATGAACGCCGCCGCCTCTTCCTCTGCCGAGCCGCCGATTTCCCCAATGAGCACAATCGCTTTCGTCTCCGGGTCTTTCTCGAAAGCGGCCAGCGCGTCGATGAAGCTGGTCCCCGGCACGGGGTCGCCACCGATGCCGACGCAGGTCGTCTGGCCGATGCCGGCTTCCGTCAGCTCGTAGAGCGCCTGGTAGGCCAGCGTCCCCGACCGGCTGATGACACCCACCGGACCGCCGGGTTTGGCCACTTCGGTCGGCGTAAAGCCGATATTGCACTTACCCGGGCTGAGAATGCCGGCGCAGTTTGGCCCCAGCAGGCGCACATCGGGATGATAACGTTTGAGATAGTTGTAAATGCGGGCCTGTTCCTGGGCCGGGATGTGCTCCGTCACGCACACGATGAACGGAATACCGGCCTCTGCTGCCTCGATGATGGCCGCCGGGCAGAAGGCCGCTGGCACGATGATAAACGAGGCGTTGGCGCCGGTCTCGCGCACAGCGTCGGCCACAGTGGCGAAAATGGGAATACCGTCCACGTCGGTCCCGGCCTTTCTGGGGTTGGTCCCGGCGACGACTTTAGTGCCATAATCCCGGTTGCGCAGGCCGTAGAACTGCCCCTGCGTGCCGGTAAGTCCCTGCACGACGACGCGCGTGTTCTCGTCAACGAAAATAGCCATCGGTTAGTTGCCTCCTGCCATTTCAACCGCCGTCTTTGCAGCGACCAGCATATTGGGTTTCATAATCAGGCGATCTGATGCGTGTTCTTCAAGGATGGCACGGCCTTCGGTGGCGTTGGTGCCATCCAGGCGCACCACAATCGGCGAATTCAACTCCACGCGCTGCAGGGCCTGCACGATACCGCGCGCCACTTCATCACAGCGGGTGATGCCGCCAAAGATGTTGATGAAGATCACGCGTACGTTGGGATCGTCGTTGATGACGGTGAGCGCGTTGGCCATGTGGTCGGCGCTGGCACCGCCGCCGATGTCCAGGAAGTTGGCCGGTCTGCCACCCACCTGATTCACAATATCGACCGTGCTCATCGCCAGGCCGGCGCCGTTGGCGATGATGCCCACCGAACCATCCAGACCCACATATTGCAGGCCCTTCTCGTGGGCGGCGCGTTCGCGCTCGTCGAGCGGCTCCAGCCCCTGGAACTGATCCCACTCCGGCTGGCGGAAAGCCGCCGCGTAGTCCAGGCTCACTTTGGCATCCAGCGCGTAGACGCGCCCATCCTGCGACAGCACCAGCGGGTTAATCTCGGTCAGGCTGGCGTCGCCTTCCACATAGCAGCGATACAGCTTCAGCAGGATTTCGACCGTGCCTTCGGTGGCTTCCGGGTCCAGGTTGGCGGCGGCGACCCACTCGCGGGCCGCGTCTTCGGTGAGGCCATCCACCGGGTCGATCCACACGCGGGCGATGGCTTCCGGCTTTTCGGCGGCCACCTGCTCAATGTCCACACCGCCCTCAGCCGACAGCATACCCAGATGCAGCTTCTTGCTGCGATCCAGCGTCAGCGAGGCGTAATACTCGGATTTGATGTTGGACGCTTCTTCGATCCACAGACGGCGCACGACATGGCCCTTGATGTCCATGCCCAGGATGTTACCGGCGTGCGTGCGCACCTCGTCGGCGTTGGCCGCCAGCTTGATGCCGCCCGCCTTGCCGCGCCCGCCGACCTGTACCTGCGCTTTGACCACCACCGGATAGCCGATCCGCTCGGCCTGGGCGACAGCCTCATCGACGGTGTCGGCGACGCCGCCTGCCGGGACGGGAATCCCGAAGCGGCTGAAATACTGCTTCCCCTGATATTCGAATAAATCCACGTAAGGCTCTCCTTGTTGTGACAGGTTACCGGGCTTGACCTGCCCTTTGACTGTACGAATGGCTCTGCGCGTGCCAGAACGCGCCAAATCAGCGAAGATAATAACTCCACTGGGGGGAATTGTGCAATTCCGCACAGACTGGCACCATGAAACAGGGCGGTATGACCAAACCGCCCTGCTCAGTTCACTGTCTGTATGACACGCGAAACCCGATCAGAAGTTGATCATGTGGCCTTCCAGACCGTGCGCGGCCTCTTTGATGGCCTCGCTCAGGGTCGGGTGGGCATGGACGTTGCGCGCGATCTCGCTGGGCGTCAGTTCGGCGCTGCGGGCCAGCGTCAGCTCCGGCAGCAGTTCGGTGACATCCGGGCCGACCAGGTGCGCGCCCAGAATCTCGCCGTATTTCTTGTCGCTGATGAGCTTGACAAAGCCGCCAGACTCGCCCAGGCCCAGCGCTTTACCGTTAGCCTGGAAGGGGAACTTGGCGACATTGATCTCGTAGCCGGCCTCGCGGGCCTGCGCCTCGGTATAGCCGAAGCTGGCGACCTGTGGCTGGCAGTAGGTGGCGCGCGGCATCATGCGGAAGTCCAGTTCGTGGGTGTCCTCACCGGCGATGGCCTCGGCGGCGACGATGCCCATCGTCTCGGCCACATGGGCCAGCATCAGTTTGGCGGTGACATCGCCCACCGCGTAGATGTGCGGCACGCTGGTCTGCATTTTGCCGTTGATCTCAATCGCGCCCCGGTCGCTGACGGCGACGCCGGTCTTATCCAGGCCGAAGCCTTCCACACGCGGCGCGAAGCCGATGGCCTGCATACAGCGCTCGGCTTCCAGAGTCTGCTCCTTGCCATCGGCGTCCTCGACAACCACCTTGACGCCCTCGCCGGTGTCCTCGATGCTCTTGACCTTGGTGCTGGTCATGACGTTCACGCCCAGGTCTTTATAGGCTTTGGCCAGCTCGGCGGAGACTTCTTCGTCTTCCAGCGGCAGCACGCGGTCCAGATACTCGACCAGCGTTACCTCGACGCCGTAGTTGCGATGCACGTAGGCGAACTCGACGCCGATGGCCCCGGCCCCGGCGATGATGATGCTCTTGGGCACTTTGTCCTCAAGGATCTGCTCCTCGTAGGTGACGACACGCTCGCTGAGTTCGGTGCCGGGCAGCAGGCGGGTGATAGCGCCGGTGGCGATGATGGCGTTTTCGAACTTGAGCGTTTCGTTCTCGCCCTTTTCGAGATCGACTTCCAGCGTGTGGTCGTCGGTGAAGGTCGCCCAGCCGTCGTAAGCGTCGATCTTGTTCTTCTTCATGAGGAACTGCACGCCCTTCGCCAGCCGCTTCGACACCTGGCGGCTGCGCTTGAAGGCCGCGCCGTAGTCGAACTCGACCGAGCCATCGACCTTGATGCCGAAGTCTTTGGCCCGGTGCTGGAAGATGTGCGCCAGTTCCGCGTTGCGCAGCAGTGCCTTAGACGGAATACAGCCGACGTTCAGGCACACGCCGCCCCAGTACTTCTTCTCGACAATGGCGGTTTTAAGACCAAGCTGGCTGGCGCGGATGGCCGCTACGTATCCACCTGGACCGGCCCCGACCACGACAACATCGTATTCCTGTGCCACGTTATCACTCCTGTGTTATCTGTCACGTCACGCTGTCTATCGTAAACCACACGCGGCCCGCTGGCAATGTCCGGGCTGGTGCTGCGGGTTGTGTGTGAGCACGCCAGTGCAGCAGTATAGTGCTGCAACACAATGTTTTTTGGTGCAGCAGTGGTGTTTTGTGCGGCACGGATTCATGAGTCCATGATAGCACGGGTGTTCGCGTGGGTGGGTTAGGGGATGATGTGGGAATGACGAGCGTGAGGCGGGCGGTGGACGCCGCAGGCGGCGTTACGAGTCGCGGGTGTGCTGATGCGGATTAAGAATTCAGAGCGGAGTAAAGGGGCGGACCGGTTCCGCCCGGCGTTAAAACACAAGCTGCTTGCAGCAGGCTACAGGAAGCGTGTCCACTGAAGGGACACAAAGGGCCGCCCTTTTTGCCTGC
>CAZXCK010000042.1:0-28955 GCA_964639225.1 uncultured Anaerolineaceae bacterium | reverse complement strand
CAAAGGCTGTCGCCTGCGCCCGATCCGTCAGGCCGAGCTTGGCCAGAATGTTGCTAACATGATTGCGCACCGTGCCCTCTGCCAGATGCAGCCGGTCGGCAATGGCAGCATTGGTCAGGCCATTCGCCAGCAGTTGCAGCACCCGCAGTTCACGTTCACTCAGCGTGCTCACGATTTCCCGATTCAGCGGTTCCCCCACGCGAATGAACGTAAACAGCTTTTCGGCAATCACCGGATCGATGTGTGTCTTGCCCGCGATGGTGCCTTCGATTGCCGCCACCAGGTCGTTTCGATCCGTATCCTTGAGTAAGTAGCCCTTCGCCCCGGCACGCACGGCCTCAAGGATCCACTCGTCATCATCATAGGTTGTGAGCACCAGCACCGGGATTTCCGGGTGACGCGCAGTGATGATGCGCGTGGCCTGGATGCCGTTCATCTCCGGCATCTTCAGGTCCATGAGCACCAGGTCAGGGCTGAGCTGTGCCACCTTCTCGATGGCTTCCGCGCCGTTGTGCGCCACATCCACAACGCTGATATGCGGGCTGTTGTTGAGCACCACGCGCAGCCCCTCGCATACCACAATCTGGTCATCTACCACCAGTACACGTATCATGTCGCCTTCCTCTCGATCTTCAGGTTGAGGGTCGTGCCCGCGCCAGGCTGCGACTCGATTTTCAGATCACCCCCGCACAGCAGCGCCCGTTCGTACATGCCGGTGATGCCGTAATGCTGCTTCGCGTCGACGCGCCTGGGATTGAAGCCTTTGCCGTCGTCCGAAATGGTCAGTTCCACCCCGCCATCCTCCGCCTGATACAGGACAATGGACAGGGTCTTGGCCTTTGCGTGTCGAATCACGTTGTTGATGGCTTCCTCTACAATGCGATACAGGTTCTGCTCCACGTCGAGGCTGATCCCGGTGATCTGTACAGGCAAATCCAGCCTGAGTTCAAGCCCGGCCTGCTCCGCTCTGGACTGCGCCATGTTTTCAATTGCCAGTACACAGCCGAAGGCATCAATGGGGCTGGCGCGCAGGGCGTGCAGAGCGCGGCGCGCCTCGTTCAGGCCATCGCGCGTGAGTGCCTGAGTCTCCACCGCCAGCTTCTTTGCGGCGTTTGTATCATAATCCAGCACCACCTCCAGCGCCTTGAGCTGCACGTTGACCGCGCTCAGTGTATGTGCCAGCGTATCGTGAAGCTCGCGCGCCATGCGGTTGCGCTCCCGGCTGATCGCCAGCATTTCCAGGGAGGTGGCGTAGTGCGCCAGCTCGGTGTTCTGGCGCTGTAACAGGTTGCGCTGTTCGCGCTGCGCCCGCGCAATTCGCACGACGACATAACCGACAACGGTAAACAGGACAATCTGAGTGATGGCGTGTTCAATCGCGATGCGCACCGGCGGACCGCCAAGCACAGCGTTAGGAATTGCCACCAGCACGATCAGCAGGGCGGTGCCAAAGGTGAACAGCAGCATGGCCTGCATCCGGTATTGCAGGCTGACCAGCAGCAGCGGCAGTACCAGCCACAGGAACAGGCTGCCAGGTTCAATCAGCGCTTCTTCTGCGGACAGTCCATGTGCCAGATTAAGGAAGATGGCAGCGGCATGAGCGCATACCGGCACAACCGACACCAGTACCAGCGCAACGGGCAGATGCGCTCTGCCCAACCTGCGGCGCAGCCACGGCCACGACAGATAAACCAGCAAAAGGCTGGCGAAGACCCAGCTAAACACGGCGAAGTAATTGGGGACGGGTTGAGGCTCGCTGACCGCACTACAGACCGTCAGCGACAGCAGCAGCCAGACGACGACAATAAAGCGTCTGAAAGTGGTTAGCAGGCCCGTTTCAACAAGATCGTTCATCGCAACATCATCATAGCACAGGCTGCGCCTGCCTGGTGTGAGCGCTGTCACGTCTGACCATGACTGGAATCACCTGAACTGCTGACCGGCCACACTTCGGCCACGACTACCTATCGGATAGGCTGTAAAGAAATCGGTCAACATGGAGGACTCGGACATGGGCATTGGAGACTCAATCACAATCGTAGGTTGTCTGGCCGGGACGATGCTGGCGCTGCCCGCGCTGCTGGTAGCCCTCAGCCTGCTGATGAACCGCGCAACTTCCAGAGCGGCGAACTGCCTGCAACAGGGCATCATTCGTCCGCTGCTGGTGGGCGTGATAGCTGTCATTGTGATAGCGCTTCCGGCTTCGTTGCTGATCTCGATGGGCAGCATTTTTCAACTGATGGGCGTGCTGATCTACCTGTTTTTGCTGACGTGGGGCTTCACCGGGATGGCGGCCTTCGCCCGTATGCTGGGCGGGCGGTTGGGCCTGATGGCAGATGAGCCGAGGTCCAGTATGACGGAAACGCTGGTCGGAGCCAGTGTGCTGTCGTTCGCTGTCGCCTTCCCGCTGGTGGGCTGGCTGGTGATTTTGCCCCTGTCCTTTGTGATGGGCATTGGCGCGACCCTCATCGGGCGCAAACCTGCTGTCGAGGCGGCAGCATGAACACGCTTTCCCGACGTCATTTTATCAAACTGGCGCTGCTGGCAACCAGCGCGACGGGTTGCAGCCAGGTCATCGACCGGCACACCCAGCCCGCGATGCCAGCGGCGCTCAACCCGCCGGATACAACAGGCAGACACCCCATCGCCCATCTGCTCAATCGCGCCGCTTTCGGGCCGCGTCCCGGTCAGATAGCGGAAGTGGAAGCCGTCGGGCGAACCGCCTGGATCGAAGCGCAACTGGATTACGAAAGCATCAATGATGACGCGGTGGCGCTGCGCCTGCGTCGTTACGATACGCTGCGCATGAAACCTGCTGACCTGCTCGGTTTCAATGGCACAGCTAACCGGCGGCACGTGCGCGATGAGTTGGCGGCGATGACGCTGCTGCGGGCGGTCTATTCGCAGCGGCAGCTCTATGAGGTCATGGTCAACTTCTGGTCAGATCACTTCAACATCTACCACTTCAAGTCCGATACATCGTCGCTCAAGACGGTTGACGACCGAGAAGTGATCCGTCCACATGCCCTGGGCAGGTTTGGCGACCTGCTCAAGGCGTCTGCGCACAGCCCGGCCATGCTCTATTACCTGGACAACGTCGAAAACAGGTCTGGCAGCCTGAACGAGAACTATGCCCGCGAAATCATGGAACTCCATACGCTGGGCGTCGACGGCGGTTACACCGAGGACGACATCCGGGAAGTGGCGCGTTGTTTTTCTGGCTGGACGATGACCGCGCGGGGGTCATTTGCGTTCGTCCCCGAATGGCACGCACCCGGCGAAAAGCGCGTACTTGGCGAGATCATCCGATCCGACAACCCAAAGGCAGAAGGCGATCGTGTGCTGGAAATCCTGATCGCGCATCCCAGTACGGCGCGCCATATAAGCACTAAACTGGTGCGGCGCTTTGTCGCCGATGACCCGCCACAGGCCATTGTCGACGCCTGTGCTGATGCCTGGCGCGCAACAAACGGGGACCTGCGGGCGGTGTGCCGGGCGCTCCTGAATCATCCCGGATTTGACGCGGCTCCACCCAAGCTCAGGCGACCATTTGAACTGGTCGTGTCGCTGATGCGACTGACAAATGCCCGTTATGATGGCAGCGTTGAGGTCATCAACCGGCTGGACAGGATGGCGCACCGGCCCTTCAGTTGGCCCATGCCCGACGGCTACCCAGACACAGCAGCCGACTGGAACGGAAACCTGCTGCACCGCTGGAATTTTGGCCTGGATTTTTTCGACAATGCCATTCCTGGCCTTCAGGTCAACCTGGACGACCTGAAAGACGCCACCGGGCAGGCCGAAGAACACGCGATCTTTTCGAGTCTGGCGCGGCATCTGCTGGGGGGCAGTTATGCGCTGGAGCAGACCCATCAGCTCGCGGACTTCATACAGCAGGAGAACGACTTCCCGGCGGTGCTTGGTCTGCTGGCAGCCAGTCCGGCGTTTCAATGGCGATAAGAAAGGGCAGGAATATGACACAATCACGACGCAGTTTTATGAAGATGGCAGCGGTGGCTGCCTCCGGCGTGGCGCTGCACAGTGCATGGCCCGCCTGGATGCCGCGCGTGGCCTTCGCCCAAAGTGGTGTTGCGGGCGATGTGATCGTCTGCATCTTCCTGCGCGGCGGCGCAGATGCGCTCAACATGATCGTCCCTTTTGGCGATGACGCCTACTATCAGGCGCGGCCCCGGCTTGCCATCGCCCGGCCTGACAGCCGTTCGGAGGATCGCGTGCTGCAACTGGATGACTTCTTCGGCCTCAACCCGGATATGAGCGCGCTGCACGAACTGTTCACCGCCGGGCATCTTAAGGCTATCCATGCCGTTGGCGCGCCTCACACTTCGCGCAGCCACTTTGAGGCCATGGATTTGATCGAGCGTGGGGCAGGAAGCGAAGGCGGCGCGAGTTCTGGCTGGCTGGGTCGGCATCTGACCGTGACCGGATCGGCTGAAGATTCGCCGCTGCGGGTCATCGGCTGGGAGGAAAGCCTGCAAACCAGCCTGCGCGGTTACGCCTCTGCCAACGCCTTCCGCTCGATCACAGATTACCACCTGAGCGGCGACGACACCCGCACGCAGCAGTTCATGACCATCTTGCACAATCTGTATCACGACAACGACAGCCCGCTGGAAGCGGCAGCCCAGGCTACGCTGGATGCGCTGGCAACTGTGGAGCAGATCAGTGTCGATCGCTATCAGCCGGAGCGTGGCGCGGTCTACAGCGAGACGCACTTTGGACGCGCCCTTAAGCAGACCGCCGCGCTCATCAAAGCCGGGGTCGGGCTGGAAGTGGCGTGCATCGACCTGGGCAATTTTGACACGCACATCGCGCAGGGTATCACGATCCATCAGGGTGTGGGCATCTTCCCCGGTCTGGCAGTGGAGTTGGCCGAAAACCTGCGCGCCTTCCACGATGATCTGCTGGATGAGATGTCGCGCGTCACGGTGGTCACCATGTCGGAGTTCGGGCGTCGCGTGCAGGAAAATGGCGCGGGCGGCACTGATCATGGGCACGGCGGCGTCATGCTGGTGATGAACGAGGGTATCACCGGCGCTCCGGTTCATGCCATCTGGCCCGGCTTGAATCCGGACTTCCTGGCGAACGGCGACCTGGAAATCACCACCGACTACCGGGACGTGTTGGGCGATATCCTTTCCAGACGTACGCCACGCACCGATCTGGCGCATGTGTTCCCAGGGCACAGTTACAACCCGGTGGGCATCATCGAAGCGCGGCGGTTCTGATGAGTACGGTTGCTCCTGTGTCATTCAATCAGTTTATCGCGTAACCGCTCAACGTGGGTATTAGACAAGCCGATCATGCGGAGATAGGATGCTGCGCCGCCGTACTGCACAGGCAGGTGCGAAAGCATGTGATGCATGGTCGCTGGCTTTGAGTGTAACAGATTCTTAATAGTTCGCGCTGTCAATGCCTCTTTCCATAGCTCGTAAGCGAAACTCACTCATCAGAGGCTGTAATAACGCGTTCGATATGGCGTAGTCTTCCATAATCACCTCATCAGGTACACCTGCCAGCCAGCGGGGTTGTTCCGCGCCCTGTGGTGAAAATCCCGACACAGGAATCATCTCATTCCTGACAGACAGCCACCACCCAAACCGGGAATAATGTAAATGTGACGCCTGTAAGCACAGGCGATTGCTGTGCAGTCATCATCCTGACGAGGTGGCCCGAATTATGCCAGAAAACGTATCCCGCAAGGGTAGAGTTGCTCGAGTCTTCAGGCGCATCATTAAGGTCATTGGATCGCTTGTCCTGATCCTGGTCCTGACCGGCCTGGTCGGCGCGATTGCCGTTTGGGGGCATTACTGGGACTTCCGGGTTGGTAACCCAACAGCGGATTCCTGCACCAACTGCCACTCCATGCAGACCTATGTCGAAAGTATGGAAACTGATGGTATGCTGGCGCAGCACCACCAATTTCGGGACATTACCTGCGTGGATTGCCATCAGCACACATTCGAGCAGCAGCTTCACGAGCTGGTCACCGAGCTGAGTGGTGACTTCGAGACGCCGTTCACTCGGGTGAACTACTCGATGGATACGTGTTTCGAGTGTCACGAACACGGCAGTTATGAGCAGATTCGGCTGCGGACGACAGATCTGGGCATCAGCGACCCGCAGGCGTTTTTCCACGAGGCCAACCCGCACCAGCCGCCGCACTATGACGATCTCGAATGTCACAGTTGTCACCGGATACACCGCGAGTCGACGCTGCTCTGCTCGGAGTGTCACGCGTTTCGTTTCCGCACACCACCATTACTCGCTGAATCAAATTAGCTTTTTGAGCATATAAGGAGTTGCACCAATGACTAAAGAAGATAGCAACAAAGGGATTTCCAGACGTACATTTCTGCGTGGGTCGGCGCTGGCTGGTGCGATAACGGTCACCGCTGGCGCTCTGCCTGTTGGCGCTGCCTCGAATAAGGCCGTCTCGCAGGCTGTCTCCATCAACGACATCAGCGAGTGGAATTACGAAGCTGACATCGTCGTGATCGGCAGCGGTACCGGCCAGATGGTCGGCATTCAGGCCGCCAACGAAGGTCTCACCACTATCGTACTGGAAAAAGGTTCGCAGACCGGCGGCACGACCGGTATCTCCGGCGGCGGCATGTGGATTCCGAACAACTACCTGATGGCCGAAGAGGGCATCGAGGACTCCCGCGAAGAAGCGCTGGAATACCTTCAGTACGCGACCTTCGGCCAGGGCGACCCCGACCTGTTCGGGCCGTTCCTTGATAACTGCAACGCCGCCGTCGAGACACTGCGCGAAGCGGGCATCGAATGGTACGTGATGGAGCAGTTCAACGATTACTACGCTGAATTCCCCGGCGGTAAACCTCGCGGTCGTGGCATCAGCCCGATTTCGACTATCGAAGGCGCTAGCGGTGGCGGCGCGCTGGTCCGTATGATGCGGGCCGCAGCCGAAGAGCGCGGCGTGCAGTACCTGACCGAAACGGCGGCCCGGCGTCTGGTCACCGACGATACCGGCACGGTTGTCGGTGTTGTCGCCGAGACCGAGGGCGGCGATGTCAACGTCCGCGCCCTTCGCGGTGTGGTCGTCGCCACCGGTGGTTTCGACCACAACGAGACGATGGTCAAGCACTTCATTCGTGGCCCCATCTACTATCCGAGCGCCGTGCGCACCAGCACCGGCGACGGTCACATGATGGGTATGGCCCTGGGCGCCAACCTGCGTAACATGAACGAAAACTGGGGCTGGCCCGTCTACTACAACGAAGAATTCGGTGTATCGATCCCGGCGCTGGCGATTGAGCTGGGCAAGCCTGGTTCGATAGTTGTCAACCGTAAGGGCGAGCGCTTCTTCAACGAAGCGGCGTCGTATGACCTGGTCACTCGTGCGTTCTACATGTTCGACTCGGCTACGCTGGATTACATCAATATCCCCGGTTACGCCATCGTCGACTCGGAGCATCGCAGCCGTTATACCTTCGCTTACATGCCGCCCGGCATGGATATGCCGGACTGGGTGGCGCGCGGCGATACCGTCGAAGAACTGGCCGAGCAGTTGGAAATCGACCCGGTGACACTGGCCGCGACATTCGAGCGCTTCAATGAGAATGCCGCCGAGGGTGTTGACCCCGACTTCAAACGTGGCGAGTTCTCCTTTGACGTCCGCACCGGTGGCGACTCCAGCCGTGACGACCTGGCCAATCCGTGTCTGGCTCCGCTGGCCACGCCACCGTTCTATGCAGCCAAGATCTATCCGGGATCGCTGGGCACCTGTGGTGGCCTGCAGATCAACGAGAATGCTCAGGTCCTCAACGTGTGGGGCGAGACGATCCCCGGCCTGTATGCGGTGGGTAACGCATCGGGCAGCGTGATGGGCGCTGGTTATCCGGGCGGCGGCGCGACCGTCGGCGCGGGTGTCACGTTCGGTTATCTGGCTGCGCGGCACATGGCTGGCCAGTAAACGCTGCTATCGCCGCAGAGCGATGGTAGTCCGGCAACAGAGGGCGCCAATGCCTCGCTGATAAGTCAGGCAGGGGGCGGCGTAGCAGTACGCCGCCCCTGCTGTAAAGTGTGGTATCTGGCAAACCCGCCACCAGGGTGATGGCTCAACCGAAGCAGATCGCCCCAACCGTGTTACTCACTGACCAGACTCGCTGCATTGTTCTTGGAACAGGTTATGATGACGAGCAAATCTTCCAGAACTTATCCGTGGTGCATGCTGTTCCTGGGCGTAATGGGGATTGCATTGGTGTTGGCGAGCATGGCCATGCTGCCAGTCGCTGTGGCCAGCGACACGGCTCAGGTTCTGCCGCCCACACCCATACCCCAGGACGACTCAGGGACCAGTGTGCAGTTTCAGGGCAGCGGACCCCCGGACAGTGCGTTTTGCCTGAGCTGCCACCAGAGTCCGTTTCTGCAGATGACCCTGCCTTCGGGCGAGGAACTGTCAGTTACGGTAGACCCGGACGACTATCTGAGTTCCGTGCACGGTGAGCATGGCCGCGACGGTTACCGCTGTATTCGCTGCCATGAGGGTTATGACGGCTATCCGCACCCGGAACTGACCGTCGAGACTCGGCGCGAACTCACCATAGAATACTCGACCAGTTGTGTGGCCTGCCATACCGACAAATACGACGAGACGATGGACAACGTTCACCTTGCCGCGCTGGGGCAGGGCAACATGGAAGCTGCGGTATGTTCGGATTGTCATACGGCACACAGTGTGCAGCGCCTCGTCGACCAACGCACCGGCAGCTCGCTGCCAGAGGCGCGTAGCTACATCACTGAGATGTGCCAGCAGTGCCACGCAAACATCTATGATGAGTATGCCCACAGCGTTCACGGCCAGTCGCTGCTGGTGGATAATAACCTGGACTCGCCGACCTGTGTGGATTGTCATGGCGTGCACGAGATGGAAGGCCCATCGACCAGCGCATTCCGCCTGTTCTCGCCGCAGACGTGCGCGACCTGCCATGCCGACGAGGATATGATGGCCCGCAACAACATCAGCACCGATGTGTTCGAGACTTATGTGGCCGACTTCCACGGGACAACCGTTACGCTGTTCCAGAGGACCGCACCCGATCAGCGCTTCAATTCGCCGGTCTGCGCGGATTGTCATGGTGTGCATAACATCATGGCCGTCGATGAGCCGGACAGCCCGGTTATGAAAGAAAACCTGCTGACCGTGTGCCAGGATTGCCACCCCAACGCTACGGCGAACTTCCCGGCAGCCTGGATGAGCCATTATAAGCCCACATTCGAGAACGCGCCGCTGGTTGCGACGGTCAATCTCGCCTACGGTTTTCTCATCCCAGTTGTTGTTGGCGGTATGGCGGTGTTTGTGATCTTTGATGTTCGCCGCCGCGCCTTCGGTCGTCGAAAGGATCGTTGAGGATGGAAACCCACCGCAAATACCTGCGTTTCCCGCTCGCTTATCGTCTCGAACACTGGATACTGGTCCTCAGTTTCACGGTGCTGGCCCTTACCGGGCTGGTGCAGATGTACGCGCAGTCCGATATTTCGATCTGGCTCGTGGGGCTGATGGGTGGCATCGAGGCTGTCCGTGTCATTCACCGCATCGCGGCGACACTGCTGATGCTGGAGATTGTCTACCACGTCGGTACCATCACCTATCAACTGTGGGTGAAACGTTCTCGCGCCGAGATGATGCTGCGCGTCACCGATCTGCGTGCGGGCTGGCAGTTGCTCAAATACAACATCGGACTCAGCCAGGAACGACCGAAGCAGGGGCGCTATACCTTTGAGGAAAAGGTCGAATACTTTTCGCTGGTATGGGGCACGCTGCTGATGGTGGTGACCGGCTTCATGCTGTGGAATCCCATCGCCACGACAAACCTGCTGCCGGGCGAACTTATCCCGGCGGCCAAAGCCGCGCACGGCAACGAAGCCCTGTTGGCTGTACTGGCTATCATTGTATGGCATTTTTATCACGTTCATGTACGCAGTTTCAACAGAAGCATGTTCACCGGCTATCTCAGCGAAGAGGAGATGGAAGAGGAACACGCACTGGAACTGGAACGCCTCAACGCCGAACCGGAAGAAGACCCGGCTGCTGCGACCTTCCAGGAGCGTAACCGCATTTTCTGGCCGGCTTATAGTGTGTTCGCCGTCGTCATGCTGGCCGGCATTTACCTCTTCGTGACCTTTGAGGACACCGCCATCGAAACCGTCACGCCGCCAGATCGTCAGGTAGCTTCGTTCTCACCGCGCGAGTTACCACCCGCGCCTACACCTGCGCCAGTGGTGACCGAGTTTGTCTCCTGGGAAGAGAATGTGGGTACACTCTTTGAAGCCAAGTGCGGTATTTGTCATGGCGGCAGAAACCCCCTGGCACGGCTTGACCTGACCAGCTACGACACCGCGCTCTTGAGCGGGTCCACACTGCCGGCCATCCTGCCCGCAGACGTCGATGGCAGCAACGTCGTTATCCGCCAGCGGCAGGGCGATCACCCGGTCCTGTTCACCGAGCAGGAACTGGCGGGTGTCATCTCCTGGATTGAGGATGGCGCGCCGCAAGGGCAGACCGAATCCGAAGATGCCGACGAGTAAGCCTGGGCAAACGAGTACAATGCGACTACATAATCCGTGACATTCGGAAGTAATTAATCTGACGATAGCTTGCTATACTCGAAGAGGGTTTTGTTGTTACCATATGTGGTCAGCGTAGCTGGCCACTCTTGCGTCAGATATAAGGAAGTCACAGTATGAACGATGCGCGAACCGCCACCAAGTGGAACATCTTCTGGGCGCATGCGGGGCGCGTGCCACTGCGGATGAAGATTATCGGTATCAGCATCGCCGCCATGGCGTCCCCTTGCCTGGCGGCTGTTGGCTGGGTTGTGATCCGCATCAACGCACATCTCAGCAGCCCACAAACTGCCAGTGTGTCCACCTTCAATGTCATCATAGAGCTGTCGGCTGTGATCTTCGTGGCTTCGATGGTGGGTCTGGTTATCGCCTACCTGATGACGAATGTGCTTACGCAACCTATTCTGCAGATCGCGCGCGCAGCCCGCCTGGTCGAGCGTGGTGATCTCACACAGCGGGCGCTGGTGTGGGCGAATGACGAAGTCGGTACCCTGGGGCGGGCCTTCAACAGTATGATTGATGCCCTGGCACGCTCGCAGGATGAACTCAGACGGCGGGACGCGATGCGAACCCGCCTGCTTGCCAAGTCAGTAACCGCCCAGGAGCAGGAGCGCGAACGTATCAGCCGCGAGCTGCACGACGAAACCGGCCAGGCGCTCACGGCGCTGCTGGTTCAGCTCAAAGTGCTCGAACACCTGCCCGATATCGAGTCTGTGGCCAACCATGCCCGCGAACTGCGCGAGGTCGTGGTGCAGCTACTGGAAGAGGTGCGGCGGCTGGCCCGCGATCTGCGCCCGTCTACGCTTGATAACCTGGGATTGGTGCCTACCCTGGACTGGTATATTCAGACTTACACACGTAAGACGAATATCGATGCCCATTTTCGCGCCAGAATCCCAGATGGTTTGCGGCTGCCCCTTCACACCGAACTGGCGCTGTATCGGGTCGCGCAGGAAGCGCTGACCAATGTCGCTCGCCACGCCAATGCGACTAAAGCCTCGGTTTGGCTGGAACTGGATGACAATATCATCCGGCTGGGTATTGAGGATAACGGCTGCGGTTTTGACATCGAATCGACGCTCAATAGCCAGGATCGCAGCCTGGGACTGCTTGGGATTCAGGAACGTGTCGATATCATCGGTGGCAGGTTTTGTCTGCATTCGACCCCGGGTAAGGGCACCAACCTGGAAGTTGAAGTCGTGGTGTCGCCATTGTAGCCATGCGAGGTACTCAATTGTGATATTCATAGGAAATATATCTTGACTGGCAAAATTCGTGTACTGCTCGTTGATGACCATGCCGTCCTGAGGGCTGGACTGCGCGCGCTCCTGAATATCGAGTCGGATATCGAGGTCGTAGGAGAAGCCGGTAACGGTAATGAGGCGCTGGAGAAGATCGAGGCACTCCAGCCTGACGTGGCGGTGATGGACCTGACGATGCCGGGTCTCTCTGGCCTGGATGCCATTGAATATATATCGAAGCACTATCCAAATACCAGAACCCTCGTGCTTACCATGTACGCCGAAGAGCAGTATATCCTGCGCACGGTGGAGCTGGGCGGTTCCGGTTATGTGCTTAAGAGCGCCGCCGACCAGGAATTGATTAAGGCGATTCGCCAGGTGTATGCTGGCGAATCCTATTTCTATGCCAAAGCCATGCAGATTCTGCTCGACCACCATCGTCAGGGAGCGAAGGGCGGGGAAGCTGGCGAGGATAAGCTCGACACACTCAGCGAGCGAGAATACAAGGTCCTGCTGCTGACGGTGCAGGGTTACTCCAGTCGGGAGATCGGCGAAAAGTTGTATATCAGCCCGAAAACAGTGGACACCTATCGCCAGCGGCTGATGACCAAACTCGACCTCAGCCACCGCGCTGACCTGTTCCAGTACGCGCTGCGCAAAGGTCTGCTGGAACGCGGCGATTTCCTGCTGGACATGGTCGAGGGCGAAATGGAACAGAGCGCTATCGGCCATGTATACGACGCGCGCGCGCACCCTGCCCAGAATGTCGAATGGGATGAAACTCACGACGTCATTGTCGCTGGCAGCGGTACCGGTCTGATGGCCGCGTTGCAGACCGCCGATGCCGGCCTGGACGTGATACTGCTGGAGAAATCCGCCCAGCTCGGCGGCACGATGGGCATCTCTGGCGGTGGTCTGTGGGTACCCAATAACTTCCTCATGCAGGAATCGGGCATATCAGATTCCAGTGAAGAGGCGCTGGAGTATCTCCATTACGCCACAATGGGCCAGGCGGATCCCGAACTCGCGCGGACCTTTGTCGAGCATTGTAACGGAGCCATCACCTTTCTGCGCAAGATGGGGGTCGAATGGGATTTCCTGCCCACATTCAACGACTATTACCCGCACTTTCCGGGTGGCAAATCGCGTGGGCGCTCGCTGGTTCCGGTTGGGCATCGACCGGGCGAGACCCAGGGCGGGGCGCTGGTTCGCATCATGTACGAGGCTGCTGTAGCGCGCGGCGTGCGCTTCTGCTTCAACGCGCCGGTCAAGCGACTGGTAGTGGATGACGATGGCGCGGTAATTGGTGTTATCGCCAGTGTTAACGGCCAACAGGAGCGTAACATCCGTGCGCGGCGTGGCGTTGTCCTGGCGACAGGTGGCTTCGACCACAACCGCGCGATGGTAAACAATTTCCTGCGCGGTCCGCTGTATTACACCAGCGCAGTCAAGACCAACACCGGCGATGGTCATCTGATGGGCATGGCGCTGGGAGCCAGCCTGCGCCACATGAACGAGCGCTGGGGCTGGCCGGTTTTCTACGATCCGGCTTCCGGCGAGGGTATCAACGCACTGGCAATTGAGCTGGGGCGTCCCGGTGCTGCGGTGGTCAACCGTAAGGGCGTGCGCATTATGAACGAAGCCGGCCCCTATGATGCCGTTACCCGTGCCTTTTATACGTTTGACACCGGCACGTATGAGTACATCAATATCCCCTCATTCGTCATCGTCGATTCATCGCACCGCAGCCGTTACACACTGGCCTCGTTTGCGCCTGATGCCCGCTTGCCGGAGTGGGTCATCAAAGCGAATACACTCACCGAGCTGTCCGATCTGCTGGGGATCCACACGAGTACATTCGTGGCGACCATCAAGAGGTTCAACCACCACGCGGCCAGGGGCGTCGATCCCGAATTCAAACGCGGTGAATCGGACTTTGACACCATCACCGCCGGTGATCCGCAGCGCACCGACCTGAAGAACATCTGCCTGGCGCCCATAGCCGAGCCGCCGTATTACGGAACGCCCATTTGGCCCGGAGCACTAGGGACATCTGGCGGTCTGCAGATCAATTCATCAGCTCAGGTACTCAATGTGTGGGGGAATGTAATCCCCGGGCTGTACGCAGTTGGCAACACGTCCGGCAGTCCCATCGCTGGTGGTTATCCTGGGGGTGGGGGAACACTTAGCGCCGGGCTGACATTCGCCCACATCGCCGCCGCTCATATTCTCCGGCAATCGCCACGGGAATGAAGCGTTGAGCTGGTTTGCTGTTGATCGGCTAGTGTAGGGCGAGTCAGACTTGAAACAAGAGTTTCAGTAGTTCACGATTTGTGGCGGGCCAGTCGTTGGAATTGACATAACCGCCTGGTATAGCTGTTCAATGGCACGACGCAGCATGGCAACAAAACGTTTGAGCCGGAAGGCGTGGGCCAACACGGTGCGTGGTCCACGCCCGCGTCGCTGGAATAACAGCCAGCGCAATCGTGCCCACAGATTGACCAGCACCAGGCTCAGACCCAGGAAAAAGAACTCTGTCGCTGGATTGGGTGCACCGCTCCCCCTCAGGTCCACAACTTTCTAAACTAGGCTTGGGGGCACGTACTACGTTTATGGTGAAAGTATGTTATCCTTTCCCCATGAACGACAACCCAATCATCAATCTCTACCGTCAACAAACACATCAACTCGTTGCACACCTCAATAATTTGCTCCGCCGGCATGATAATGCCGAATTGGCACGTATCCTCAGCCAATTCAGGCACAGCCATGAACAGATGTACACGTATGTGAACCAGTTGCAAGCCGTGATCCAAACCGCAGCGCTGCTGACATCTGCCCTGGCTGTTGCCGATGTACTGGAGCATATGCTGGATACGGTGATTGAGACAATTGGCGCGGAGCGTGCGTTTATTATGCTGCGCGAGGCGGAAGACGCTATGCTGTATACGGTCGCTGCGCGCGCATGGGATCGGGAAAACCTCGACGAGGCAGACAGGTTATTCAGCCGTAGTATCGTCGATCATGTACTGAGGACTCGCAAGCCCGTCATTATCCTCAACGCTCAGAACGACCCACGCTTTGAGCATATTTCCAGCGTCCATAGCAAGTCGCTGCGTTCGCTCTTGTGTGTTCCGCTGCTGCGCCAAGAACAGGTTATAGGCGTGCTATATGCGGATAATCGGGTGGTGAAGGGCGTCTTTCAGGAAACACTGCTGCCGGTAATGGAGGTGTTCGCTCATTACGCCGTCATCGCACTAGAAAACGCTCGACGCTTCCAGCAGACCACCAACGATCTCGAAGAATCACAGCGGCAGGTGCGCTATCTGCAAATTCAGGCGTCGAACCAGCGTCTGGCGGATCCACTCTCCGAGCGTGAGCTTGAAGTGCTGGCTTTGATCGCTTCAGGCCTGTCAAATGCTGACATCGCCGGAAAGTTAAGTGTCGGCATCAGTACCGTCAAGAAGCATATCAATCACATCTACGGCAAGCTCCAGGTGAATACACGCGGTCAGGCGATCGTCCGCGCCCGGGAACTCGACCTCGTCTGAGGGCTTCATCTTTTTTTCACCCCCTACACGCGGATAAATTCACCCCAGGGTGAATGACTCTCCTCTCGCAGCCTGCTACGTTGAGTATGTCCTGCAAGCTCAACAGTTAGAGGAGAGAAACGTCTATGAAAAAGCTGGCCGTACTGGTACTGATGCTTTTGTTGACAGTCGCCGTATTCGCCCAGGAAGGGCCGCCTGCGCCGGACCTTGGCCATGGTGTAATCGTCATGGAAGGGCTGAATGGCCCCCAGGGTGTCTATGTGGACGGGGACGGGGCCGTGTGGGTGATCGATAGCGGCTTCGGTGGTGAGGAAACCATCATCTTCATCAACACGCAGACGTTTGAAGAAGTCGAAGCCACGTTCGGCCAGACATCTCGCGTGCTGCGCATGATGCCCGGTGAAGAGGCTGAAGAAGTCGCGCTACTGCCTTCGGTCGCTGCCGGGATGGATTTCATCGGCGGTGCCCGCCTGATCGCCGTCGATGGCGTCGCATATGCCACGACGGGCGCATGGCACTTCAGCCTGGGCGATGATGTGACCATCGATGACTATACCGCCGTCGTCAGCATCGCCGATGGCGAAGTCGAAACAGTGGCGAACCTGTGGGCGCATGAAGCCGCCAACAACCCCGACGAGACTGATAACATCGAGAGCCACCCCTACGGCATCGATCTTGGCCCGGATGGATTGTTGTACGTGGCCGATGCTGCCGCTAATGCGCTGATTTCCGTTGACCCGGAAACGGGCGAGACAGCCACCGTCGCCGCTTTCGAGGGGATGCCGGGCGTGTTCCCCAATCAGTGGCGCGGCGGTGAACCGATTGCCGACCCTGTGCCGACGGCGGTGGTGATGGCGGATGATGGCACGGCTTACGTCTCGCTGCTGTCGGGTGCTCCCTTCATCCCTGGTTCGGCGAAGGTCGTGCAGGTCGCGCCTGACGGGACGGTGAGCGATTTCGCTACCGGCCTGACCATGCTGACTGATCTGCAACGCGCCCCGGATGGCAACCTGTACGCCGTTCAGCATGGCATGTTCACGGAGGAAGGGCCGGTGCCCAACGCTGGCGCAATCGTGCGCATTCTTGAAGACGGCACCTCGGAAATCGTGATTAGTGGTCTGCCGTTTGCCACCGGGCTGGCCTTCGATGCCGGCGGTGGCGCTTATGTCGCCATCAACGGCATCGCCATCCCGAACGCGGGCATGGTCGTCTACTACGAGGGGCTGACCGCGATGGCGGGCACGCCCGAGTCTGATATGCAAACCGGTTAAGCGCTTATCCGACGCTAGGCGGGGGGCCTGGCTCCCCGCCGCCATGCAACGGAGACTTTCCTATGATGCGACGTCTACGAAAGCTGGCGTTTTTGTCGTGTTTTGTGCTGGTCGCCTGCGGCACAACCGCAGAACCGCAGATCGACACGGCGAAAATCGAACGCGGTGTTGAAGTCTATCGCGTGAACTACTGTGGATCATGCCACACGCTGGAAACCGCCAACACACGCGGCACGTTCGGGCCGGGCCATGATGATGCCGGGAGCGTCGCGGCGGCTTATATCGCGCTCGATACTTACAGCGGTGAAGCGGCTACTGCTGAAGGCTATATCCGCGAGAGCCTGCTCGAACCGACGCTGTTTTACACTCCCGGTTACGAGGCGACCAATCACCATATGCCCGCCTTCGGCCATCTGCCCGAAGAAGATATCGATGCGCTGGTCTATTTGCTGGTCAATCAACGCGAAGAATAGCTTGCTTGTCCCCCATTTGCGAGAACTTACGCTATACTACGCTTGTCTGCCAATGATGACAAGCGTATGCCAGAAAAAATCATCGTCAAACGTTACAAGTTACAGGAAGAAATCGGTGCCGGGGGGATGGGCGTTGTCATCCGCGCACAGGATACCCAAACCGATCAAATTGTCGCCATCAAGCGAATCAAGAAGGACGCGGCCAGCCCCGCTTTGATCGAGCGCTTCATACGTGAAGGCCATGTCCTACGCGAACTCGATCACCCGAATATCGTCGAATTGCTGGATGCGTTTGAGCACGACGGCCAGCATCACATTGTCATGCGCTATATCGCCGGGGGCAATTTGGGCCAGCGCATCGCGCAAAACGCCTTGTCATTTGATCGCATCATCCGCATTGGCCTTGATCTGGCCGATGCCCTCACGCAGGCCCACAAGCGCAACGTCGTACACCGGGATCTGAAACCGGCCAACGTCTTGATCGACACCGATGACAGCGTATATCTGACCGATTTTGGACTGGCGCAGGTCGTCGGCCAGAAAGGGATCACCAGCACCGGCGCGATTGTCGGCACTATCGACTACTTGCCGCCGGAAGCGTTCAGTGAAAGCCCGCGTGATGCCAAAGGCGATGTCTGGTCTTTCGGCGTGCTGCTGGCGGAGATGCTCACGGGTGTGAATCCCTTTGCCCGCCCCACGCTATTAGAAACCATGTGGGCCATCACATCCGAGCCGCCGCCGGATTTAGAAAGCGCGTTAGACGCTTGCACTGAGAGCGAGCCGGGCAACGTCATTGCACTGGTGGACCTGATTTATCGCATGCTGGAGCGTGACCCTGCCGCCCGCATCGCCTCGGTACGGCATGTTGGGGCCGCGTTGGAAGACATCGCACGCGGCAACGACGCGGCACAGGATCGCTTCAATACCCCGACATCACAGATACTTCGGACCTTCAAGCACAATTTGCCGCTGCAAACGACGCCCTTCGTCGGACGCGATGCCGAAGCCGACGAACTGCAAAAGCTGCTCAGTGATCCACAGCGACGCTTGATTTCGGTGATTGCGCCCGGCGGCATGGGTAAAACCCGCATCGCGCTGGAAGTCGCCCGACGCAGGCTATCGAATTACCCCGACGGGGCCTATTTCATCGACCTTGCGCCGCTTTCCAGCCCGGATGCGATCGCCCCGGCCATAGCGGAAGCGGTCGGCTTTCACTTTCACCCGGATGGCCGCAGCGTGCGCCAGCAATTGCTGGATTTTCTGCACACCAAGTCACTGCTGCTGATACTCGATAACTTCGAATACGTCATCGACGGTGCAGCCCTGGTTCAGGACGTGTTGCAAACGGCCCCCGATGTGCAAATCCTGGTCACATCGCGGCAGCGGCTTAACCTGTCGGCGGAATCCCTGTTTGATCTGGCGCACATGGCCTTCCCTGAAAAAGCAGACCGGGACAATATCGGGGCCTATGCCGCCGTGACCCTGTTCTTGCAAAGCGCTCAGCATGTTCAACCGGGGTTTGAACTGAAGCCCGATAACGCTGAGGCCATCATACGCATCTGCCGCACGGTGGAAGGGTTGCCGCTGGCTATCGTGCTGGCGGCAGGCTGGCTATCGATGCTGGCCCCCGAAGAAATCGCCGATGAACTGGCCCGCAACATCGACTTGTTAGATGCCGCCTTGGTGGATCTGCCAGAACGCCAGCGCGGGATGCGGGCGGTTTTCGATTATTCTTGGAAACTGTTGAGCGCCAATCAACAGACGGTGCTGGTCAGGCTATCGGTGTTTCGGGGTGGGTTTACACGTGAGGCGGCCCAGACCGTGACCGGCACCCGTCTGCATACCCTGATGACACTGCTCAACAAGTCGCTTTTGCGCCGGGACATCGTGAGCGGACGCTTCAGCATCCATGAGCTAATCCGCCAGTTCGCCGAAGAGAAGCTCACCGCCTCCGCCCACAATGGCCCCACCCGCGACGCCCATCGCGACTACTACCTGAAGCGGCTCGACATCCTTGTGGAACCGCTGCGTGCCAGCGGTCAGATCAGGGCGCTGGCAGAGATCGAAACAGGTTTTGAGAATATCCGCCGTGCGTGGCAGCGCGGCATTGAGACCGCCGCTTATCCGCTGCTGGGTGCCGCCGCAGAAAGCCTGTTTCACTTCGCCCGGACGCGCAACCGACACACAGAGGTCCGCACGCTGTTTGATCAGGCATTGGCAGATGCGCCGACCACCAGCGAGAGCGCTGACCCCCGTCTGGGGACGGCGCGTCTGCTGTTGTGGCGTACCATGATCGACACTGGCACCATCGCCACCCCCGACTTAGACCAGTTGGCGCGACGGCTGGCGAGCGCCGAGGCCCGCCTGACCGACCCTGCTCTGGCTGCACAAACCGCTTATGAACAGTGGTTCGTCAAATACCAGTATCTGCGTCTGGATATGGCTGGGGGCGTGAATGAGCAGATTGATACCGCCATTGATCACCTGATTGAAGCGGCTGAGCAACAGAACAATGACTGGCTGCTGGCGCTGGGTTATCACTTGCGCGGATACGTCGATATTGTGCTCAATCGGCACGAGCAGTCCGTGCGCACGACGCAGAGCGCCTATGAGCGCTTCAAAGCCCTGGGCAATCTCTCCTGGGCGGCGCTGCTGGCGAACAATATGGCCGTTCTGAGGATGTCAGCACGCGACTATGACCGTGCCGAGCAGTATCTCGATGAATGTATTGCCACCTACAGGATGCTGGGCGATGAATCGCGGGCGGCGCATTCGTTGTGCGTGCGCGGTAATATGAACCTGGCATGCGGCATATTTGATCGTTCTGAGCGCGATTTCCGCGAAGCTGCCCCCATTGCTCGCAGTCTGGGGTACAACACCGGCATATCTCTGGCTTACAACGGACTGGGGTTTCTGGCCTGGGTGAAAGGGGATACCGACGCGGCCAATCGTCATTTACGCGCATCACAGGCCGTCATCCCCCACATTTCTACGCCCCCGGATCGTATGATGGGCACCGTTGTGGCGACGACCCTGCAAATTCTGCTGGACGGCGTGACGGACCCCCTGCAATCCCTGTCACAGATTGCGCCAGTTGTCCGACGGCTACCACCAAATCCCTACGGCTGGTTCTTCACCATCGCCGTTATTCATACGATGACGGGACAAGGGGCGTATGAGCGAGCGGTCAGAATCGCCGGGACGCTGCACACCAGCGGCGCATTGAGCGCGGGCTTTCAGCGTATCATCGCGCCGATCCTGACGCAGGTGCGCGAGGCACTCGGCGCGGACATCTACAATGCCGCCTGGCAGCAGGGTGAAACTGACCAGGATTTCCCGGCGCTCCTTCAGGCATTACTGGACGAGTTCCAGCCGGCATGAGGTCCGTCAATTGCCCGGTAGCTATATCAATGACGCGCAATCCTTCTGTCCCGCCAACTGCAAGCAATGTGCCGTCGGGATTCCAAGCTGTAGTTTTAGGATGGTTAGTGTGGGCAATCTCTGGCTAAATACGCCAGTTGCTTAATGAGAGTACTATGACTGTCATCAGTGCGTTCAATCTAAGCTGTTTCATCATAATCACCCTCACGTGAGTGTGTGGTCATGATACAGGTGATTATAGCCGTCATTGGGCGCAGACGCATGGGGGGCATGTGAGAGCCGCCGCCCCCACCCAGCCTGCGCGCATGTTGGTGACCACGCCTTCGCGCGGCGACGATCAGAACCGGTCGGCAAGTCAGCGTCATCGACTGGTTTTGCCGGTTTGATCGGTTTTACGAGTAATCCAAGCACATGTTGAACACAGGCTGTAGGACCAAGCTCAGAATCCACATCTGGACGTTATCGTGCGGCCAGTTCCCGGTAATGGTCGATCAACCGGTGTTCGCCGAAGGTTGGTGCGACGTTGTCCAATGCCGCCGACGCGACGAAGAAACGCCATAGGTCAGCCCTGTTTCGCTGGAAAGGACGCACCAGGCTGACGACAGTTCGCGCTAACCACGAGGGCAGGGTTGTTATGCGTGCGGATTTGCCCAGTGCGGCGAACGCTGCCTCTGCGACGTCCCGCTGCGTCAGCACTTCTGGCCCGCCCGCGTCGATCTCATGGACATCGCCATCGAGTGCATCCACGCACACCCGCGCCAGGTCTGCGCCGTGAATGGGATTAATGCGTGCCTGACCACTGCCGAGCAGGTAGGCACGACCCGACCTCGCCATATCGAAGAACGCCCCCAGGTCGGAAAAATACCCGGTCGGTCGGATCACTGCGTAATCCATCCCTGATGCGATGAGGTCGGCGGCGAACTGCTCATGCGCCTTGACGATAGGGATTTCCAGCATCTGCTGGGCGTTGAACACCGAAACATAGACGAACTTCTGCACACCGGCCTGCTGCGCTTCCCTCAGCACATTTCGATTGCCCAGATAATCCACATCATGCCAGGTCAGGTCCCCCGTCTGTCCCATCAGGCTAACTGATGAGAAAACCGCGCTGACACCGTCGGCTGCCCCACGTAACGTCTCCGGTCGGGTTACATCACCGACAAATATCTCATCTACACAATCATGGATGGCTGGCGCCAGGGCATGTCCGGCTTGTGCCAGCCTGCGCTCATCCCGCGCCAGAACGCGCACGTGCCATCCATTCCGCTTGAGTGTCCGTACCACGTAGCGCCCCAGATAGCCGGTCGCCCCGGCAACAAGTATCCGCTTATCTGTCATGATTGCACCTCCAATACAGGGCGGTAAGGTTCCTCACGCAGCAGATGACTGCTCAACAGCTTGGTATAAAACACGGGCAGGAACCATTCGAAATGTTGTGGCACCGGCAGTACGTAGAGTGACAGGAAGAAACTCAGTACCAGCAGCAGACCTGCTAAGGGGCGCTGTAGATACAGCGGGGTGAGCAGGATCAGCAGTGAAGCGAGTACCAGATATCCATAGCCGGCTGCCACGAACATCCAGTTGCCGGGATCGAAGAACAGTACCAACAGTGTCGGCTGGACGATGTGGATCAGGACAAACATCATGTGCTGACGAAAGCCCTGTCCAGCCCGGTGATACCAGCGTTTGCCGGCGCTGGTCGCGTTGGTGATAACACCGCCAACCATATCCAGTGTGAGCACGGCAGCAATGATAAGCTGAACAGGTGTCCATCCCCAATCGCTTAGAACGGCGGTGGCGATCAAGCCGAGGGTGACAAACAAGGTCGGCACGAATTGAAGCAAGCGTTCAGCACGGGTCGCACCTGGCCCGACGAAGCGATCCAGCATGTTTTGCGGTTGTGGATAGTCCCAGTTGATGAAAGGGGACCCGGTTCTCAGGGCGGTTCTCATCGACATCTCCTATATTAACTGACTGGACGGTAGTTTATTGCGACAAAAAAAGAGCTTATCCTTTCAATTCAATCCGGTAAGGAAGACATTCACACTGGTCGCCATTACATCTGCCAGCGACTGACCGGTATGCTGAGCGATCAGAATGGCTCCCTCGATCAACGCGACATAAGCCAGCGCTGCTTCGCTTGCGTTGACCGACTCATGCAGTTCACCATGTTCGATGCCCTGCTCAATAACGATGGTAAATGCATTGATGTAATCCACAAAATAGGCGCTGATCACCGACTGGATCGCCTCCATGCGGTCGGCGCGGGCACGAATTTCAGCGATGATGGGCGCAAGCATATGATTCTGTCCCAACAGGGTGACAAGATCCATGCTGTAGGTGCGTAAACGGTCAATTGTGGGCACATCATCGACGATCAGGCGTGCCAGTTCGGGCTGATTGGCCTCGAACAACCGCTGCACGAGAGCGAGGGTAAGCGCGTCTTTACTGGCGAAATAATGATAGATCGTCGCTTTGCTGACACCGCTGGCTTCAGCGATCTGTGACATGCTGGCGCCATCGATCCCGTGCTGGCTGAAGGTCAGCGCTGCCGCATCGAGGATCTGGGGTATACGTTCGTCGCTCACATCGGGTCGAGGCATATCAAATCCTTTAATAACTGACTGGTTGGTCAACTATAAGATACTGGAGTTTGGGGCTGGAGTCAAGTGGTTGATGTTAATCGTCAGGGGGACTCCGCTGGAATTATGATCAATTGTGGTCAGGGTGGTCAGTTTTTCGTGATGAAACTGCATATAGGTGGCTTGACTCTCCCCTACGAGGAGGGCGTATCGTGGGATTAGATGAGCATAAACAAGTGAGGATCATCATGCACCAACTGACGTTACGCGGTACACCTGCACAGATGGGGATACAGCACGGCGCGATCATGGCGAAGGTCAACCCACAACTGCCACCGACGAATCCTCAGATGATGGCATTTGCTGAAGCGTGTGAGAAACTCGTCCTTCAGCATACACCGGAACTCGTTGAGGAAATGCGCGCATTTGCCGACGCCGCACATTTGCCTTACGATGCATTGCAAAGCATGATGCTGGCGATGCCTGTACAGCAGAATGTACCCTCGTGCAGCGTGGTGGCTGTTATGCCGGAACGCAGCGCAGACGGTAAGCTGCTGGTCGGGCGCAACTACGATTTCACCTATGGCATTTCGTGGGATGCTGCCACGATGTACACCACTTACCCGGTGGATGGGCACGCACACATTGGCAACAGCGATATCTGGATCGGGCGCGAGGATGGCCTGAACGATGCCGGGTTGTTCGTCGCCATCAGCGCGACATTCCTGCCCGGTGTGCAGGCCGGCATCCCGTTCTGGTTCATCGTACGCCATTTGCTGGAGCACTACACTAACGTGGATGAAGCGCTGACGTGGATACAGTCTATCCCCCACAGTCAGAGCCGCAATTACATGCTCGCCGACACGGCAAAGGCGGTTGTGGTCGAAGCCAGTATTGAGGGTGTCTATGTCCGAGAACCGGAAGACGGCGTATTGGTGATGACCAATCATCCGGTGCATCCAGCACTGGCAGCACACAAGCCGTTCCGTCCGCACGACTCACCCCTTCGGTACGATCGTCTGCGGGCACTGCGCATATCTGATGATGGCGGGGTCACCCTGGACGATATGAAAGCGGCACTCAACGACCGCGTCAACTGCGTCTGCGCGCACGGCACCGTGTTCGATCAACCCTTCGGCACGATCTGGTCGGTGATCGCTCGCCCGGAAGATCGTCATCTTGCCATTGCACAGGGTACAGGTGACAATAAAGGCACCATGACTTACAGAGATTATGTAGTCTGATGTTCAGGATTGGCACGTTCTCACAACTTACCGGCGTGACGGTCAAAGCTCTGCGTTACTACGACCATGTTGGGCTGCTCAAACCGGCTGAGGTCGATCGCTTCACTGGCTATCGCTACTACACCGTTGACCAGATCGACCGGCTGAATCGCATTCTGGCACTGAAAGACCTGGGATTGTCGCTGGATGAGGTCGCCCAGGTGCTGTGTGAGAACCCATCTGCCGAGGAACTGCGCGGTATGCTGCGTCTGAAACAGGCGCAGCTCCGCCAGACCATCGCTGAAGAGCAGGCCCGGTTGGAGCGGGTTGAGGCTCGGCTACGTCAGATCGAACGTGAGGGGAAGCTGCCCGCACACGAGGTCGTTGTGCGCGAGATCGCTGCGCAAAAGGTGCTGCGCTACCGGGAAGTTCTACCCAACCCCGGGGAGATCAAGCCCTTCTTCGTGCGGATCGGGCAGGCGTTACAGTCCGGCGCAGTTGAGGCAGCGGGACCCTGGTTGGCGCTTTACTGGCATGGTGAATATCGTGAATACGATCTCGATGTCGAAGGGGCAATCCCGGTCGGCGACGGTGCGCCCACGTCGCTTCCATTGGATGACGAGCGCATCATGCAGGCGGGAACACTCCCCGCCGTAACGGTGGCAGCGACCATCTGCCGCATGGCATCGCAAGCCGACGTCTTCACCGCTAACCGCGACCTCTGCACCTGGATTGACGCCAATGGCTACACGATCCTCGATGCACCCTGCCGCGAGGTCTACGCTGCCGCACCACAACCCGGAGAACCCGTCGTGTTCGAGGTTCAACTACCGGTTATACGTTGATTTTCACAGGTAGCTACGAGATGTTAATGCTTGCCCGGTTTGATGCCATTGCCCTGCCGGTTCCGGACTGTGAGGCAGCGGATTTTCTGCCCGCGATTTTCAGGACACCGCCTGGCTCAGTTCGCGCGCCGCGCGCCAACCGCTCAGGATAGCGCCGTGTACGGTGGCCGGATGCGTGACGTTGGTCGCTTCACCGGCGAAGTACAGCGACCGCCCGACTGGAGCCGCCAGCACCGACCGCAGGCCTACCGCGCCGACAGGCACGTAAGAGTATCCCATGCGGCTGTACGGATCAGCGCCCCAGTTCACGAAGCGCCCTTCGACCAGACGCGACGCCAGATCATCGCGGCGGAACATGCGACCCAGGTCAGACAGGCCGAGCTGTATGGCAGCGTCATCAGACATCGCGCTCAGGTTAGCGCCAGAACGTCCGCCGACCAGCGCGGTCAGGATCGGCGCTTCGTCGCTGCGTCCCCAACCCGCCCGCCACCAGAATTGTGTCTCCAGGTCCGTGACAAGGGCCTCAAGCGACGGGTCCCAGAACGGCGCATCAAACTTGAGGACGATCTTATTCACCATGCCCGCGCCCAGGCGCGTTATGGCAGCATGTTTCGCTTCAGGCAGCGGCGGATCAAAGACGACCGCACCCGCCTTCAGCACGCCCAGCGGAAGCGTCACGATCACCGCGTCTGCCCGATAGGTGTCGGTGTCGGTGATGACGGTCACGCTATCGGTGGTGTACGTAATGCGCTCGACGCTGTTATTCAGCCGAATGTCCAGGCCATCGGCCAAGGACTCGACCAGCCGGCCATATCCGGCGGCGATGCGCGCATCCCCCTCACCATCTCCGGCATAAGTCGCTTCCAGAAAACCCATCAGGCCAAGCTGATCCACGTCGGTGGCGTAGTCAGATGCGATGCTGTGATTCACCCAGGCGGGGATATCTTCGCCGAGCCAGTCGGCCAGCGACAGGTCGTGGCGCGGCCAGCGAGCGTTCTCCAACCGTTCAAGCAGCGCCCATCCGTCCAGATCAAACGCTTCAGGGTATTGCAACAGTCGCTCATCAGTATAGACAGCCAGATGACGATCGTCAGTGAACGTGGGGATGGTCTCGTTGATCCCGGCGGCATTGAGTAAATCCCAGGTGATGACACGATCACCGTGAATGTACTCCGCGCCGAGTTCGACGGGGTGCGACGCCAGCGAATAATCCGTGTGCACCCGTCCGCCGATGCGATCCCGCGCTTCAAGCACGAGGACCTGCGCACCTTCTGCCCGCAGCCGCTGAGCAGCCGCAAGCCCGGCTACGCCTGCGCCAATCACGATGACGCGCTGGTCCTGCGCCTGAGCGCGGCCTGTTCCAACCATAGAGCGCGATAGCCCAGCCGACAACGCCGTGAACGCGGCCAGACTGAACATGAACAACTGGCGTCGAGTCAGTTTCATTCGCTTCGCCCTTATCTTCTGAAGTCCAACGGGTGGTCTGGACATACGCCTTCGTCACAATGCTGGCTTGTTCACAATCGCCATGATCTCATATTCGTCGAGTTCTAACGGACGAATTCCCCAGTTGCCTGCGGTCCCACCACCCACATGCTCGACCTCAAAGCCGATCACCTGAAGGATCAACTTCAGTTCTGGGACAACAAACCCACGTTCTCGCACGTTCACCTCTAGCGCGTCATCTCCTTCACCGGTGGACAGTGTGTTGGCTTCGGTCAATGTCGCAGGATCAAAGATGCCCGCTTCAACGTCTGCTTGCTGGTAATGGCGAATAAGACGCATGGCATTCAGCACCGTAATGAGCATTCGCCCGCCCGGCTCCAGCGCATGATAAAGATTGCGCAGCACCGCCATGTCGTGCTCATGGGGTTCACTGCCCGTACCCACCAGCCCCAGCGACCCCTCACATACGCAGTAACTGCGGTCAAACAGGTTATCCGTCGTGAAACGGGTGGCGTCCGCCTGTTGAAAGGTTACCGTCGTGATACCCTCGGCCTGGGCTACCTGTCGTGCCTCAGCGAGCATACCATCGGAAAGATCGACCCCGGTAACTTGATAGCCCCGCCTTCCCAGTTCGAGCGCGTGCCGTCCCGTGCCACAGCCCATGTCCAGGATACGCTGATCGGGGGTCAGCCTCAGGTGATCGATGAGGAAATCGACTTCACCCTGTGTACCCGTGACAAAATCCTCATCCATGTATCGACCCGCATGCTGGTCAAAGAAGGTCTTCCAGTCATTCGTCTGTGTCATCTGTTTTGCTCCTGTCTCCCACAATGGCACACCTACCGCTATTGAGACGATTGCGTGCTGACGCGCGCTTCAAATCTCCCTGGCGGTGATCTCCCGAATGGTCGCCAGATCAACCTTAGGCGTGCGGTCATAGGTCAGCAGGCCGTTGATTTCCTGTTCCACGTCACAGAACTGCGTGTAGCAGAATCCCTGTACCTCCGGCGATGCCAGCACGGCTTCCAGCACCGCGCGGTAGCGGCGGATGAACTCGGCATCATCGCTGGCGGTGGTGTAGCCCCAGCCTTCCTGGGCGTCCTTCTGGTAGCCGATGCCGCCAAACTCAGTGACCAGAATCGGCTGGTTTTCATGGCTGAAGCCAGCCACAAACAGGTCGCGTTTGGCTGGCCGTGCCGCGAGGATGTTCTCCAGCGTGCGGTAACGCTCGTGCAGAATCTCGCCGTCGCCTTCGTAGTCGTGAATCGTGAGCAGATCGGTGCGGGCGTGCTCCCAGCCGTCGTTCGAAATCACCAGGCGCGTGGGGTCAATTGAGCGCACCAGGTGATACATGGCCAGCAGATGATCGATCTGGCGCGAATCGCCCTGCAGATCGGGCACGCCCCAGCTTTCGTTGATCGGCACCCAGGCCACAATTGATGGATGGTTGTAATCGCGGCGGATCGCCGTCTGCCATTCCGAGGTGATGCGCTGCACCGCAATCTCCGAGAACCGATAAGCGTTAGCCATCTCGCCCCATACCAGCAGGCCGAGGCGGTCGGCCCAGTAGAGATAACGCGGCTCCTCCACTTTCTGGTGTTTGCGCGCACCGTTGAACCCCATCGCTCTGGTCAGTTCGACATCCTGACGGATGGTGTCGTCAGAGGGGAAGGTCAGCAGTCCGTCCGGGTGATAGCCCTGGTCAAGCACAAGGCGCATATAGTATGGCCGGTTGTTGAGCATCACCTGACCGTTTTCCACCGCGATTTTGCGCATGCCGAAGTAGCTTTTTACGTCATCGAGCGTTTCACCGGCATGGCGCACACGCAGGACGAGATCGTACAGCGCCGGGTCTTCCGGACTCCACAGATGGAGATCATCCCCGGTGCCGACCGGGAGTGTGAAGACGGCGCGGGCTTCATCGACGGTGTGAGTGTGCGATGCGACCGCGCTGCCCTGCCAGGTGATTTGTGCCTCGATCTGGACACCGGACACATAGTTCTTCAGGTCGCATTGTATCTGTACCTGCCCGCTGTCGATATCGGGCGTGATTTTGATGCCATCCAGATAAGTCTGGCTTACGGGTTCCAGCCATACCGTCTGCCAGATGCCGGTGGTGCGCGTATAGAAAATCGACGCCGATTCACGCTCCCAGTATTGTTTGCCGCGTGGCTGCTCAAGGTCAGCCGAAATATCCTGCGCACGGACGGTTATCCGGTTGTCTCCCGATTGCAGGGAATCGGTGACATCCGCAGAAAACGGTACGTGGCCGCCTTCGTGCTGCGTCACAAAAACGCCGTTTACCCATACGGTCGCCAGATAATCGACAGCGCC
>CAZXCK010000041.1:3197-30112 GCA_964639225.1 uncultured Anaerolineaceae bacterium | reverse complement strand
TATCTAGTTTAAAATCAAATGGTTATAGACTAAAATTTTATATTTTTTGTTGCCCGCCCAATGTGCTCCTGGCTCAAATGCCCATAAATTTCAGTTGTTCGAGTATGAGAATGCCCTAAAATCTTCGCAAGAGTAAATAAATCCCCATGCCCATCCATCAGAAACCATGAAGCAAACGTATGTCGCAAAGTTTTTGGAGTCACAGCCCGTTCATTACCATGCCCAACCTCAAACCCAGCCGCTACAATCGCCCGCCGAAATGTTTTTGGCCCAATTCCCCCAATCACCAAATCCTCTGGATGCCAACAACGCTCAACCCAAGGCCGTACAATATCAATATATGCATCAGCCAATGGAACCGTCCGAGACCGCCGGGTTTTGGTTTTCCAATCTTCCCGATTCTCAATATGCATAACTCCCTGAACCAAATCAAAATCACGCTTACGCAAAGCCTGAGCCTCCCCAGGCCGACACCCGGTATAAAGCATAGTTTCAACATACAACCCCAAGCGATCATTATGCCCACAATGATCCAAAAGTAATTTAATCTCATCCTTGGATAAATACCGAAACCGATCCCGCCGATCTTCTTGTTTCGGCACCTTTGGAACTTGAGCCAAATCCATATAGCCCTGCATAGCCGCAAAGCGCAAAACAGGCAAAAACACATGATGCACCTCAATATCAACCGACCGACCATTAATTTTTTTAAGCCGGTCCTGCTGATATTTCTGGATCTTCCTGGCATCAATAGATGTAATCAAAGTAGTTTTCCCAAAAAAGGGAAACAACCGATTCTCGAAATGCAACTTAATGTTATTCTTCCATTTTGGAGAATGCTTGGTATGATGACGGCAGTACTCAGTATAAGCCTCAAACAAAGTAATCGGCCCTTGCTCGATTGGAATCCCAAGTTTATGGCACTCCTCTTTCTTCTGCCATTCAGCTAGTGCTCGCTTAGCAATAGAAAGTTTCTGAGTATGAAGAGAAAACCGCCCCATAGAAGTCTTAACACAATAGGTCCAAGACTTAAGATCCTTACGCTTATATAAAGAAGCCATAAAATACGTGCCCCAATACGTGTACTAGTTGCCATGATATTAAATGACAACGAATTTGATTATATAAGCATAAAACCAACAAACAAAGGGGTTTAATGATACAGAATGACATCAACAAAACTCACAAATATAGCCTTCCAAGCAGAAGGTCGCGGGTTCGATCCCCGTCTCCCGCTTACTGATTTTACTAGACTTACATCATTCACCCCAAGCCACCTAAAAACACCACGTGTACTTAAACGTGTACACCACCAAATAAACCCAAACGCAAAAATCCCCCAGCTGTCACCAACTGGGGGATCTCCGTGGGGGAGGAAAGCACCGAAGGGGAGTGCTAACTTTTCTTTGATTCTGCCTTATAATCCACAGCCGCTTGGCCGCCCAGGTAAACCATAATTACTTGCGCCACAGACTCGATCTGCTCTTCCGGCAATTCCATGCCGCTGGCCACAGCAATCATAGTGGCCAACACCGTCACCATGGCTACTATAAATTTCCTGCTTTTAAACTTTTCCATGATCAACCACCTTCTTTCATATATTCGTCGCCATCCATAATAATATCGCCAAACGGATTCCCACTCGGCTCAAATATCCGGCCCAACGCCGCGTCGATGCCCAGATTATGATTCCCAGTCACCGCCCGCTGTATAATAATAGTGGATCCCGTAGCACCCTGAATCCGAACTTTTGACGCGCTCAAAATACCACCTTGGTCAAACGCCACTGAACCACCAACCGGCACACCACTCACCGGCCCCTGCCCCGATCCCCGCCAAGCAGGCCCAGCCGTCGGCATGATATTATCGCTTCCGATATCCGTAATCACTAATCGATCAAACCCCAAAATCTCAACCTCGCGCTGAGTACTGGCACACCCGGCAAATAACAGCACCATTAAAAAACTGATTCCTCTCGCCACTGCAACCCCCACCTGGCTGGATACCCACGCACATCCAAATGGCACCCCCAATGGTAACAACCAATTCCACCAACCCGAAACAATTCAATCTTGCTGGCGTACCTGGCCAACTCCACTGGATCAATCAACCGCTTTGCAACAGGCCGCCTTCTAAACCACGCATAAACATCAGCCGCCCGATACCCTTGCGATCGCAAATGCTGGCTTTTCAAATTAACCAACCTGCCCAATTCTCTATAAATCTTTCGCTGATGCCGAACACATCGGCAAGCACTATTGACAGTAATCTTAATTTCTTCAACAACCGGGTAAGCCTGGTTTAACAATTCCCGTAATTCTTCCAGACCCTCAATTAATTTTGGATGCGGATTATCTGCCCCGCACCCACATTTACAGGCAAACTCCCATCGAGAAAAATGCTCCGATAAATCCCCCACTACCCCGCACCCCCATTAAAAATAACCGCTCCAATGGCACCTGCCACCATGGTTAAGAGCACCCAGAAAACGCGCTCCCATAATTTCTGAGAAGCCCCAGCCTGCTCGGCTACTACGGCAGCTTTTATTCTTTCTTCACTTAATGTTTTATTGGTATCATTAATTCTTTTATGCAGGGTTTGCGTCTCCTCATGCAAGGCTTGATGCAGATTATCATAATGATGATCCATTTTGTCCGATAATTCTTTAATGCCCTTTTGAAACTCACCCTGAGTTACATAATTGTTTTGATTCGGATTCTCCAACGCCATTGCAATCCTCTTTCTTATGGGCTTAGCGTAACAACACCACTGCGTACCGTAGTGCCATCAGAATATTTAACCTGAAACTCCAGTTCATGATTCGTTTCATCCAGCCAGACATTGAACTGTCCAGCGCTCATGCTGCCTGAAGGCACCGCTGATGCACTGGCGTTCATGACAGTGCCAGCCTCTCCGCCTGTAACTTCAATATAGGGATTGCTATCTGAATCATTAAATTTGTGAATACTTCTAGTTTGTGTTGGATTAGTCCCGCCTTCCGCATAAAGTCCAGCCCAAGAACCAATTAACTGGTTTCCACTCAAATATAAATCAGAGCCAACATTCCTAATTGCTGTATCAGTTCCATCTAAATCATAAAATTTATTATCTGTTAATTCAGAATTGTCAGAATCTACAATATAGATTCCATAAACTGTTGACCCAGGAAGGTCATAGACCATATTTTCACTTACAACAGCATAAGGACAATCATCTATAAAAAAAGCATCATCAATTGGGCTTACAACTTTGTTACCAATTAAAGTTAAATTCGTAACAGTATTACAATTGAAACCCATATCAGCAGGATCATCTACGTAATTATTTGAAACCACTAATTCTTCACCATCAACAACAATCCCGTCATCACCAGATGCTTGATCTGTATTACCATCAAACGTAGAAAAACTGCAATAAACCCCAAAACCATCCCCGTCTGCATTTCTAGAAACATTTCCTGAAATAGCATAGTAATCACCAGTGAATCTGAAGTTGCTAATACCGTTATTGGCATTTGATACATTTCCTACAAAAGAAACTTCATCTGAATCTACCTCAAAACCATAATCAGTATTGCCAGATGAAACACACCCTAAAACAGTTAATTGTGTTGTGGAGCTACTGAACCCAAACCCAGTATTATCATTTAAATAAGCATGACATCCAATCACAGAAACATCCAAGCAATCATTAATATAAAATCCGTACGATCCAGTATTGTCTATGGCGTAACAATTGATCAACGTTGCATGTTCTGCATCTATATCAAATCCGTAACCATTTTGGTAAGAAATTACATTGTTTATTGTCACGTAAAAATTATCATCTGGAGTCAAAAACAGCATTCCCCGACCTGCCGCATTATATAAATATAAATTTTCGTAAACGGCATAACTGGCACCATTGCCAGTTTCTGTAACAAGATTCCCATCTTGAAAATCAGTGAACGTTATTTTGTTTCCGTTTATACCTAAATTTTTTATATTCAAATGGGTTACATCTTCAGTAACTCGCACAACCCCATTATCAAAATTAGAACTTGCAGAAAATTCCCTGTGTATTCGTGTAGTATATTGCCCAGCACCCTCAAAAGTTATATGCGAAGTTGCAATATCGATAGACGCACCCGCATAAAAATCACCACCCGAAAGGCGCACAATTCCGCCATTTGATAAATTACCAGCTTCGGTTAAAGCTGTATTTATTTGTACATGATCATCGACCCCATCACAAAGATAATCCGCCTGGCTAATTTCAGTTGCAGAAGCATTTACAGAAGCTACAAATATAGGATAAGCACCACTACCTCCTCCACTTCCACCACCTGAGTCTGTGTAATTTAAAGTAGGTATACCCCCTACACTCGTTAACGATAAATCCCCCGTCACATTTAAAGTCGCACTGTTGACCACATCAACACCTGAATCCTGAAAATCAACCCCAGTGATCCCAGTATCAACCAACTCAACATAAGCCCCACCGCCACCATCACTAGTTATCGCTTGCACAGCACTTCCTACAATATTCACGGTCGTAGCCGTGCTAACCACATCACTTGAAGCCGATTGGATTAAGAAACCTGTAATACCAGTCAAAGGTTCCAATAATATTTGATTATTAGGTTGATCAAAAATCAATCCATACCCATCTTTGCTGGCATTTCCATTACGTATATTAATTTCAACATTACTCGCTCCTGCTACAAAAGATGCCGCCGTTACGGTCCCAGTAGCAGAAAGTGTTTCCGCATTTACATTTCCCTTATAATCAAAATCACCACTAAATTGCCTTGGCACTTGCCCCCAAATAGTATCACTAAACAAAATAAAACAAATTAAAATTAAATTTTTAATATATAAATTCATCAATTCACCTCTGTAGGATGGGTGTTAACCCATAATTCAATTATGTATAATAATAGATCACAACCCGAGAACCACTTGGAAACATATCACTAACCGAAGGCGTAATCTGATCATAATTACCAGACCCACCAACTGACTCAGTAACCGTGTAGTCATAATCTTTTTCTAAATATAATCGATCAACCACAACCTCAACACTATTGGGATCCACATTAGCCCCAATCGAAACCACAGTTGTTCCACCGGCACCCGTGGCGGTAGCCTTTGTTTTTGCCGTAGACTCAGCCGCACCCGAAGCACCACTGGTTGAAATACCAACCACATTGGTTCCATCACAATAAAGCATCTGCCCATTGCCCGGCGATATCGTCACCCCTGTACCAGCCGAAGTCTTAACCGTCACATCAAACCCAGTCCCCCCATGCTCAACAAAAAATTGTTTTTTCTTTGCTGGAACTAGCAAATTAACCGCCGCTGACAAAGCACCTGAAATTTTCAGATACCAGTTATCTAAAAAATTTGCATTGGTAACACTCACATCACCAGATTGCCCCGCCAAATCAACCGCTAACTGGTCATGTGTTGCACCAACCACCCGGTCAAACCCAGCATTAGCCGTAACCTCTTTTTGATTTTGCGATTCCTGAATATGATCAATTTCCAAAACTGGCGTCGTACTCATAATAGATCCCAATCGTAGGATGGGTGCTAACCCATCAAATTATAAACTTAAACTACCGCTTCCCCCGCAAACCCACGGCCCTTTGTAGCATTCTTCTGGTAAACCGCTACACTCACTTCACTTTGCGCCGATCCGAAATCTGTCGTCTGATCAGCCGCCGAATAGCTAGCCGAAGCAGCGGTTAAACTATCAATCGTCCGAATCACAGATCCCCCACTATTCAAAATGTCAACCTCATAAGATTCCGATTCCTCAGCAATAGGCACCGTACCCGATCCATCCAACCAGGCACCACCCACCCGCGTCCGGCGTTTCCAGGTAATGGTTAAATTGTTAGAACCATCCCGGGAACCCTTTATATAAGCAGGCGAATAAGGCTTAAACGAATTGGCGGCCAAAGTAAACTCATCCCAGTCAACATCTTCAAAAATCCCTCCAATGGTCATAGACTTGTAATATCTCAATGAACCAATATCAGCCGTAGGCGCATTGTATTTTTTAACAGTGCTATCAGATAATAAAATAAATGTATCCCCAACCGCATGATCATTAATCCATTTATTGGTCCCCCGCCTGCCACGCAATAACCCAAAAAGCGTATAACTTCCATCCCCATTATCTGTCACGGTCTGAAATTGAATAATCTCCCAATTGTCACCGCTCTTAATCGCGGCAGCATTGGCCCCATTCAACATTTGGGTAAGTGTCACTGTTGACACACTGCCGTTTTCTAAATAAATCGTCACCGAACCATAACGATCTAACGTGGCCCAAAACTCTGAGCCATCCGCCCGAGTCGCACCATGTAATTTTGTAGTGGTATAACCGTAGGTTACAGACTGTAACGCCGTTAATATTTGATCAGCCACATAAGTATCAGCACTTTTAAATAAAAACGCACCATCCCAATGATCACCTAATGGTGCAAACGCCATATACAATGGCACAGTCGCATCATTAGTCGAATGCGCATCTAATAAATACGGTACATCTAAAATAAATAAATCTGTAAAATCTGGTATAGTAATCGAAGGATCCCAGCCGGTGCCATCACCTCCGTAGCCTGTAACAGCACTTGAATAGGTTTCCTCATCTTGTTGCACAGCCTGCAATGCTAATGCCCGGTTCGCCCCATAATTACACTCAACATTTCGTACGGTAAACGTAGTGCTTCCTAGCGTAATCGTCCCCACGTCGGCTGGATCAAGCAACAAATACCGTGGCGGCAAATTGGTCTTATGTTCCACCCGTTCCGTCCAAGAGGTAAATAAAATCTTTTCAGCAACCTGCCTCCCCTCATCTGGCGTAAAAACCACTGGCACTTGCATATCCAAACGTTGCCGGGTACTTATCGCATCTGCCACCCGTTTGGCCTGCTGTGTCACCGGGTTATAAGCCTGGTTATAATTACTAAACGTCACTGAAACCCGCTCAGGCAAATCAGATTCTTGCCCATACTTTTCAACTAATTTAGAATTTTCTATCGGTCCCAAATGATCCTCAGGTACGGTAAAACTACTAGACTGCGGTCTCATTAGCATTTTTATCTTATCGTCAGACTCAATCGCATCATACAAATATCCCGGTTGCAACGTCCTGATCGCATTTGCTGCGGTCGTCTGAGACGCAATTAAATACCCTCTAACATCATTCCCCGCCAAATCACTGGCATTAATATCGGCCTCTGCTAACCGCCCTGACCGAATACACAAATCAACATTCACGTCCTCCAGATCTTCAGCCGCTGCCGAATAACGGTCTAAATATATTCTTACAACCCGATTGTTACCAGACGTTTCATCGACAGCATAAATTGAATTTGTTGGTTCATGCCAAATCCAACCATTACTTCCAGGATCAATCCAATTATCTAAATCATAAGGCCCCCCAACCAATTTAAAATCGCTAACACTTATTATTTTTAGATTTTCAAATGAACCAACAATAACCTTACCATTTTGAACACCTATTTGAAAATTCCCGCGCCCACCTGGTTGATTGTTATTACCTAAATCGCTATATGTATCTATAAACGTTTCTGTATCTATATCCCACTTGGCTATTAACGAATTAACTTGACCCGAACTAAAACACAACAAAGCATGTTCATCTTCGTGATACATAATTAGATCAATATTATCAATTGTACCAGTAAAATCCCATTCTTCATGGATGACGACAGATAAATTATTGGTTCCAGGAAAAGTATTTAAATCAGTATTAGCAGTAATTACAATTTTAAACCTGTACAATTTACCAGTCTGGCTGGAAGCTGCCCATATATGATTATTACGGTCTACTTGTAAATTTGTTTTACTGTTGCCTTGCAACGAAAACCCTTCTAATTGATATTCTCCAAAAAATTGATAATACAAAGGAAAATTCAAATCTCTATTTGAAGTACTAAAAACCTGTAAACGGCCAAGAAACGATAAAGCCACCCCAATTTCAAAACCACCTGTTTTCAAAAATGCAAAACTAGAAAATCCTTGTATATATCTCCATGCATCCAAATACCATCTACGGTTATTTAAGCCCACCCGCCCCACTAGGTTTAAATTTTGATCTAATTCAAAAACGCCTGTTGAATTACCAATCAAAGGCTGAATCCAAAAATGTCCTTTTTGATCCAACACTGCCCCTTGTACCGCAATTGTAAATCCAATTTCATTGACTGCATTTTTATTTATTATGACTGAATATGTTTCTGAATCAATTTTTGCCAACAACTCATCATGATATATATATAAATCCTTGCGATTAATATTTAATAATAGTGCACTATTGTTTGGACTTGATTTGCTTCCTTCATAAATTGTTTCCCATGGATAAACACTAGCCACTGCAAAACTAATCTCCGCCTCCACCGCTGGGAAACCCACATTCCCAAAATCTTCCAGGTTATTTATCTCCACCACCATAAAGGTTTGGCCTTTATAGGCTGGCACATTACCGGCACCCAAATACGATTCCATTACTGGATCAGCCGCAACCTGGCTGCCATCATAAAACGTCACAGTGACGTTTTCACTATTAGAATAAACCGCCGTGGGATCACTGCTATCTCCCCGATGGTCCTCAATCAAAGTTCCATTAATCCACAAGCGCAAATAGGTAACTGATTGCCGGTCAGCAAAATGCACCGCAAATTTTGACGAATAGGTATAGTAAGAATACTCCGGCCCACCCTTGCCGCCCTCGGTGTGCTGTGTAGCAATTCGACCAGTGCCCCATATCGGCTGGCCTGCCATGCGCACTGTGCCATACCCAATCGCCATAGGCGAACCATAAACATTAAACCGAACCTGCTCATCTTCCAGTTTTGGCTGTGATACCCCCGGCCCAGGAAACAACAAAGACCCCAGCAAAGAACCAGCCAAAAACCCATAGCCAGCCCCCCCAGATATCCCAGTCGCCGAACCAAGTACCGCACCACCAACAGCCAAACCTAACTGCGCCATCTAAAAACCACCTGTAGGATGGGTGCTAACCCATCAAGTTTAATTCTCAACCCCTGGAATCGAATACTTCTCAACAACCCGGTCCCACCACCGTTGATCAATCACATGCTCAACAACCTTCCGATTACCAGCCAACGCATGAATAATACGACCATTCCCCGAATAAATTGCCACATGACATGGATACTTCGGCAACCGAAACGCCACCACATCACCCGGTAAAAACGCATCACTCGGAAACTTGCGAACCAAATGCTCTCGAAGCACCGAAATCAACCGCCCATCAGGCCGCCGATCATAAGCAATTTCTTGATAATTCGATAACTCGAAATCTTTAGCAACCCGTATCACCAACCCCACACAATCCAACCCACGCCGAGACCGCCCCTGATGCACAAACGGCACCCCCAAATAACTCCGAGCCTGCTCAACAATCTGATTCCGACTAACCATATCACCCCGTAGGATGGGTACTAACCCATCAATAAACGCCACCACTGTGGCCCGGTGCCACCATTACTCACTCACATCAATAATCTCATCCCGATTAGGAACATGCGGAAACCCACCAAACGACAAAACATTATCATAGGTATCCTTACACTCAGATAAACTCTTGTTACACCCAGGATGGATATCAAACCCGTCACCCACCGAGATATCCTGTGGTTGCTTTAAATACAACGTAATCACCCCGGCCAACGTCGAATCCTTAACCTCGGCCACACCACCGCTGTTATCCCCAGAAGTCCAAGTCAGAACCCCACCATTAAATTCATCATCAGCAGATATCGTTAAACCCGCAGCCGTAAAAGTTCGGTTATCCGTCACCGTTCCGACCGTGCCACTCTGGGTAACACTGGTCAAATCCACCCCACAATTCGAGTCCCCCAAATCCCACGGGCAATCTGGCGTATAACGCCTCAACAAATTATCCTGAAGCGCATCCATCAAACCGCGCACTTCAACGCTATAAATTCCGCGAAACAACTTAACTTCACCCAACCAGCCCCGAAGCAACTTCAACGGCCCCTGGCTGGTATCTTGCCAGTTAAGCAAAAATATCCGAATCTCAGCCCCGTCATATTTCCCGCTGCGCAAATCCGCTTCCGTCAACGAATCCGAATCAATCAACCCGGTCAATTCTAAATTGGGAACCTCCAAAGCCGACCCCTGCTGAATCGCTGTTGGATCCACAGCAGAATCCGCCTGGTAGGTAACGCCGTCATAAACAATATCCGCATCATGCGAAGTGAATCCCAACATATCCCCATCAGTCCGCTCAATCTTCACACACTGCGCAAGACTGGTAACATCAGACTCAATATGTGTAGTCAACCCCACCGATATCGATTTACCCATTCAACGCCACCTCATGAATTTAGTGCTCATTTATCCTGCCAATCCTTCAATCCTGGCCATCCTGATTCAGACAAGCATTTCTAGTCTTACTAAACTTCCGTGCCAAATAAATCTGACGCTCCAATAACTCAGCCTCAATCAAAAGATCATACGCTTTCCGTATACATTTCTCCCGCTTGGCCAATTGAATCAAATGCTGGCGATTCTTCTCCGCCTCTTCGATCCAACCAATCTCACACATTGCTTTCCTCTTTAATCTCTACTACAGGGATATCATTCCAACTCAGATAAATATTCTCATCATTAGAATCTGGCGGAACATCCACCTGCGCATCCAATTGATCCGTATCAAACCGGCAATGGCAATCGAATTGAAACGTAGCCGTAATTGCAACCTCAACCCCAGGAGCACTATTAAATGTCACAACACCCGTGGCATAATTCACTGTATAATCATCACCACCGCCCTCAGTCTGTTCAACACCTGCCAAAAAAACAGAAAGCGTTCCTGACACCGGCTTAGTAATCACCCGCGAATAAGTACGCCCACCATTGGTATATAATTTTTTGAGTTGAAATTGAGTAGCAGAATTATCACCAGTACCAATTGAAACAGCCGTAGCCTGGTAATCCATCCAATCCTTAAACCGAAACGAATGCGCACGCCCATAACGTGCCATAAAGAAATTTTTCAACGTAGCAAAATCAGACTTAGTTTTGACCCCATGCGCAACATCCCACCGACCACGGGTAATCGACCAATTAATATTTCGTTGCTCATAGCCCGACTGCGTAACATAAATATCAGTCTTAAACCCAGGACCACCCTGAGCCTGAATCGAAATAGCAGTAGGAAACCGAACATCATCAAAAGCCATAAATCCAACCTGGTAGGATGGGTGCTAACCCATCAATCATTACTACTCAACCCCCACAATGGGGAGCACCAATCTGGGAAACACTCAACTGGGGAGCACCGGTTTCCCAACCGGTGCGAATATCACCCCTTCATCTGCACCCGATTAATCTTCTGCTTCAACTCTCTTAAAACCTGATCCTGAGACTTCCGAAACGAATCCGCATCCGGCGTAGTAATTGACATATTCGTATTAATCGTCGTATTCCCCCCAGCACCAACCGGCATCACCCGATCAATCCCGGGCACACTAGGAGTAGGACCACCCTGCAATATGCCTTCAATCCCTGGCGCAATCGCATTAAGCCCACCCAAAAACTGCGGCATAATCAACCGTTGCACCAACAACCGATTCATATCCCGAATAATCCCATCAGCAAAAGACTGAAAATCTAAACGCCCCGTGCTGAAAAAATCAGTCAAGGTATCTTCCATTGATTGAATGGTCCGGGTAAAAAATGCATAAGCCCGCTGTGCCCCATTGGTGATAGAATCATAATAATCCTGCATAGCCACAGTCGCCCCATCAGCAAAATCCCCAACCAACAACTTCATCCGTTTCAATTGCTCGTTGTGATCTTTGGCAGCAATAATCAACGCTTTATATTTATCTTCAGTAGTAATTAACCCGCGAATATAAGCCCCATTGACTTCCTCAACCCGCCGCTTATATTGCCCTTGAAGATCTACAACACTTTTAATTTGATCAGCCGTATCCTGCCAGTATTGATTCTCACGTTGCACCGCTTCGTTTAATCGCCCAACCCAATCTAATAAACTCCCGCGCTGTTGTTTGGCTTCACTGGTCTTAGTCCCACCAGTAGCAATCTGCTCAACCTGCCGCTCCATGCTGGTTCCACTCTTGACAACCGCTGGAACCTGCATTTGATTCTGACCCATAACGCCATTAATCGCGTCAAACTGCATCTGTAACAAGTCACCAACGTTGCCAGTCAATATCCCTTTAAGCGTCCGATACCCAGCCGCCATTTGCCCAAACGCATTTGTAAGAGCAATAGCCGCATCGGTCGCCACTCGAAACGCATCCCCCAAAACCTGCCCAATACTTGCCGCCGATCCCGAATCTATAAACTCATTAATAAAAGCAGACATCTTTTCCGCAGCATCACCAACTGCCCCGGCAAAACCCCCCTGACCAATAGCAAATTTCAATTTATTGAAAGCATCTTCAAGGTTAGAAAGTTTTCCTGGTAATCGCTCCATCTGCCGTTCCATAGCCCCAGCAAAATCCGTCTGCCCAATCTTAGTCAAATGATCCACAATAGCCTGTGCATCTTTTTCAATCTTGACCGTATTACCGCGAAACGTCACTTGTAACGAATCGGTCTCTTGCCGCACTTTAATACCAAACTCTTTAAGCCGTTCAAATTCAAACACAGATGCATCAGCAACCGCTTCAATAAACTGCACCATATCTTTAGAAAAAGCAGAAGCAGTATTTCCAAACGATTCCAACCGCTCCCGAGTCGGCTCAATACCTAGAGTTTGTAATCGAATAAATGCTGTAATAGATTGATCTAATGTAAATGGAGTAGTGGCGGCAAATTCTTGCAATTTCTTAAACTGCCGATCAGCCTTCTCAGCCGATCCAGTCACAGTCTCAAGCGCACCGGCAAGACTTTCATATTCTTTATTCGTTTGAATCAAATCACGAATAAATGAACTCGTAATATAAGCAGCCGCTGCCGCCCCAGCTGCAACAACCAAACCTTTAAACTTCCCTGTAGCCCGCTCAATGCCACGCCCCACACGATCAAACGACCGCTCCATCTTTCTGGCAGAATTTTTAAAAGACCGCTCAGCTTTCCCCAACTGAGATTCCAACCGGGCAGTCCGAGCCTCAATATTAACAACCAAATCCGCCAACTTAGACGCCATCAATCACCACCCAATCTGGGGAGCACCGGTTTCCCAACCGGTGCGAACATCACCGAACAAACTCAATCAATTCCTTAACCCACAAAACAAACAAAGTTGCTGCTATGATTATTATAGGAACGATGTTCTTCATAACTTTCATTGTTGTACTCTGCTTCTCATTGCAAAAAGTCATTAAATTATTGACTTTCTCCTCTAATGAAATGACTTCCAATGGTTTTTTCTCGCTCATTCTGGCGCTTCCTCCAAATACCCCCCAGCACCATTACTCATCCGGCTTGGATAAGGCGGCAACTTAGGCAACTTCCCTTCCCTCTGCTCAATCAAAATTCGAACGACCTCATCAATCTCCCGATCAAGCCGCTCGATATCATCCCCCTGCCGAATGACCTTATCAACCAACCACTGATGTTCCTCAAGATGATGACTACTCGGCCCGGTCTCAATATCCACCAAAGGCGAAGTCGAACAAGAAACAAAAGCCAATAAAATAAATGCAATTAAAACTTTCATTTTTTCTTAGCCATCCCTTTTAGATAATCCCGCAACCGAATCAAACTATCTGTCTTTTTCTGCTTAACATCCCAAGTCGGCATAAAATCAGAAACCTTAAACGGCCTGGTATTTTTCCCCCGATGACAATTGGCAACCGTGCTTGCCACAATCGACCCCATCATCTCATTCCTTAAATCAGAATCAATTGGATTAATCCGATCAAAAGCCATCCATTCCGTTAATTCCCTCGACCCCATTTGTTGTTCAATTTCGGTAACTGTACATCCCAACCGCAACGCCAACTTAAATAAAAAATACCGTTCCGGCTGGGTTTTTAATTTTTTTCAGCTTCAATAATTGCATCCTCATCCATGCCGTTATGTGTCAAAATTTGGTCAGCAATATTAGAAATTGCTTTACCTGAACATTTCAATAATAAATCACGCTCGCTGTCGTCGAATAACCTTTCACCATCTTGGTCAATAACCGACATTAAAACTAAATCAACTTGTAAATCAACCAAACTTTCCTTGCCTTCATTTTTTTGGATTTCCTGCACTCGCTTAAAAAACTTAGTACGATCCGCAATTGTCAACTCACGAATCAAAACTGTATCGTCCCAAGCAGCCACAGTAATTTCCTTGGTGCTTAATTTGTTCTTGTTAAGAAAATCATCTCGATTCAACATTTATTAAACCCCCATAGTGTGGGATACGCTGTGCAACCCACCATTGTTTATCCTGCTAATTCTTTAATTTTGACTATCCTGATTAAGACAATCTTATGTACCCTCAGTAAACGTAACTTTACCAGTGATCTTAATCGTAATTGAAGCATCTAATTTTGTATCAACCCCACCTGAATGGCTGAAATTGGTAACAAACCCGCGAAAAGTCGCATAAGACGAAACCGCATCAGTCCACTGAACTTTCCAATATTGTTTAGTGCGATTGTCCAAATCTTCTTGCAAAACATTTTGAGTATTGTTTGTTGGTAAATAAGAAACCTGCAAAGATAGTTCACCACCATCTTTTAAAGATGCAATGTACTCCATATAGTTATCAGGAGACTCCATATGAGTCGCATCAAGCAAATTCAACGTAGCCGAAGGCCCATCAAATGAAGTCACTTCAGCAATGGTTGTATAAGTAACCCCGTCAGTAGACCGTTGTATTAAAGTCCCCATGGCAGCCGTAGCAGCAGTAACACCCATAATCTTTATCCTCTCAATCTAGATATTTTCTATAAATAAACTAATTCTTGAGTAGCGCCCGGCCTCTGGCCGGTTAAACAAACTTTACTCAATCGGCCCAATCACTGCATACTTCAAATCCGTACTTGAAGCATCCATGGTCACAACCCCATTGCTGTCCCGCCAACCAACCGTATTACCAAACCAAAACGCGGCATACTCATCAGCCCCAATTGAATAACTAGTAATGTCTGCATCACGGTTATAAATATCCACTTGGGCATCAATGGTAAACGTTACCGCTGAAACACCAGAATTATGAAACAAAACTAATTCCTTACCAGTACAAGCAAAGGTTGCATCACCCACCACAGCCGCCGTAAACGTCACATCCAAATCATTAGCCGCCACAGTGCCCGGGTATGGCCCTTTAGGCTCCTGCCGAGTCAACTCCAACGCACTGGCCAAATGCCCAAAAAACAATACCAACAACGCCAGCAAAGCAAACCCAAAAACAGCCCCACCAAATCCATATCGTTGCAAACTCATAATTTATATCCTTCCTGTAGGATGGGTGCCAACCCATCAATATTTAATTTACGTGTTATATATTTCCTGGCCCTCATCCGTCCAGACTTCAAAATCCATCGAAACCCGAAACTCATTCACAAACGCCATATCCTCATCCGCCCCAAAATCATTATCAGTCAAATACCGGCAACCCTGTATCGTCCGATCACCCCACAAACCCTGATAACCTTGCATCTTTTTACGAACAATCTCAGCAAGTTCTTTAACTTCCTTATAATCTCCCCAACAATCAATCTGGATCCGAACCGACTGCAATCCAGATCCCCCATACAAACTATCGTGATGAGTCCCCACTACCCGAAAGTAAGTGATACAAGGTGTCTTTACATCTTGCGCCTTGTATTGTGGAAATATACGATTTTCAACCACATCAGTAATATCAGCCTGAGCACGCAAAAAAGTCACCAAAGATTCTTCCAACAATTGCACCATAAACTCAATGCCTTTTGGGTAGCGCCGGACTCTGGCCGGTTAATTATCGTTTAACCCGCTGCTTACTTATCTGATTATCTAGATTCCGCCATAATTTATTCATGATCGACCGCAACACAATCGGCTGAGTCGCTTCAATCGCAGGCCGAACAAATGGCCGCGCTGCCATCTTCTTAGTGCCAAATTCAAAAAAGCGCCAATAAAACGCTTTCCCCATATAAATACTCGATCCCACAACACCATCTTTTACACTACGCCGCTTGGCCTTGATCGACTTCCGCATTGGCCCATAACGCAACGAGTTGATACTACGCGAAGACAAAACCTTCCGGCCCCGTGGTGCCCGCCGCCGAATTTCTTTCACCATCTCTTGCGCCCCAGACTGAACCGCCGACCGCAAAATATTATTCTGAACCCTGTCAGGCAAAGCACGCATCTGCCGAGTCAAATGCTCCAATCCCTCAACCTCAGCAACAACGCCATCTTTACTAGCCATCATACATTCCCCACCTGATCATTGTCATACTCCCGAATCACCGCCAAAAACTTAAACCCATCACCCCGGCCCAATTCCTGCTTTTCCTCAATATCGTAATTTTGCCCCGCATAAACAACCCGCCAAAACTTTGGAGTAACTTTCTGCGTCAAACTCGAATACCGAACCTGGAACTCAGTCGTCACTTCGGTCTCCAACCCCTCAGCCTGAAACCGCTCCCCACCACGCACCGGCTTAACCATAGCCCACAAAGTAAACTGATCAGACCAAATCGGCGTAGGAGCACCAAACTCATCCTGTGGCTCAACCTTCTGCTGAAATATAACCCGCCGATCCATTCGCCCTGGCTGCATAAAATCTCCTCATTACCCAAACCGATAATCCCGATACTGCATCAAAATCACTTCACTGGTATACGGCAAATCTGTGCGAATACTTCCAATAATCGAATCACCTCGATGATCATACAACCGCTGAATAATCAATAAAATCGCCTGCCGAATCGGCTCCGGCACATCACTAGCCGCATTCCCATACCCAGCAATGAATTCAACCGTAACCGCGTTTTCAATCGCTCTAACCACTGGCCAGACTTGCGAATAACTTGGATGCACACGCCCCGGCACAGACCGCGTATCCACCTCATAATCAGTGCCCTCAGTGAGAGTCGTCAACACACCGGCTGTGTTGATATACTTCACCGAAGACACCGACTGTAATGGGGGGAAAGGCAGATAAATCGACCGCTCAGGCCATTGGTCAAGCGTCAAACGCCAGGTCTGAGTAATCAACGCTCTGCGGGTAAAATTCTCAGCCATCATTCTGGCTGTACTTATCAATGTTTCAATATAGGTATCTTCAATAGTGCCAACCGAGTCATCCACACGTAAATGCGTCTTAGCCTCAGAAACCGTAACCGGCTCCACCAAAGGCTCCACAGTACGCTCAACACCAGCATGACCCAAATTAACAACCATTAAAATTACCGCCCTTGCCAAACACGAATATAATCAATGTCCATGATCTGCGCCGTGCCTTCACGGTTAATCAATCCAATATATGCCGTCAAATCCACATCAGTACTAATGCCAGTAGACTCGGTATAAATTGAATTACCATTAAACCAAAAGACACAATCACCATCTTCATCGATTTCAACTTTGAATGTGTACCAGGTATCCTCGGCAAAAGTAGTGCCAGTGCTCGTTACCGTGCCATCAGTATCAGAATCAACCGCCACACATCGAATCAAGTTAGCAGTCGCGTCATAATCCGCAAAAAACAAAGCACAATCAGATGCGTTACTGGTCAACGTGGTGCCCGAATAATCCAAGGCCAACTTATCAGCCGCCTCACCAGTCGCATCAGAAAAACCCACATTAAACGCTGCTGTCGGCGTATTAATCCGAACCCGAGCCTCCATGGCACAATACTTACCTGGAGACCAAATCAACTCACTAGCAACTTCGGCATCATCATTATCAGCCGCGCCACACGTCACCCGGGCCAAACCGCCAGTCTCGCCAGCCAACTGTACCCAGGTACCAGAGTTAACCGCAGCAAACGTAAACTCACTGGTCGCCGTGGTAATCACACCACCAATCCCGGCAAATTCCTCAAACAATTTAACCGGCGCCAAAACTTCCAACGTTTCCTGTGTTTCTGAATCAAAAAAAGTTAAATGAGAATTACGCACTTCAGACCGAGTAACCCCAAAAGCATCCCCAACCCAAAGTAAACATAACATCCCAATAAACAAATTGAGAAATAACCTATACTTAAATTTCATTATATCTACCTCGTAGGGTGGGTTACGCTGTGCAACCCACCGCCGTTATCTGTTCGATCCGTTATGCTAGCACCGTCTGTGGAACTTCTTGCGCAAACCGTGGCACCACCATAGCGATCACCGCGCCATCACAAGGCGAATCAACAACTTCCGTCATCTGCATCCGCACAAACGCATCGTCACTGCTTAAACCATCTTGAGTAATCCGAACCTGATACATCTGGTTTGCGCCAGCCGTGGTAGTAAACCCTGCCGATGTCGCATCCTGCCACTCACCCCAAGTATCAATGGTGGTTTGTGCCCGGTATTGAAACGCCACCGCAGTAGCAGTCGATGGGGTTACATCATCACAACTTTCAACAGTAATCGTCGCAGTCCCGGTTGCTCCGGCATTTTTCGCAATGATAAAATGTATCTCATCAGCATTCTTCATGCTCAATACATCTGTCGCCGGATCACCATTAAACATATCTTCATTGGCTGCTATAAAATTCGAATCTGCACAATTTAGAAAGTGCAAACTTTCCATCACATCAGTTATCCTAGGCATGATCTATCTCCTAATTTCTATTTTTATTTATCCTGTTAATCCTTCAATCCTGACTATCCTGATTCAGACAACTTACGCCCGTGTAGCTAAAGCAACAAATTCACTAATAGTGTTAGTGCCGTTGAAAGGTGTAACAAAGTTGTTATAAACTGGCTGGCCATTAATACGGTAAGTCCAGCGAAACGCTTGCTCATCAGTTGTAAATTTTACGTGTATGCTTGAAGCGTTTTTAATGCCGTTTTTACGGATGATTAAATAAGAACTTAAATCGGCAAAAACAATATCACCAACAGTGCCCAATGTTTTGCATTGCTCAATTGGTATAATTGGTCGTCCGAACAAAGTTCCAAATGGTGCCAGACTAATACTTCCTGCTGGAATGAACAACGGTGCACCGCCAGTACCAACTTCCAAACTAAATTGGAAAATTTGTGGCCATACATCCTGATTAATCAACCAAACAGCACGACTTGGGTTTTTATGCCGAGCGTACATTTTCATAATATTTTTAGCTAACAATGTCGTTGCCGACTGACCGCTTTCCTTCGCGACCGTCACCAACGCAACAGAGTTAAGGATACCCAAGGGCATGCCCGCGCCAGTTCCGTTTATAATTCCATCAGTCAATTTAAAATCAAATTCGGCAGGCACTTCAGTTTGATACCAATTCATCAATGCTGTGGTATCTTCCAAAAGTTCTTCAGTCGCATAAGTCAAAACAGTAATTTTATCCAAAGGTAAACGACCTGTTTTAAACTTGGTTTGCGAAGCAGTTAATGTATCCGCTTCACCCGTCCAGTAAGATTGCAATCCACCATTACGGGTACCATTGGCCCGGCTGGTTTCATCAACCATCGGGTACATAAACGCATTGGATCCCTGACCAATTGTTACAGTCCGGCAACGCCCTGGAATGTTCTCCTGAGAAAACACCCGCTGTTCAATTTCAGATTGCATTTGTGGTGAAACAAGATAACCACCTTCTGAGGGAATCCCTTCACTCATACCAGTAGCCGCCTGAATGGTCTTGTTATGATTGGACAATTTTTGCAGTAAATCATGTCCGGCATTTTCTGGATTAGAAGCCATACGCACAGCCCGTAAAAAATCACCGGCAGTAGGAAACAATTCTTCACAAGTAATTTCAACTTGTCGTATACGGTCTGCGCTGCTAACAAAATCAGCATCAGGCTTACTAGGCTTACTGATCCGCCCGATACCTTCATCCATAACAGCTTTGCTTTTATTTAAATTATCAATGGCCTTAATCCGTGCAGTAATTTTTTTATGCTCTAATTCAAGAGCCTCCAACTGTGTTTCATCATCATCAGTCGTATCGTTAACATCTTTAGCCAAAAGCGCTTGCATTTCGGCTTCAACTGCATCTAATCTCTGAATCAATTCTTTACGATTCATTTTGCATTTCCTTTCTCAATGAATTGCCTAAAGTTTTCAACGCCGAAAATCGCGCCGACATTTTAATTTTGTTGTTATTTATTTCTAAACTTTTTAAGGTTTGCTTAACATACCCAATCCGGTCAACCAACCCCAATTTCAACGCCTCTTGCTCTGCCAGAAACACCCGGCCATCAGCAACCGAATTAATCTGTGTCGCCGTCAAAAAAGATCGCCCCCGGGCAATCGCATCCTTGAACTCTTTGAAATAGCCATCCACAATCCGCTGCTGATCAGCAATCACTTCTTTAGTGATTACAGTACCTGGCATACCAGCCGCTTTATATTTTCCGGTTGTAACAGGAATAACCTTAATCCCTTCAGCAGCATATTGCTCTGACTGGTCGTACAGCACCGAAAACACCCCAATCGATCCAACCAAACTAGATCCACTTGAAACAATCTCACTGGCTTGGCTGGCAATCCAATACGCTGCCGATGCCGCCATTCCATCCACCTGAGCAATCACTGGCTTTTGTTGCCGAGCCTCAAAAACTGTATCGGCCAACTCGACCGTGCCATCCACTGAACCACCTGGAGAATCAATCAACAAAACAATCTGATCAATCTTTTTATCCAGAACTGCCGCATCAATTGCCTGCTGAATATCTTCAGTCCCTGCCCGATCTGGGCAAAACGCTTTAACCAATGGTGGAACCCGTTTCATAATCGGTCCACTAATTGGAACAACCGCAGTCTTACCAACCACCCGAACCGGCAAACCCGTATCCTGCGCAGTCTGCACCGGCCCAGCCTGCATGGTTGAAACAAAATGGTTAAAATCGTTTATGATGGCCGTTAGTGCTTGCGCTTCCACGGCCCATATATAATCCCGCATTATTCTGCGCTCCATCTTGCTTGTTGTTTTGTGGTGCTGTACCACCATCACTATTGGCACGATCCAACGACACCATATTCAATGGCACCATTCGTAAATCACCACCATCCACTGGATTCATGTCTTCCAAATTACGAACTTCGTTTATTGAATAGACACCCTTATCCAGCATCTTGTTGTAGTACTCTGCCCGTGCCTGGCTATCACCACGCAACAAGGCTCTAAAATCTATCTTGGTATAAAATCCAGATTCAATTTCCTGGTCAGTAAACAATTTATTTTGAGTAGAAATTTCCAACCGCCTGGCCCATGGCATCAATGCATCATTAACAAACTCTTGCGATTGTTGCTCAATATTTGAAAAAGTAGCTTTGGTTAAATCAGCAATCTTGTGTGGTGGAACCCCAAACCAACGGGCAATCTCAGTAATCTGAAATTCACGTGTAGCCAAAAACTGAGCTTCCTCTGGAGGTATCGAAATTTTATTAAACTTCATCCCTTGCTCAAGCACTGCCACCCGATGTGCATTATTGAAACCTGAATAAATTGACTTCCATGAATCCCGTAAATTCTTAGCCGCTTCTTCTGTCACCTTACCAGGATGCTCCAAAACCCCGGCCAAAGTCGTTCCATTGCCAAAAAACTGAGACCCAAACCGCTCGACCGCCAAACCTAAACCAATTGATTCTGCCGCATAACGGACTACCGAAAGCCCTTTATCAGAATTGCCAAAACAAAAGCCTTTAACATGCAACATCTGATCAGGCTTAATCCGTAATTTCTGACCATCCTCATTTGTCACTTGATAAAACAAATTGCCTTCATCATCCCGCCTTGGTTCGACCCGATCTGGCTCCAATAAATACAATGCAACTGGATACCCGCGCCGGGCATGTGGCTCAATCTCTGCATATCCATTGCCGGTCAACAAAGCCGAAGACAACAGCGCTTGCCTGAATGTCAATGAATCAGTTTCACGATTCGGCCTAAACGATATTAATTTTTCAACAGGATGATCAAATTTTTGTTGTCTGGTCTCACCACCAAACTGGTATACATGCCAGGGCAGCATGGATAGTTGTTCTGAGATCAATCGAACGCAGGCAAACACAGCAGAAAACCGCATGGCAACATCATCAGTAACGTTAATCCCATGCCGATTGGCAGCCGCCCGTACTGCCCGAAAATCACCCATATCAGTATCAGAGTAATAACGGTCATCCAGACCAGGATCCCCAGCCCATAAACCATTCCAAAAACCCCGTACCGCCGAACCTAATCCCATAAAATCCACCGTAGGATGGGTGCCAACCCATCAATAATATTTCCCCCAATCATCCCCGCTGGGTGAGAGCCCATCTAAAAACCCCCACCCGCATCGAGAACGACAGTCAAAACAAGGAGCCTAACCAAGTTACACCTACTGTAACTTACAACCCCACTATAACACAAAAAAAGCGCATACAACCGCATGCGCTTTAACATAATCCTATATCTAGGAAAAAGTTTTTTTTGTTCCTATATATAGGAAATAACCTTAATTTAATTATTTTATTTATGCACGTTTTTCCTTTGTAGTGAAATTGAAACCACAATTGACACATTTCCGATACCTTACTATGCAGTTATCTTGTGGCACAGTCTTAGTGACTTTTCCCCGTATTGCCCCACACCTTGGACACCAACGCGGCCCCTCAACCTTGGGCACATCCGCCTGAGCATCCACTTCTGGAAACATGTCTTTATCCCGCTGCACTTCGCTTTTAAAACCCTTATCTTTGTCAACCTTAGCCATAATCTCCACCTTTACTTAAAAATAAAATCCAACCGTAGGATGGGTGCCAACCCATCATTTAACTTATTCCTTACCCTTATCCCGAACACCCCTAACCACTTCATAATCAATCCCACTATCAAACATAACAATCTTCGGCCACTCATCATTTTTTAATGACAACTTAAAATCCTGCATTTGCGCAGACACCTGACGAAACTGTTCTTCAGTAATTTTTTCCCTAAATTTTAATATCAACAAATCATCTTCATTCAATGCAACCGTCTGCACCCTTTCTTCTGGCAAAGCAATGTTAGAATTAACCAATAAATTATTTTTGCTGACATGACAATCTTTTTTTTTGAACCAATCAATCAATCTCTTAATCATCCCGCACATCCTTTCATCCTTCCATCCTGATTAAGACAACCCACTAAATCACAATCAAACCACGTTCCTCATAAACACTTTTCTCTTCCCCTGGATTCTTCAGCAAACAATGCGTCGCAATAATCCCGGCAACAATCCCATCAATCCGCTCAGAAGACTTCTCCTTATCCGGTTTCAAATTCCCCGCTGGATCCACCCTGGCCACAACGTTTGTGGCCTGCCAGGTCAATACAGGATGATTATTGTGTGCCAACCGCCCTGATATGATTCGAGCCTCAATTTCCTTTGATGGATCGTTCAAGCTGGCAAACCCCTGGCGAACCTCCACAATTTCAAAGCCCTCTTTGTCTAAATCCACCTCCAATTGTGTAGAATTCCATGGATCAAATCCAACCTGCTCGACAACATACCGGCTAGCTAAATCTTCTACGATTAAATTTCGTATCATGTTGTAATCAGTCACGTATCCCGGCGTCAATGTCAAAAACCCTTGGCTCGCCCAATCCAAATACGGAACCCGGTCTTTTTTTTGCCTTCGTTTAGCGTTCTCCTCCGGCGCAAAAAAGAATGGCAACCACACATGCAAATCCAATTCCTCAATATCAAACACCGCCACCACAGAAGACAAATCAATTCGGCTGGCCAAATCAACACCCAACATACAACGCCGGCCTTTTAACATTTGCAATTTAAACTCAGGAGCCTCATTCCACTTATCCATGCGAATCCAACGCAAGTCTTTTAAGCCCCACTCATTGCAACGATACCGCCGAAACACCAACTCATCAGACGTTTTCTGTAAAGCCCGCTTAAAATCATCCCGCATGTTTTCAATTGATAAAGATTGCCCCAAAGATGGGTTGACCCGGTACCACGTGTCCTCCTTTTTCCAACAATCTGGATCTTCCTGTAACTCCTGATCAGACACGCCGTACATTAACGAAAAATAAGAACTATCAATTTTTACATTATCCCTAATTTCTTCAGCATATAAATGCTCATCCCAACACACCCCAAACCGATCCTGCCCGGCAGTCGTAATAACAATCAACATCGGCTGCTTACGGGCAGCACCACCATACTGCAACGCATTAAACAAATCCGGTTTTTTATGAGCATGAAGTTCATCAATGATGACAGCAGAAATATTAAAACCCTCTTTGGTGGACGATTCAGAAGACAACGCTTTATAAAATGTTCCATTCTTTTTGTAATGAATCTCTTTCTGATTCGGAATAATATGCATAACTTCTTCAAGCACCGGCGATTGCAGAATCATGCGCTCAGCCTCTTTATAAATTAAAGCGGCCTGATCCCGATCATTCGCGGCAGAATACACTTCCCCAGCCGATTCAAAATCACCAACCACGTGGTAAGCAACCAAACCAGAACACGTTGTCGTTTTACCATTTTTCTTAGGGATCTCAATATAAGCACGCCGATACCGCCTGGTGCCATCACTGCGCATCCAGCCATATAGCGGCATTAAAAAATCGTACTTTTGCCAATCCATTAACCTGACCGGCTTACCCGCATCATCCCCATGACTTAATTTCAAAAATCGCTCAAAAAACTTTACCACCCGATCAGCCGCATGGATGTCAAACCAACACCCATCAGCCACCGCCGCTTCATCCTGTTGGTTCCGAATCCACCCCCGCCAGTCCTGCAAAAAATCACGATACCCCCCATCAAAATAAGAAACCGCCCAGCAATCCGGGTAGCGCTCTTTCAACACCCCTTTATACTGCTGATATAAATATTTAGTCGCATCCTCATCCGGGCAACGCTCCTCAGCCTCAGCCAAAAACGGCCACCAATGCCCAGTCAGAAGGTATTCCTGCACAGCAGCCGAAACCGCCCCACCCCCACGCCGCTTAACACCCTTTTTCTTGCGATTAGTGGGCACGGTTCACTTCCTTATAAATCTTTTTATGCAATCGCTTAACAGCATTATCACGTTCTTTTTTGCTTAAATATCCTTGCACAAATAATCTTGATATCGCTTTTCTATCGTCATCCCAACCAGCACACAATTCAAAAATATCATTATTAATCTCCACCCCCTGATCACGCAATTGATCAGTCAACTGTGGAGAAGCCCACCCGAAAACCAATTTCTCCGCCACCATTCTTAAACTCCTTTTATTCCTGACTGGGGAGCACCGGTTTCCCAACCGGTGCGAACTTACGATTTATCAACATTAACCAATTGCCCCACCAAACATTCCTCACCCACCCGCCGAGCATGATCCTCACACAACGGCACCCGAACCCGAATCTTCCCGTGCAACATCGGCACTTTATACCAGAAATTGGTTTCCTTTGGGCAGTCCTCAAACCCACAGCCAACCAAACCAACACTATTATGAGAATAACTAAATCTCTTCATATAAAATGCTCCAAACTCCAAATCACTGGAATCCCCAACCGTCCGGCTTCCTGGATCTCTAAATCAGTCCCCGGCGACCGATCCACCACAAACAATAAATCACACCGAGCCAATTCACGAAAATCAATCGCCAACCACCCAGCATAATCCGGCGTAGGAACCTCAGCCGCTTGCCCCGCCTTTTCAATAAAATAAAACAAATGCGGACAAAACACATCAAACCCCATAGCCATGATCCGGGCAGCATACTCCGCCGCCCGCATCACATTCGCCTCAACCTCTGCATCCGTAGAAGCCGACATAGGCCCAGCCACATAAACCCGCTTCATATAATTACTCCAGTAGGATGGGTGCTAACCCATCACATCACTCATCATCTACACCAGGAATTTCCACTTCAACAAACTTTCTATCTATATTCCAGACAACCGCTGTTTGTTTTTGATTCCACGCTTCAATAAAATTAACCAATTCTTTTACCGCAACCAAATCGTCTTCTGATGGATATTCATGATCTGAGCATCTAAAAGTATCCAATAAATTTTCTACTATTATTTCAGAATCTAACGCAACTTTTTGTGGGAGACACGCAAGCACTCTCACTTTTGATGGAACCTTATCCGGATCACAACTATCTAAAATATTGCAAATCAAAGATTCCTCATCATAAAAAAATTGATCCTGAAAATAATAAACATCATGCTCATAATCCTTGTTTGATACAACCAACCATCGTTTCAATTCTTCTATTCTTGTTGCTTCCCGGCATTCTTCGCATGTATTAAAATGAAACCTGTTAGGCATTTCCTTACCACATGAAATACATTTTTCATCACAACAACGCTGTGCAGATTCACGTAATTGTAAAGGGAAGGTATTACCACAATGCCCACAAGCCAACAACCTAACCTCTTGCGTTTCGTCATCCTTAAACACCAACTCTTTAACGTTCACTAAATCACCCCCTTTTTTTCTTCTCATAAATAAATTTCTTAGCATTAATCAAATCACCCAAAGCCATAACAATTTTGCGCCGTTGTTGTATCGGGCACCCACGTCTCCCCGACAACATATTCTTCAAGTGACAATATTCGATCTTTGCTTTTTTTGCTAAATCCGTTTTCTGGATTGCGTTCAACCGCAACTCCATATTGACCACATGAACAAAAAGCAATTCATATTTCCTAAAATACGTTTTAGAAAAATTTTCATGCTCAATTAATTTTGTTCCACAGATTTCATTTCCCATCAACCACCAACCCCAAGGCATCCGACTGCAACTCATCCAACGAAATACGAAACCGATTACCTTTGCCATGTGGAGTAGCATTGATTA
>CAZXCK010000041.1:0-3097 GCA_964639225.1 uncultured Anaerolineaceae bacterium | reverse complement strand
TCATCCAACGAAATACGAAACCGATTACCTTTGCCATGTGGAGTAGCATTGATTAACCGGCTTAAAATATGAAAATCAATTCCAGTCTCATTAGACAATTGCACCAAACTAACCCCATCGACAGACAACTTTTTGCGAACAAAACTACCAACAGCAACCCCAATCGGCTGTTTCTTTTGCGCTCTCGTAGGCTCCTTACACCTCATTTTTACTACTCCTTTCATTTCTTAGGCTTCCAAATCCAAATCAACAAAACCAAATCCAACACCAACAAAACCAACAAACTCTCAAACAAATACATCAATCACCCCATTTCCCGCCCAACCAATACAGTCCCTTTAGGAAGAATAGAAACCTGTGAATCTTCCCCAGCACAGTTATCAACATCACGGGTAGCGCCAGCCTCTGGCCGGTCAATCAAACCAACCTCCACCCCATTCAACCCCCGTAAATCCATTTCATCCTGAAAGGCATTACCCCGATGGCTCAACGCCGATTCATGCCCACACGATGGGCACCGATACAGATCAAACCGCCGCCGCTCAAACGGCCCCAGCATGGTTTTATCACAATAAAAACAATAAGGACGCTCCGCCTGCGTATACCCAATAATCTCAACCAAAGCCGACAACCCAACAGACTCAAAAACCATCACTCCACCTCCGGCATCTCATTCCACTCCCGCCCATCCAACAAACGCCCCGCAAGTTTTTTACCAAGACGTCTCGTCCAATACGCTCCACTATTTACAAATGCCTGCCATTCAATTCCATCATAAAAAATCCCATTTTTCATAATTACACCTGTTTTTGGAAAATCATTCCCAAGTTCAAATGAATCGGTAATATCTATATCAATCCCATATTCATCTGGATAAACTGGCGACAATGGAAGGTATTCCCCCCACTGCTTAAAAAAGAACGGCACCCCAAGCCACTGACACTCATCCCGAACTCTCCTTGCCCAATCAGGATGCATCGGCCTGGCTCCAGGCCCAGATTCACCACCACAAATCACCCAATCAACCCCCCATAATTCTTCAGACTTGGATGGCATAAACCATTGATCCAAACTAACCGGCCCCAAAGCAGGCTCATAACTCACAAACCGAACCGCCGCCGGACACTCCAATAAAACCGGCACCCGCTCATCCGCTGTCCCCTGATCCTCTACCGAAACTCCCAACCAAACATTTCTTAATGGATAATAGTTTTCGTATCCGTAAATTCCATATTTTTTTAATACTTCCATTTTTAACATTGCTCTATACAATGGATTTATTTTCTCATCCCTTATATATAATAAATATTTCCTCATCCGATCAGGCCGCTTGGTTAATACCTGATACGTATGCTGTGGAGTCAAAGCCATCACCGCAAACACCTGGTCAATAAACTCAAACGGCACATCAGGATGAAACAAATCACTCATCGAATTAACAAAATAAACAGTCGGCTTTTTCCTCTTCAATGGAATTTCCAAATCCTCTGGATGGCAAACCACCTGCCCAAACCCAGCGGCATATTTCTCCGTCTCCATTTCCTGTAACCTGGCGGTCATGCGCTCTGCATAACAATTCTTACAACCCTGGCTAACCTTACTACATCCAGTAACCGGATTCCAAACCGCCTCCGTCCACTCAATCTTAGTCCTCGTCCCCATCACGCGCTCCTTAACCTTTTCCATCTTTCATTAACTCCACATCCTCCGGCCCACCCAATTTATGCTCACTTGATGAAAACGCCCCATTGCTCAACCGCTTGCAACCATGGACTATAATGGCCGATTCGTATTTATGCCCAGCAAACAAAACCTTCGGCTCCAACCGGGTTACAGAAAACACCTGGCCAGACCGCACAACCCGAACCACCGCCCCACGCTTCAACCCGTAATCCTTTAGCGCATTCAAATGCTGTGTTATTACAGTGTCCATCCGAGACCGAAACGAAACCGCCAAATGCTCAAAACCCATCGAATAACTCCAAAATTATAAAATGTTAAAACCGATCAATATTGTTCCCACTTTGGGGAGCATCGGTCTCTCGACCGGTGCCACCATAAATTAAAACGGCAAATCATCATCCGCATTAACTGGCGGTGCTGATCCCTCTGGCTCACCACCTGATTGCTCCCCAGATCCCTGACCACCACGGTCGAGAAACTTCAACTCATTCACCACCACCTGCCATGAATATCGTTTCTCCCCGGTGTCTTTGGTGTGATATTCCTCTTGATTCAACTCCCCCTGGATGGCCAACTGATATCCTTTTCTAACATACTGATTCATCAACTCAGCAAGCTTATGCCAGGCCACACAACGAACAAAATCAGTTTTTCGATTACCCGCCTGATCTTTATATTTCCGGTCAACCGCTAACTGAAACCCACAAACCGGCAACCCACTTTGCGTATACCGCACTTCTGGATCCGCCGTAATCCGCCCAATCAAAGTCACTAAATTCATTCTCCACTCCTTAATCCAAAAAATTTAACTGCTGAGCCTGCGCAGGCCGCCCAGGCCGATCGTTCAAAGGCTCATAATCCAACCCCAAAGACAAAAACAAATTACTAGCCAACTTGATATATTCTTTTTCGATGTCCACCGCCGGATGCTTTTTAGGCTTCCCGAACCGATCCGCAATCGTCAACCCATCCTGGTCAAGTTGAATTTTCGCCTGCCAGGCCCGGTCTTTGGCTCTCAAAGCATCTTTCAACGTCTCCAACTGGTGCCGTTCAAACTCATAATTAGAAACAAAATAATCCCACAACTCCCGAGAAGCCTCCGACAAATACTGAGGCGCAACCCGCTGATCAACTCCACCACCATCAGCAGCAAAGCCAGAATCATCATCCCCAGAAAATATTTTTTTCAACTCAACATCACCCATCAAACAACCTCTTTACCTATCAAACAAATAATTCCAATCACTGTTCTCAACCAAAGCACCAACAAAAAACACCAAAAAATTTTATAAAAAAAATAAACTATTTTTTTAGTTTTATTATTTTTTAACAACATCTCAAAAACACTTTTCACCCAAAAACAACCACCACTCATTTTTTTTCATTTTCAACCTTAGTTTCTAAAAAACGTGAC
>CAZXCK010000040.1:0-30180 GCA_964639225.1 uncultured Anaerolineaceae bacterium | reverse complement strand
GGGCAGCGCCCTCGCAATTAGAGTTTCTGACTTTGCAATCGCCCTGGAATGCAGCAGGCTAGCACCCCGGCGCGCCCTGTTTTGTGTTATCCTCACCGCTGAACCCGCCAGTAACCAGATAAAGGACTTTCCATGCCGCAGCGTTTTATTCTGGCGTCAGGCTCGCCGCGCCGCCGCGAGCTGATCGCGTCGCTGGGCCTTACATTCGAGATCATCACTCCCGACATCAACGAGGACATCCAGCCCGGCGAGCCGCCGCTGGACTATGTACGCCGCCTCAGCCGGGAGAAGGCCCACGCCGTCGCCGCTGGCATCAGTCAGGACGACGCGCTGGTGCTGGCCGCCGATACGGTTGTCGTGCTGGCTGCCGATACCATCGGCGTGCTGTCCGCTGCTGGCGACACCAACGGCGAAAACGGCGAAATCCTGGCCAAGCCGGAGAATGCCGCCGCCGCCCGTGCCATGCTGCGCCGCCTGCGCGACCGGGCGCATGTCGTCTGTACGGCCTTCACGCTGCTGCCGGTCGGCAACCCGGAGGCCGCCATCACCGATATGGTGCGCACCCGCGTCCACATGAGACCGTATACCGACGCTGAAATCGAGGCATACATCGCCACCGGCGACCCGTTCGACAAAGCCGGTGGCTATGCCATCCAGCATGCCGGATTCAGTCCCGTTGCCCGCATCGAAGGCTGTTATAACAACGTCGTTGGCCTGCCACTGTGCGCCGTCAAACGTGGACTGGCACGCCTGGGCTGGCCCGGTATCGAAGCGCCTGCCGGTTGTGATTGCCCTGTTTTTGATTCCCGTGTTAAAATAACGTAATAGCGCAGAACACAGAAGAATGGTGCCGCCGTGTCAGCCGATAATCGCCCCCTCGATGCACGCCAGTCGCCGCGCAGCCGCCGTATCTGGCTGCTGGTCCCGCTGCTGCTTGTGCTGGTGGTTATCAGCATCGCGCAGCGATCTGCGCCCGCCGTCGCCCAGACGGGCGACGCCACCGCCACTGCTGCACTGGAAAATGTTAGTGCTGCAGCAGCAGTTGCTGCAACACAGGGCTTCATCGAAGGGCTGCGGGTGGCCGGTTCTACCGCCCAGCCGGTCATCGAGACGCTCTCAGCCGCGCTGACCGCTGCCGCCAGCAGCCAGCAGGACGCCGTCGCCACCGCGCTCAACGAGGGCTTCATCGTCGGTGGCGGGCAGACCCCGCTGCCCACCCGCACGCCGCGCGTCACGCGCACGCCAACCCCTACCGCGACCGTGCTGATGGGCCGGGCGCAGGCCATAGCCACCGCCCGCGAGGAAGGTTACCGCGAGGCGCTCTCGACCGCTCTGCCGATCGTGGGCACACTCCAGGCCGACTCGGCTACGCTTCAGGCGTCGGTGCTGGCCGGGGATAACATCGGCACTATCGAGGCCGCCGTCGATGCGTCCATCCGCAGCGAGGCGCTCATCCGCGCCCAGACGACGCTCATCCCGGCCTTCAACGCGACCGTGACCGCGCTCTACGACGCGGCCCAGGCTACCATCGACGCGCTGGAAGTGGAACTGGTTGAGGCTCGCAGCGCGGTGACAGCCATCGCCGCCGCGCCGACCACTACGCCCACCAACACACCGACCCTCACACCGACCGTGACACCGATTCCGCTGGACATGGTGACATCCACGCCAACGATGACACCCGTCGCGCTGGTCACCGCTACGCTGGAACCGTCGGCGACTCCGGGCCTGTCACCGGCGCAGATCGCCATCCAGGAAACCGCGACTCAGCTCGGTCTGGAACTCACCGGCACGCCCGGACTGGCTGTGCCCACCGCCACGCCGTCTCCCGCCGAGGTGGAAGACAGCGATGCGCCTACCGTGCCGGCGGCTTCGGTCGTGCCTACTGTGCCGGCGGTCGCCGCGCCGCTGGACGCGCTGCCGGACCTGGTCACGCCGCTGGCCCCGGTCGAGGTGGGCGAACTGATCTATGCGCGGGTGTTCGGCTTTGGCTACGAGAACGACTGGTTCACCGGGGCGCGGGTAGGGCTGGGGACGGCCAGCCTGCAGGCCACGCGCTACGCGCTGACCGCTTTCGCCGGGCGCTCGCTGGCTGTCACCAACGAGATGGTGGCGAGCGACGTCTACGCCGAGGTACATCTGGATACCAGCGCCTGCCCGGCGGCGGGGCTGGCCGGGCTGATGGTCCGGGTCGATGCCCTTGATGCCGCCGCGCCGCAGGACGGTATCGTGTTCGCCGTCTCGTGTGATCTGGCTGTATGGCAGGCGCTGAGGCTGGCCGGAGACAGCGACTACGTCAACATAGGCGGCGCTATCATCCGTTCGGAAGCCGTCGCCGCCGCCGAGATCGGCAGCCATCCGACGCTCGGCCTGCAGGCTGATGGCGACACGCTGACGCTGTATCTCAACGGGGTGCAACTGGCGACCGTAACCGCCGATGCCGCCAGCGCCGAGGGGCAGATCGGTCTGTTCGTGGCCGCGCCCGCCAGCAGCGACGCGACCGCGCGCTTCAGTGGGTTCACCATCTGGGCGCTGCCGTAAGAAGGCGCCCGCTGATCGCATCTACTGTTATGTAAGCGACTGTATCGTAAGTGTTTGGAAACAGGTGTAATGATGGCCACAGATACCCATCCCCGAGTTGAAACGGCCTGGATGTGGGGCAACAGCTTTGGCGGTGTTCACGGCGTCACCATCGAGCCGCTGGACCGCCGTCTGCTATGGTTCGACGACGGCGCTGGCTGCGCCTGCGATGATGCCGCCGCCACACAGAGCTATGAACAATTTCACGAACGCGGCCCGGCTTTCCCGGATATCCCCAGTGATGTGCTGGCTGAAGTGCGCCAGTCGCTGGCCATTCTACAGGGCGAATGAGCCGCCCGTGAGACTACCTGAGAGTCTCACTAAATTTCGTCCCGAAATCGCAAAAGTTGTTGTATGCTGGTATTGACAACCAAAAACGAAGGGGCTACAATGCCTCCCACAATTCATGTGGGCCTATAGCTCAGTTGGGAGAGCGCTTCAATGGCATTGAAGAGGTCAAGAGTTCGAGTCTCTTTAGGTCCACCACGACACTAACCCCTTCAGCCAGACAACCCGGTGCGAAGGGGTTTTTGTTTACAGCCCGCCATTAGCCCCGCGCAGCGCGTCCGAGTGGTGAGTGAGTCGAAAGGCAAATCGCTGTGGCTAATCAGAAACGGACCATCCTGGACGATATCTATGATGGTGCCCGCCGTGTAATGGAAGATCTGCAGCATCTTCTCAACCCGGATAAACAACGCCGTCAGGCTCCGGTGCCGGTCCCAGTGCGCATCCGCCCGGATGAGCAGACCCCGCCCCGTGATCCGTACGGTACATATCGCCGTTAATCCCTGTACGTTCCCCAACCGACTCCGTCCGCATATTCCATGACGCCGCGCGCTCAGCGCGCGGCGTCTTTGAGTTGCGCCGGACGTGGATTCTGTTAGTATTGGCGGAAATCGTCAGCCAATCGCCAGCAGATGGGAGCCAGTACAGACGTGACCACACCAGCCGACAGCGTGACCTTCGCCAACATCGAGGACGCCGCCCTGCGCCTGGACGGCATCGCCAACCGCACACCGGTGATGACCTCGCGCACCCTCGACGCGCAGACCGGTGCCCAGGTTTTCCTCAAATGTGAGAACTTCCAGCGGGTGGGGGCGTTCAAGTTTCGCGGCGCCTACAACGCCATCAGCCGCCTGAGCGACAGCGAGAAGCGGCGCGGCGTCATCACCTATTCGTCGGGCAATCACGCGCAGGCGGTGGCGCTGGTGGGGCGTCTGCTGGGGGTGCGCACGGTGATCGTTATGCCGGAGAACGCGCCCGCCATCAAGCGCGCCGCCACCGAAGGCTATGGCGCGCAGATCGTCTATTACAACCCGGACGAGAGCGACCGCAAAGCCCTGGCCGAGACACTGGCCGACGAGCAGGGCTTCACCGTGCTGCCACCGTATGACCATCCGCATGTGCTGGCCGGTCAGGGGACGGCGGCGCTGGAACTGCTCCAGGATGTGAGCAACCTCGATCTGCTGCTGGTGTGCTGTGGCGGCGGCGGTCTGTTGAGCGGCTGCGCCATCGCCACCAAAGGCATGTCACCGGCGACCCAGGTGATCGGCATCGAGCCGGAGCTGGCCGACGACGGCGCGCGCTCGTTCCGTACCGGCCAACTGCACGCGGTTCACAACCCGCCCACCATCGCCGATGGCACGCGCACGCCGTCACTGGGGCCGGACTACACCTTCCCGCTGATTCTGCGTTACGTGGACGACATGCGCACGGTCAGCGAGGCCGCCATCAAAGAAGCGGTGCGTTTCGCCTTCTACCGGCTGAAGCTGGTCATCGAGCCGTCGGGCGCGCTGGGACTGGCGGCGCTGCTCAGTCGGGCGGTGGTGGCCAACGGCCAGCGTGTGGGGGTCATCGTCAGCGGTGGCAACATCGACGCCGAGGTGATGACGCTCATCCTCAACGAAGCAGGTTGATGGTGGTCGTCTCTATCAATATGCCTTTGATATTCAGTCGCCGGGGGCGGGTGTCGTGTCGCTGGACCGGACGACAGCGCGGATGTTGCGGATGCCCATATTCAGCCGCCACAGGCCCAGGCCGCCCCACACGATGGTAATGGCGTAGATCACCGCCTGCAGGGCGATAACGAACACCAGCGCCTCGTCGCGGGTGAAGCCCAGCGGCTCCATGACGGTGACGGCCACGAACTGGTAGATGCCCACATAGCCCGGCGTGGATGGCAGCGCGCTGGATAACCCCAGTGCGGCCAGAATCAGCAGGGCATACAGAAGCGACAGTTCCAGGCCAAAGGCCGCCGCGATAGCCATCGCCGCCAGCCCGTCGAATACCCACAGCACCAGCGTGATACCCAGGAAAGACAGCGCCCGGCGCGGATTCTGCACCGAACGCATACCAAACAGGAACTGTTCCAGCAGGTCGCGCAGCTTCTCGTTAAAGCGGGGCGGCAGCGGCAGGCGTTCGACGATGCCCAGAATCCAGCCGTGCAGGCGCGGCGCGATGAACAGTCCCGCCAGCCCGACACCGCCCACCAGCGCCATACCGCGCATGGTCCCCGGCATCCAGTCCGGCAGATTGTCCATCGTCGAGAGCGCGCCCAGCACGATGAGTACCAGCAGGCCAGCGTCCACGATGCGCTCGGTTAGGGCAGTCGCCAGCACGTAACTGGCGCTGATGCGGCTGCGTGCCGCCAGCAGCGCCGTGCGGATCAGCTCTCCGGCGCGGGCGGGCAGGAAGTTGTTGCCCAGGTAGCCCGCGCAGGTGGCCCAGAACACGGTCAGTGGTGGCAGCGTCTGCTCGGCGCTGAGCAGCACGCGCCAGCGCAGCGCTCTTAGTATGTAAGCCAGGGTGTAAAAGCCGAATCCGACCAGCAGATAGGCCAGATTGCCGCTGCGCAGCGTGTTCCACATTTCGTTCCAGTCCACGCCGCGAAAGGCCAGGACCAGCAGCAACAGCGCCAAGCCCAGCGTCAGCAGCAGCGACCAGGGCACGCGACGCGCGCGGGCTGGTGGGGATGTTGGTGGGGTGTCGGGTTGGTTTTCCATGTGTATCCTGTGCGTGCGCGCCCGGATAGGCCTCTTTGAGGGCGCATAAAAAAACGTGCGTGCATTGTAACAGAAAGCGCGCTTTTGTGGATTCCTCCCGTGCGACGGCGGCGTTGGGCAATCGCCGATGATTAAGCTGTTGCAGGACGCATAACCGGCCTATATAATGCATACTCAGTTGGTCGAGAGGGGGCAGCGACCATGTCGGTCACCGAAGAGATCAAAGCCCGGTTGGACATCGTCAGCTATATCCAGCAGCAGGTGCCGCTGAAAAAATCGGGACGGTATTATAAAGCCTGCTGCCCGTTCCACGCCGAGCGGACCCCTTCCTTTGTCGTATACCCAGACAGACAAACCTGGCGCTGTTACGGCTCGTGTGCCGAGGGCGGCGATATTTTCAGCTTCGCTATGAAGCTGCACGGCTGGACCTTCGCCGAGGCGCTGCGCGAGCTGGGGCGCGTGGCCGGTGTCGAGGTCGAAAAGCAGACACCCGCCCAGCGCCAGCAGTTCGAATACCGGGACCGGCTGCGTGGTGTGCTGAAAATGGCCGCCGATTACTATCACAAGCAGCTTGTGGAACCGGCCAGCGATGCCGCGCGTGCTGCCCTGGCTTATGCGCGCGAACGGCGCGGACTATCCGTTGAGACGATTGAGCAGTTCGGCATCGGTTACGCGCCGCCGGGCTGGCAGAACGTGCTGGATGACCTGCACGCGCTCGACGTGGATAATGAACTGATCGCCGCCGCCGGGTTGATCGTCCAGAAAGAGGACGGCCATGCCTACGACCGCTTCCGTAACCGGCTGATGATCCCGATCCGTGATGACCGGGGGCGCGTGGTGGGCTTCGGCGGGCGGGCGATGGACCCCAACGACAACGCCAAGTACATCAACTCGCCGCAGTCAGCGGTGTTCGACAAGAGCCGGCTGCTGTTCGGCCTGGATATGGCGAAGGTCGTTATCCGCGACAGCGGCACGGCGGTTATCGTTGAAGGCTATATGGATGCCATCCAGGCGCACCAGGCCGGTTTTACCAACGTCATCGCGCAGATGGGCACCTCGCTGACGGAAACGCAGCTCAAGCTGTTAGCGCCGCGTTATGCGCGTAAGATCATCATGGCGCTGGATTCCGACGCCGCCGGCCAGAACGCCACCCGTCGCAGCCTGGAGACGGCGCGCGGTGCTTTGCAGGCGGATTATGCCGGGCGGCTGTCGGTCGATGTGCGCGTGCTGCAAATCCCCGGCGCTAAAGACCCGGACGACCTCATCCGCGAGGAACCGGCGCGCTGGCAGTCGCTGGTGGACGAAGCCATGTCCATCGCCGATTTTGTTATCCAGATGGAGACGCAGGATATGCCGCACGGGGCAGCGGTGCGCGATGTACCCATCCAGGAGCGTGAAGCGGTCGCCGGGCGGCTGCTGCCGCTGCTGCTGGCCTCGGAAAACGATCTGATCCAGCGCGACAACGTGCAGAAGCTGGCCACGCGCCTGTTCATCCCGGAGCGCAGTCTGTTCGACCTGGCGCAGCGCGTTCGGCAGCGTGAGCAGTCCCGGCCTGTGCCAGCGCCCAAACAGTCGAGTGCGCCGCCGCCGGACCTGGCCGACGACAACGACTATGACGAACCGCCACCGCCCGATTATGAGGCGATGCCACCGCCGGATTTCGATGACGAGGATGCGGGCGATTTCGACGTGCGGCTGGCGCAGCCGGTCGTAGCGCCGCCGCGTCCGCCCACCGGGCCGCCTGTAACGCGCGACAGCGCCCGTGATACTGTGACAGACGGATTGCAGGAGGCTTACTGCCTGCGCCAGTTGCTGTTGAGTGCCAACGTCTACTATCTGATTAACCGCAAACTGCGTGAACTGGCTGCCGGCGACAATGCCCTGCGCAGCGGTCCGCTGGCCGATTTTGGCGTGGGCGACTTCAGCCGCAGCGATTACCGCGCCCTGATGCAGATGTTTACCTTCGCCGTCAAGCAGGAAGAAATGGACGTGTTGAATTTCCTGCGTCACAATCTGGACCCTGTTATTCTCAAACAGTTGGAGAGTCTATTGATCGAGGAGGAGGAGGACGTCAGATCACGGGTTGCCAGCCGCTTCAATGCCGATGTCATGCATCTGTGGAAGCAGCACCAGCGTCAGGCCCGGCCCGAGGCCGATGTTCTGGCGGAGGTGCTGGCTCAGGCGCTGCAACTGCGCCGCCGCCGCCTCAATATGGAGATGGGCGAGATGAGCTTTTTGCAGCAGCCGGATGAGACCGACGAGATCGACCAGCGCCGCATCGTCCAGGAGATCAATCTCAGGTTGCAGGCGATCCAGCGGCTGGACGCAGAGTTACAGCAGATCAACCGTTTATCGTGACGAAGTCAGTGTATTTTTAAGGAATTCGATGGCACGCAAAAACCGCTCCCAACAGGACCCCACCGGTGACAATCTCGATGATCTGAAAGGCGTGGGCGAAGACCTCGACTTTGAAGACGACGAAATGGAAAACGACGACAGCGGCGATATGCTGGAGGACGAGGACGATAACCTGGGCGATGGCGACCTGATCGACGAAGGCGAGGACATCGACGAGGACATCGACGAGGAAATCCTGGCCCGCGAGGCAGCCCGTATCGACTCGATTTCACTGGCCGACGACCCGGTGCGCATGTATCTGAAAGAGATTGGCCAGGTTCCGCTGCTGGATACCAACCGCGAAATCTGGCTGAGTACGCAGATGGCCGCCGAGCAGCTTCTGCAGGATCTGATCGACGAGTTATCGCGGGTGGAGCATCCCGAAGATCACGTGGACCTGCCGCAGCCGGTGGAGATCGTGCAGCTTGCTTTCAAGCAACTGGTCGAAAACTGGCAGAAGGTGGTCGAGGAGACGACCAGCTACGGCGAAGAAGTGCCCGACCTGCGCCTGATTATCGACGAGGTGCAGGCTGTCAGTTCTGACTGGAACGTGGACGAAAAATCGTATGTACGGCGCTATCTGCGGCAGCACGAATGGGGCCGCGACGAAAAATGGACCGAGCTGGCCCAGCATCTGTTCGCTGTGATGCACTGCCTGCATCTGATCCCGTTCGAGCGGCAGATCGATATTCGCCGTTATTACCGTGAGAACGACGGCGACCTGCCGCCGATGGACGTGTTCCAGCGCTGGCTTTTCGACGACGAGGAGTCGGTGGAGGACCTGCCGCACCTGTTTGAGCAGGTCGAATACCGGGCGGAACTGGCCGCCGAGGCGCTGACCCGCGCCAACCTGCGACTGGTGGTCAGTGTGGCCAAGCGTTACATGGGGCGTGGCATCAACTTCCTGGACCTGATTCAGGAAGGCAACATCGGGCTGCTGCGCGCCGTCGCCAAGTTTGACCACACTAAAGGCTTTAAGTTCAGCACGTATGCGACGTGGTGGATTCGGCAGGCGATCAGCCGGGCCATCGCCGACCAGGCGCGGACGATCCGTATTCCGGTGCATATGGTGGAGACGATCAACCGGCTGATGCGTGTCCAGCGCCAGCTTCTGCAGCAGCTTGGCGCGGAGCCGAACGCGGAGCAGATCGCGCTGGAAATGGACTTTCTGACGCCAGAGGAGACCGAGGCCATCAAGCTGCTGCGGCGCAACGGCACGCACCTGGACCCCAGTCTACAGCGCAAGCTGCGCCGCGCCGCGCAGAAGGTGCGCAAAATTATGCGCATCAGCCAGGAGCCGATGAGCCTGGAGATGCCCATCGGCCAGGAGGACAGCAGTCTGCTGGGCGACTTTATCGAGGATGACAAGGTGATGGGTCCGGTGGACGCCGCCAGCCGCCAACTGCTCAAAGAGCAGATTCGCTCGGCGCTGGGCGTCCTCAGTGACCGCGAGCGCGAAGTGCTGGAGATGCGCTTTGGCCTGTCTGACGGGCAGGATCATACGCTGGAAGAGGTGGGCAAGCATTTTGGTGTGACGCGCGAGCGCATCCGGCAGATCGAGGCAAAGGCGCTGCGCAAGCTGCGGCATCCAACGCGCAGCCGCCAACTGCGGGATTATCTGGAAATGTAGCCCCCATCAATGCCAGTACCGGGCAGGGTGACTGGCGTTTTATTAATGGTTAGACCGGGGCTGCCGATGCGCAGCCTCGTTTATAATATGATCAACACGATTGGAGAAAGGACATCATGAGCGCGCCCCAACTGCGTTACTGCCCCATCTGCGGCCACGACCTGACGACACGCGAGGATGGGGGGCGCCGGCGCCCGGCCTGCCCGGCCTGTGGTTATGTCCATTACACCAATCCGGTTCCTGGTGTGGGAATGCTCATCGAACTGGACGGCGGCATCGTGCTGATTCAGCGCGGGCACGCGCCGCATCTGGGTGAGTGGACGCTGCCCAGCGGCTTCGTCGAGGCGGACGAGAGCGCGGAAGAGGCCGCCATCCGCGAAGCCGAGGAAGAGACCGGTCTCGTGACCGAGATCATCGAACTGATGGGCATCAACTCATTCCCGGAAGGTCCGCCGGTCAGCGGCATTATGATCTTTTACCGCATGCGGCCCACCGGTGGCGAACTGCGCGCTGGTGACGACGCGGCGGCGGTTCGCGTATTCCAGCCGGATGAGATTCCGCTGCTGCCATTCCGCACCCACCGCGAGATTATGTCCGAGTGGCTGCTGCGTTTCGCCATCGCCACCACCACCGAGCCAGAGTCCAGCGGCAGCCAGCCGTCGTTTATCATCCGTCCGGTAGAGCCGACCGACGAGCAGGAAATTCTGGCGCTGATGGCCACCATCCCAGCCAATCGCGGCCTGACCGATGAGCAGTGGCACGATGTATCGGTGCGCTTCCGCGAGATGCCGACAATTGAGATTTATGTTGCCCAGACGCGCCAGACACCGCCGATGGTCATCGGGTTTATCTCGATGTCAGTGGTGCGGGGACTCACCGAGGGGCGGGCGCTTATCAACGATGTGGCGGTGCTGCCCACGTACCAGCGGCAGGGGGTGGGGGCGGCGCTGCTGGGCGCGGTGATGCGACGCGCCAACCAGCTCAACCTGGGCCTGCTGATGGTCAACCTGGAACGGGCCAACGATGGCGTGCGCGCGTTCTACTCGGCGTCGGGCTTTGTCGAGGCGTCCATTATGCGGTTGCGGCTGCGCTGAACCGGAGCATACCAACTGGCTGCGCTATCATGCATGATGCGTTAGAATTTCTAACGAATTGGCCGTGTTGACTTTACGAGACGGGCAATATGAGTTACGCTTATCGCGGCCCCGGCTTTAGCCTGGTTTACATCCGTGTTTTAGGTGGTTAAGACTGAGGCGCTGTTCATTTGACAACCCTTTCGGGGTTATGCTAATCTGTATCTAGTTTATTTATTGTGCTTTTTGGCACAATCTCAGGTATGGGAAGACTATGACGACATTAAACGCCTTTGCGCCCATCGGCGCGCTGATCTTGCTGGCGATCGTAGTTGCCATCATTGTCCTGAATATCTCCCGGATTTTCGGCCCATCGCGGCCTACCAGCCGCAAGACCGCGCCTTACGAAAGCGGCATGAAGCCCATCGGCCCGGCGATTCGCCGGCTGCCGGTGAAGTTCTACCTGATCGCGGTGCTGTTCATCCTGTTTGACATCGAAGTGATCTTCTTTATGCCCTTTGCTGTGGTCTTCCGTGACCTGGGTGTATATGGTCTGGTGGTAATGGGCCTGTTTGTGTTGATCCTGACGGTTGGTCTCATTTATGAGTGGAAGAAGGGTGCGTTGGAATGGGAGTAACACAAAAACTTGGCAACCTGGGTGTGGTGACGACCTCGGTTGAGGAAGCGGTAAACTGGGCGCGTACCGGAGCCACCTGGCCGCTGCTGTTTGGGCTGGCCTGCTGCGCCATCGAATATATGAGCACGCAGGCCGGGAATTATGACCTGGCTCGTTTTGGTATGGAACTCAACCGCGCCAGCCCGCGCCAGGCCGACCTGATGATCGTCGCCGGGCGGGTGACGCGCAAGATGGCCCCGGTCGTGCGCCAGCTCTATGACCAGATGGCCGACCCCAAGTACGTGATTTCGATGGGCGACTGCGCTTCGTGTGGCGGTGTGTACAACAATTACGCGGTGGTGCAGGGCGTCGATGAGGTGATCCCGGTCGATGTTTATGTGGCGGGGTGCCCGCCGCGCCCGGAACAACTGATGCACGGCATTCTGACCCTGCACGAGAAGATTCGCAACCAGCGCATCGCCGACTGGGCGTAGGCTTACACGCGCGCTCTGGCGGGCGTTCAACGAAGGACAGAAGCGAGACTATGAACGTACCATTACCTCTTGACCCGGTCGATGCTGTGCGCAGCGGCCTGCCGGATGCGGTTCAGGACGAACATCATTTTCGTGACGAGACGACGATCATCGTCGCGCCGGGCGATGTGCCGGCGGTGCTGCGTTTTGTGCGCGATACACCGGGGCTGGTCTACAATTTCCTGTCGGACATCAGCGCGGTGGACTACTACCCGGATTATGACCGTCCGGGGCGTTTTGGGGTGAGCTACCACGTTTATTCGATGCTGTACAACCGCCGGCTGCGCATCAAGACGTTTGTCGATGAAGACGAGCCGGTGATCCCCACCGTTGTGGATATCTGGCCGGTGGCCAACTGGCTGGAACGCGAAATCTTCGACATGATGGGCATCACGTTCGAGGGCCATCCTGATCTGCGTCGTCTGCTGATGCCGGAGGACTGGGACGGGCATCCGCACCGGCGCGACTATCCGCTGGGCTACGAGCGCATCCAGTTCTCGTTTAACGCCGAAGAGATCATGAAGCACAAGCCGTTCGCCAAAGAATAGCGAACCGCAGCGGCACAGACCGGAAACAGGTCGAATTTAAGGGATAAACTGCATGGCGAGTCAGATTCAAATACCGAGCGAGATGAAGGAATGGGAAGGCAGCCTGGAGCAGTTGCGCGGGCTGGTCAGCGATCGTGCCCTCACCGGCGAGACGATGCTGCTCAACATGGGGCCGCATCATCCCAGCACGCACGGCGTGCTGCGTCTGCTGCTGGAACTGGACGGCGAAGAGATCATTAGCTGCATCCCGGACATTGGCTATCTGCATACCGGCATCGAGAAGAACATCGAGTCCAAGACGTATGAAAAAGGCGTCACGCTGACCGATCGCATCGACTACCTGTCGCCCATGTCGAACAACATGGTTTTCTGCATGGCGATCGAGAAACTGCTGGACCTGGACGTACCGCCGCGCGCGCAGGCTATCCGCGTGATCTGCCTGGAACTGTCGCGCATTGCCAGCCATCTGGTGTGGCTGGGTACGCACGCCATCGATATGGGCGCGATGAGCGTGTTTCTGTACTGCTTCCGGGAGCGCGAGGTCATTCTGGACATGTTCGAGATGCTCTCCGGCCAGCGCATGATGGGGTCGTACTTCCGGCCCGGCGGCATATGGCGTGACCTGCGCCCGGAGTTCCTGCCGGCGCTTGAGGAGTTCCTGGCGTACTTCCCGGAGAAAGTCGACGATTACGAGAAGCTGCTGACCAACAATCCCATCTGGGTGGACCGCACGCAGGGCGTGGGTATCATCGAGCCGGATGTGGCGCTGGCGTGGGGTCTGAGTGGCGCGTGCCTGCGGGGCAGCGGCGTCAACTGGGATATTCGCAAGGCTATGCCCTACAGCGGCTATGACCATTACGACTTCGACGTGCCGTTGGGCGAACACGGCGACGTTTACGACCGCTTCCTGGTGCGCATCGTGGAGATGCGCCAGAGCCTGCGCATCATTCGGCAGGCGGTGGACAAGCTGCCGGACGGCCCGTTCCGTTCGGAAAATCGCAAAGTCGTGCCGCCGCCGCGCTCCGAACTGGGGCAGAGCATGGAAGCCGTCATCCATCACTTCAAGCTGTGGACCGAGGGTTTCAGCGTGCCGGACGAAGAGGTTTACGTCAGCATCGAAAGCCCGCGCGGCGAGATCGGCTGTTATATGCACGGCACCGGCGGCAACAAACCGCGCCGGGTACGCTTCAAGACGCCGTCATTCATTCACATTCAGGCCATCCCGGTGATGGCAAAAGATCATATGCTGGCCGACCTGATCGCCATCATCGGCAGCGTGGATATCGTGCTGGGCGACTGCGACCGCTAGCGGTCGGGGCGCTGGCAGCCGGGCTAATGGCTTACAGCTAAGGACGCAGAGAGACTATGGGCAACACACTGGCAGATAAATACGCGGACCGCATCGAGGCCCACTTCAGCAAATACCCGGATAAGCGTTCGGCGGTGATGCCGCTGCTGTATATCGCGCAGGAAGAATACGGCTGGATCAGCCCGGAAGGCATCCGCGAGGTGGCCGAACTGTGCGATATGGACCCGACGCAGGTTAAGTCCATCGCCGGTTTTTACACCATGTATTCCGAGAAGCCCAAAGGCAAATACTGGCTTCAGGTTTGCACGGACCTGCCGTGCGCGCTGCGCGGCGCGGATGAGTTCCACAAGGAACTCAAGGAATACCTGGGCGTCGAGGAAGGCGGCACCACCGAGGACGGCCTGTTTACGGTCGAGCATGTGATGTGCCTGGCGGCCTGCGACAAAGCGCCCATGCTCCAGTGCAATTTCCATTTTATGGAAAACCTGGACATGGAGAAGATGAAAGCGTTCATCGAGGAAAAGCGCGCCGAAGCTGAAGCCGAGGCCGCCAAAGCCGGCAAGAAGTAAGCATATCGTCGCACGGGCGGGGTTGTTGCAGCATAATCAATCGAACCACAGCGTGGGTCGGCGCTGAAGCATCAGACAGATGGAGCAAGCGATGCATATTATTTACCGCGAGAAGGACATCCCGGACATTCACAAGTACGATGTCTACGTCAAAAACGACGGCTATGCCGCCTATAAAAAGGCGCTGGGCATGGACCCCAAAGCCGTCATCGACGAGGTGAAAGCCTCGAATTTGCGCGGGCGCGGCGGCGCGGGTTTCCCGACCGGCGTTAAATGGAGCTTCATCCCGCAGAGCGAGCCGATCAAGTATGTGGTCGTCAACGCCGACGAGAGCGAATCCGGGACGTTCAAGGATCGCCAGATTCTTGAAAACAACCCGCACCAGTTGATCGAGGGCGCGCTGATCGCCGCCTGGGCCATCCAGGCGACGGCGGTTTACATTTACCTGCGCGGCGAGTTCTGGGACATCGCGCACGAGCTGGACAAGCACATTGAGGATGTCTACAAGGCCGGGCTGGCCGGTAAGGACATCCAGGGTACAGGCTGGTCGTGCGATGTGTATACTCACCTGGGCGCTGGCGCGTACATCTGCGGCGAGGAAAGCGCCCTGCTGGAAAGCCTGGAAGGCAAGCTGGGCCAGCCGCGCGTGCGCCCACCGTTCCCCGCGCAGAAGGGCGGCGGCCTGTACGCCGAGCCGACCGTCGTCAACAACGTCGAGACGCTGGCCAACGTGCCCTACATCGTGCTCAACGGCGCTGATGCCTACAAGAAGATCGGCACCGAGCAGAGCTGTGGCACGAAGGTCTTTTGTGTGAGTGGGCATGTGGAGCGTCCCGGCAACTACGAGCTGCCGCTGGGTGTCACCTTCCGCGAGCTGCTGTTCGAGCATGCGGGCGGCATTCCCAATGGCCGGCAGATCAAAGCCATTCTGCCGTCGGGCGGCTCCGGGCCGATTGTCCCCGCCACCGACGAGGTGCTGGACACGCGGCTGACCTATGAGGACTGCCAGAACATCAACACCATTCTTGGCTCGGCGTCGATCATCGTGCTGGACGACTCGGTGGATATCACCTGGGCGGCGTCCAAGATGACGAAGTTCTTCAAGCACGAGAGCTGCGGCAAATGCACGCCCTGCCGCGAAGGGACGTACTGGCTGGATAAGGTGCTGGATCGCATTCTGGCGGGTGAGGGCCAGCCGTCCGATGTGGACCTGATTAACAACATCGCCGCCAACATGCAGGGCGCCACCCTGTGCGCGCTCGGCGATTTCGCCGCTAACCCGATCCTGGCGACTATCCGCCACTTCCCCGACGACTTCAAGCAGCACACGGAGAAGGAAGAGGAGAAGGTGGAGGACGCCAAAAAGCCAGCCAAACGCGCGCCATCGCGGGGGCGGGCGAGCAAGGCTGAGGCTGCCGGAGACTAGGCGCGGCACATGACCGACGAACGCGCGGAGTTCCGGCCCTGGCCGGAATCCGAGGCTGAAGCCGAGGTCGTGCCTGCGCCACAGCCAGAAACGTCGCCCTGGTGGCGGCGGTCGCTGGGGCTGATGTTCGGTGCGCAGGACAGACAGCGGTCGCGCCTGCGCGAACTGGACGACGCTATCGCGCTGAGTCCGGCATCGGCGGCCAATTATGCCCTGCGCGGCGAGCTGCATCTGCGGCTGGGCGAACCACAGGCGGCCCGGAGCGATTTCCAGCGGGCGCTGGCCCTGGCCGAAGCGCAGATCGAGAGCAGCAACTGGGGGATTGTGGAGCAGGCGCTGGCCGACCGCGCACAGCGCGGACTGGCGCAGGCCGAAAAACAGGCGGCGCGAGCCGTTCCCCCGCAGCCGGACACGTCGATGGTCGATGGGTCGGGAGAACGTTTAACAGACGACATACCATCCGGCACCAGCGCCTGAATCCGGGCGCGGGTGTGGTGCGGTCGCCGGACCAACGGCCCGGCGCGCACGTTTGAGACTTACATGCTTTGTGGAGTGACCTGAATGTCCGATACCGTCAAGATCGTCATCGATGATAAGGAATACGAAGTCCCTGCCGGGGCCAACCTGGTGGATATGGCCAAGTGGTATGCAGGCAACGACATTCCGGTGTTCTGCTACCATCCCAAGATGGCGCCGGTGGGGATGTGCCGCATGTGCCTGGTGGAAATGGGCACCATCCAGAAGGACCGCGAGACCGGTGAGGTCCAGCGCGACGAGGACGGCAATCCGGTTGTGCGCTGGTTCCCCAAGTTGCAGACCGCCTGCACGCAGACTGTCAGCGATGGGCTGGTGATTCGCACCAACACGCAGGTCGTCGACGAGGCACGCGAGCATGTGCTGGAATTTCTGCTGACCAGCCATCCGCTGGACTGCCCCATCTGCGATAAGGGTGGCGAATGCCCGCTGCAGAACCTGACGATGGAGCACGGTCCGGGCACCAGCCGTATGAACTTCGACGACAAGATGAAGCTGGACAAGCATGTGCCGCTGGGCGATCTGATCTTCCTGGACGAAGAACGCTGCATCCAGTGTGCGCGCTGTGTGCGCTTCCAGGATGAGATCGTCGGCGATGACGTGCTGGCCTTCCACGAGCGCGGGCGTCGTCTGCAGATCATCACCAACAGCGAGCCGGGCTTCGATACCTACTTCTCCGGCAATACGACCGACATCTGCCCGGTGGGCGCGCTGACGACCGCCGACTTCCGCTTCGGCGCGCGGCCCTGGGAACTGAACGAAGTCCCCAGCATCTGCCCGCACGACGCGGCTGGCTCCAACATCAGCCTGAGTATGCGCCTGGACCGCGATTTTGGAGGGCGGGCCATCATCAAGCGGGTGATGCCGCGCCAGAACGAGTTCGTCAACGAAATCTGGATTTCGGACAAGACACGCTTCGGCCACCACTTTACCCGCAGCGACGACCGCCTCACCCGGCCTCTGCTGACCAGTCGCGGCACGGACCTGGTGCCATCTAACTGGGAGCCGACGCTGGCGGCGGTGGTTGATCTGCTCAAGGCCGCCGAAGGTGACGTGGCCGCCATCGCCGGCAGTCGCCTGAGCAACGAAGACCTGTGGGAACTGCGCCGTCTGGTGCAAGGCGCGGGCGGCAGTCGCCTGGGCGCGTGGCCGCCCAGCCATGCCGGTGCCGATCTGGTGGCGCAGGTGGGCGTCGGCGCGGGGACGAATCTGGGTAAGCTGGGGCGCGGCGACGCCGTGTTGATTATCGCCAGCGACCTGGAAGAAGAAGTACCCATGTGGCGGCTGCGTCTCAAGCAGGCGCACGATCGCGGCGCGTATGTGGTCGTCGCCAACGCCAGACCGACCCGCATGGACGACTTCGCCAGCGCGACCATTACCTACGCGCCGGGCGATGCGGCGCAGGCCATGCACAACCTCAAAGACGAGCAGGCCGAGATCGCCAAGAAGCTGGCCGACGCCGAGAACCTGATTATTGTCACCGGCGCTGAAGGTCTGACGCTGGACGGCAGCCGCGCGCTGATGCAGGCGGCAGCCAACTTCCTCATCGACAGCAAGCATGTGGGCAGACCGCATAACGGTCTGCTGTCGGCCTTCCCCGGACCCAATGGCATGGGCCAGTACTACATGGGCTATACACCGGAGACGACGCTGGACATCGCCCAGAAGCCGCCTAAGGTACTGCTGGTGGCTGACGCCGCCATCCTGGCGGACGATCCATCGGCAGCCGGCTGGCTGGACAAGGTCGAGACGATCATCAGCCTGAGCCTGTTCGAGGACGCGGTGACGGCGCGGGCCGCCGCTGTGCTGCCCATCCAGAGCTTCGCCGAGCGTGACGGCACCTACACCAACGGCGAGCGCCGCGTGCAGCGTTTCTACACGGCGCAGGGACCAATCGGCGACTCGCTGCCCGCATGGCAGGTCTGCAGCCGGTTGGCGGAATCGTTCGATCAGGGCCGGGCTAAACTGTCGGCGGCGGCGGTGATGCTGGAAATCACCCGCAGCCTGCCCGCATTCGAGGGCATGCGTTATAAAGAGCTGTCGAAGGTCGAGCGCCAGTTCCCGGATGTGGGTGGCGACGATCTGTACTACGGCGGTACGGCCTATCGCAACCGGGGCGGCCTGGGTGTGCAGATTCCCAGCGCGGCGGACAGCGGCGAGAAGGTCAAGCCGGGTAAGGTCGAGCTGCCAGACGCGCCCAAAGCCGGGCGCGGCAAATTCGTCATCATTCCGACGGTTCGCCTGTACAACCGGGAGAACGTCTTTAAGCCCAGCGCCATGATGGATGTGCGCATAGCGCCCCCTTACGTAGAGGTCAACAGCGCGGACGCCGAGAAGCTGGGTATTGATAGCGGCGATCTCGTCGAGGTGGTGGCGGGCGACCAGGCGCGCGTGATGGTGCGGGCGCACGTCAACGGCGGCGCGCCCAAAGGGGCGCTGGTGCTGCCGCGTCACCTGACTGACGAGGCAATCCCCATGGCGATCACCGTGGGCGAGATCAAGAAGGCTTAGGCAAACATGGACGAGAGAAGAAGACTCCTGGGGATGCCGGTTCCGCTCGCGCTGGTGCTGCTGGCGGTGGTGCTGGTGCTGTTCATCCTGCTGATCGCCAATTTCGGCTCGGTGATACAGGCCGGCGAGGACACACTGAGCTTTATCTTCAACCCGGACGAACGGGTGCAGTCTGAAATCATCGACTGCTACGACTCGTCGGGCTGTTCGATCGCTTACCCGTTCATCTATTCCGGCATTCTGCTGGCGATTGTCATCACCGGCTTCGCCTACACCACACTGCTGGAACGTAAGCTGGTGGCGTATTTCCAGCAGCGTGTCGGCCCGAACCGGGTGGGACCGGGCGGCTTCCTGCAGCCGGTGGCCGACGCCATCAAGCTGATCTTCAAAGAGGACATCATGCCCGCGCAGGCCAATCGCGGGGTGTATCTGATGGCACCGGTGCTTAAAGTAGTGCCGACGCTCATCGTACTGGCGGTGATTCCGTTTGGCCCGCCCATTCTGGTACCCTGGTTCGGCGATGTGTGGTATCGCGTGCCGCTGAGTCTGGTCGATCTCAACGTGGGCATCCTGTGGCTGCTGGCGATCACCAGCCTGGGCACCTACGGCGTGGTGCTGGCCGGATGGGCCAGCAGCAACAAGTATTCGATGATGGGCGGTATTCGTGCGTCGGCGCAGATGATCAGCTACGAGCTGAGTCTGGGTCTGGCGCTGATTGTGCCGGTGATGATCGCCGGCAGCCTGAGCCTGGTCGAGATCTCCGAGGCGCAGGGCGGTCTGTTTATCAACTGGTTTGTGTTCCAGAATCCGCTGGCGGCTATCATTCTGACGCTGGCGCTGGTGGCTGAAGTCAACCGCGCGCCGTTCGACCTGCCGGAAGCCGAGCAGGAACTGACCGCGGGTTATATGACTGAGTACAGCGGTATGAAGTTCGCGCTGTTTATGATGGCCGAATACCTGGGCATGATCGCCGTCAGCCTGATCGCGGCGGTGACGTTCTTCGGTGGCTATCAGGATGGCTTTGGTCTGGTGGACCGGCTGCCGATCCTGGCTCCGCTGGTGCTCATCGGCAAGACGATTTTGCTGCTGGCTGGCTTCGTGTGGATGCGGGCCACGCTGCCGCGCATCCGTTATGACCGGCTGATGTCGTTCGGCTGGAAGGTGATGCTGCCGCTGGCGCTGGTGGCGGTGGTGTGGACGGCGGTCGCCGTCGTCATCAGCGACGAGTTCGGCCAGACGGCTTACATGGCCTTCTCAACGGTGATGGTGGTGGTGGCGCTGATGATTGCCGGGTATCTGTCCACGCGCTCGGACGAAACCGAGGCCGACGACGACATCGAGACCGACCCGGCTATCACCGGCGAGGGTCACGGCGTGGCCTATGCCGGCGTGCAGCTCGTGGGTGGTCTGCTGGCGATCCCGTTCGCGCTGTGGCCTTACCTGTGGGCGCCGCTGCGCTTCATCGGTCAGGTGATCGGCGGGACGTGGAACTTTATCTTCAATATTAACGATGGGCGCGCACGCGGGCGGGTGGCCGTGGCCGACTTCTTTGACCGGCTGGCGGGCAACAGCCCCAGCGATGAAGCGCCGAAATCCGCTAAGTGAGCGAGTTTGTGCTGTAAATAAACGGGAGAGGGTTGAAACCGATGAATATCATCCGAGGGTTTGCGACGACCTTCAAACACATCCTCGAAGAGCCGGTGACGCTGCAATATCCAGAGCAGGTACGGCCCTTCCAGGAACGGTTCAAGGGACGGCATCATCTGCGCCGTTACGACAACGGCCTGGAGAAGTGCATCGGCTGTTCGCTGTGCGCGGCGGCCTGTCCTGCTGACGCCATCTGGGTAGAGGCGGCGGAAAACACCGACGAGGCGCGTTACAGCCCCGGCGAGCGTTACGCCAAGACCTATGAGATCAACATGCTGCGCTGCATCTTCTGCGGGTACTGCGAAGATGCCTGCCCGACCCAGGCGATTGAACTGGGGCACGAGCATCAGCTCAGTTTTACCGATCGCCGGGACTCGATCTTCACCAAAGATATGCTGATCGACCCGGTGCCCGACGGCGGCCAACCGACGCCGCAGCAGGTCGAAGCGGGGGCCTTCGACCGCGCGATTCCTGATATGCCAGACCCCAAATAAGGGGCGGTTTTAAGGTCGAACAAACAGCGCCGGAGTCTTTGAACTCTGGCGCTCCTTGTGTTAAACTGCACAATTGTCTACCACGAACGCCCGATAGGACGTGTCCATGTCAATTGAAGTCGTACTATTTGTTGTCGTTGGCGCAATATCGGTGGCCGCTGCGGTCATGATGCTGCTCAGCGAAAACGCCGTACACAGCGCCCTGTTCCTGATCCTGAATTTCGCCTGTGTGGCGTTCCTGTTTGTACTGCTGGACGCCTCGTTTCTGGCGCTGGTTCAGGTGGCGGTCTACGCTGGCGCGATCATGGTGTTGTTCTTATTCGTCATCATGCTGCTGGGCGCGGAGAAGGTCGGCCTGGACGAACGCCAGTTCCAATGGTTGTCGCCGGTGGCTCTGACGCTGGCGCTGGCCTTCCTGATTGCTGTCGGTCTGGCGGTCATCACGGGTGACATCGATGACGAGCCGGTGCCGGTTGGCGACCCTTATGTGCGTGTCGTCCACGCCGCGCCAGACTTCCCGGCGGCGGATGTTTACGTTGACGGCGAGCTGTTCGCTGCTGGTGTGAGCTTCCTGGATGCGGTGGACTTCGAGAGCGTGTCGCCGGGCGATTACGCCATCAGCATGGCGGTTGCCGGTGACGATCCGGCGCTGGCGCTGCCGCTGGGCACCGTGACGCTGGCTGAAGGCGAGGTCTACAGCCTGGTGGCGCACGGCGAAGGTCGCCTGCCCGCGCTGGCGCAGGTCAGCGAGAGTATGGAGACGATCACCGGGCGCGAAGGGCGTCTGGTGTTCTTCAACGGGCTGACGCAGCCGGTGAGCCTGGTCGAAGTGGGGACCAATTTCGAGATCGAGGCGGACGAAGAGCCGCCGGTCATCGTGGAACGGCTGGAGCCGGGCCAGGCGACCGAGCCGCAGCTTTTCTCAACCGGAGAGCCGACCTGGGCCTTTGTCGATGCGGACAACCCCGACGTTATTCTGCTGCGTCTGCGCGACATGGAAATCGAGCGCCGCGACTCTGATTTGCTGCTGCTGGCGGCAGAGCGTACCGGCACCGATGATGCGGGCATATTGCGCCCCGCGATGAGCCTGCTGGCGACACCGGCGCTGCCGATCTTCGGTGGGGCGGAGTCGGTGGGTATGTCGCTGTTTGTCGATTACGTGCTGCCGCTGCAGATGGTGGCGCTGCTGCTGCTGGCTTCTATGGTGGGGGCCATCGTGCTGACACAGCGCGCTGGTGTGAAACCCAAACCCGGTCGCCCGCTGCGCCGGCGTGTCAGCCGCCCGCTGACGAGCGTCATCGCTTCGCAGACGGGGCACCATGTGACAGAAGAAGCGCCGCCCCGGCTTAAAGGCCCGGAGCCGGAAGAAGAGACGGAACCGGCAGGCGATTAGCGGACGGCTAGTGGAGGACGGGTCATGGTAGAAACTGAAGCCTACGTCATTTTAAGTGCTGTGTTGTTTACCCTGGGCGCGATGGGCGTGATGCTGCGCCGCAACGCGATCCTGGTTTTTATGTCGGTAGAGTTGATGCTCAACGCGGCGAACCTGGCGTTTGTGGCGTTTGCCCGGCACTGGGGGGCGATTGACGGGCAGGTGTTTGTGTTTTTTATCATCACGGTGGCGGCTGCCGAAGTGGCGGTGGGTCTGGCATTAATCGTGATGATCTTCCGCAGCAAGCAGAGCATCAATATCGATACGCTGCACCAGATGGAAGGTTAATATGGAGAATCTGGCACAACTCGCGCCGCTGATTATTCTCTTCCCCGCTATTGGCGCGTTCATCAACTTCTTCTGGGGCGCGCGCATGGGGGAGAAGCCCTCGGCGATTGTGGCGACGGTAGCGGCTGCATCGAGCTTTGTTATCTCTGTGATGCTGCTGTTGTACCTGACGAACAACAACTATCAGCCGGTGGTGGTGGACCCGCCCCTGCTCGATAGCTGGATACGCATCGACTCGGTGAACCTGGACATCGCCTGGCAGACGCGCGTCGACACGCTCAGCGTGTCGATGATGATGTTTGTGACGTTCGTGGGTACGCTGATTCACATCTACGCCATCGGCTATATGCACGGCGACTCGCGCTTTTCGCGCTTCTTCGCCTACCTGAACATGTTCCTGGTCTTCATGCTCATTCTGGTTTCGGGCAACAACCTGCTGATGATGTTCGTCGGCTGGGAAGGCGTGGGGCTGTGTTCGTATCTGCTGATTGGCTTCTGGTGGGACAAACCCAACGGCGTCGGCTGGAAGAACAGCAACGCCGCCCGCAAGGCGTTTATCGCCAACCGCATCGGCGACTTCGGCGTGCTGATGGCGATCTTCCTGGTGTGGTGGTCGTTCGGCACGCTGGACTTCTACAAGCCGGGTGAGGTGGCCAACCCCAGCCTGACGTCGCACAGCGTCGAGGCGGAAGCGGTCGAAGGTGAAGGTGAGGCTGCTGTGACGGTCGCCGAACCGGAGATCAGCTACCAGAATCCGGAAATTGAGGACAGCCAGCTCGGCATCTTTGGCCAGGCGCAGCGGTTGGTGGATCGCAGCAAGGCCGGCGAGGATGTGCAACTGGACATCGGTCCGTTTACGTTTGAAATCACCACGCTGCTGGTGATCGTCACGCTATTTATGCTGCTGGGTGCGACCGGTAAATCGGCGCAGATTCCGCTGTTTGTGTGGCTGCCGGACGCGATGGCCGGTCCTACGCCGGTGAGCGCGCTCATCCACGCAGCGACGATGGTCACGGCGGGCGTCTATATGATGGTCCGCACCAGCGTGTTCTTCTACAACGCCGAGCTGACGTCGTTCATCGTGGCGATGGTTGGCGCGGGTACGGCGGTGGTGGCCGGTTTTATCGCCATCGCCCAGTTCGACATCAAGCGCGTGCTGGCCTACAGCACCATCAGCCAGCTTGGCTTCATGGTGGCGGCGGTGGGCCTGGGCGCATACCCGGCGGCCATGTTCCACATGATTACGCACGCCTTCTTCAAGGCGCTGTTGTTCCTGGGCAGCGGCTCGGTGATTCATGGCGTGGAGCACGGACACCATCACGTCCACGAGCACGGTCATCATGGCGAACTACCGCCCCCTTCCGCTGACGAGCACGCTTCGGCCCTGACGCACCAGGACGAGAAAGCCGGTCAGGCGGATGACGAGTTCGACCCGCAGGACATGCGCAACATGGGTGGCCTGCGCTCGCGTATGCCGGTTACCTACTGGACGTATCTGGTGGGTACGCTGGCGCTGGCCGGTATCTGGCCGCTGGCGGGCTTCTGGTCCAAAGACGAGATTCTGGCCGATGCCTGGATGGTTGGCTTTGAGAAAGGCCGGCTGGAGGGGTATCTGGCGCTGGGTCTGCTGATGCTGGCGGCGGTGTTCACGGCCTTCTATATGTGGCGGCAGGTGGTGATGGTTTTCCATGGCTCACCACGTACCGAGGCCGCCGCTCACGCACCGGAGAGTGTGCGCACGATGACAATCCCGCTGGTAATTCTGGCGGTGTTCAGCGTGTTCATTGGCTTTATCAACATTCCCACCGGCGCGGGTGTGCTGCACCTGGGCATGGAGGGTATCTTCGGCAAGCACGCCCTGGCCGACTTCATCGAATACTCGGTGGGTAATTTTGTGCTGCCGCCGTTTACGCTGTTTATCGCGCTGGGGGCCACCGCGCTGGGGATTGGCGCCATTCTGATGGCCAACTCGATCTACGGCAACGACAAAGCCGTGACGAAACACCGCCGCGACCCGCTGGAGATCAACCCCAGTTTTGGCACCTTCTGGGCGCTGGCGCATGGCCGCCTGTACTGGGACGAAATCTACGACCGCCTGTTCATCACTCCGTTTAGTCGGGCGGCGGACTTCCTGGCCAACACCATCGACTGGATTTTCCTGCACGATTACTTCCACGACTCGGTGCTGGTACGTGGCTACCGGAATATCGGCAAACTGTTGAGCAAGCCGGTTGATCTGGGGATTATCGACGGGGCGGTAAACGGCGTGGGCTGGCTGGTTCGCCAGTTCAGCAGCCGGCTGCGCACCGTCCAGACCGGTTATGTGCGCACGTATGCCGTCGCCCTGCTGATTGGGGTTGTGGCCATTATTGTCATCATGTTACTGCCGCTGATCAATATCGGCTAATCTCGTTAGGAGCGCAATTGTTATGGAAGCAGTGAGTTCCAGCCTCTCGCTCACCACGGTAACGCTGTTTTTACCGATGGTCGGGCTTACGATTCTGCTGTTCATGAACGAGGAACGCAACAAGGATGCGCTGCGCTGGACGGCCTTTGGCTTCAGCATCGCTACCTTTGTCGCCTCGCTGGTGATGGCCCTGAACTTTGATACCAGCAGTGCCAGCCTGCAGATGGCGCAGCGCAACGACTGGCTGCCCACACTGGGGGTGAGCTACTTTGTCGGCGTGGATGGTTTAAGCCTGCTGCTGGTTTTGCTGACGACGATCATTATGCCCATCGCCATCATGGCCTCGTTTGACTCCGGCGTTCTGAAAGAGCGTGGGCGCGAGAAGCTGTACTACGTGCTGATGATGCTGCTCGAGTGGGCCATGATTGGCGTGTTCGTCGTGCAGGACCTGATTATCTTCTACATCTTCTGGGAAGTAACGCTGGTGCCGATGTACTTCCTGATCGGCATCTGGGGCGCGGAGCAGCGCGTTTACGCCGCTGTCAAGTTCTTCCTGTACACGATGGCCGGTTCCATTCTGATGCTGCTGGCGCTGCTGTATGTGGGCAACGCCGCCGGGACGTTCGCCGTGCCGGAGATTGTGGCGGGCGTGCGCAGCGGCGAGATCAGTTTCGTGATGGACGGCGTCTTCAGTGAGCAGTCGTATCTGTTCCTGGGCTTCCTGATCGCGTTTGCTATCAAAGTGCCGGTGTGGCCGCTGCATAGCTGGCTGCCCGATGCGCACGTGCAGGCGCCGACCGCCGGCTCGGTCATTCTGGCCGGCGTGCTGCTGAAGATGGGCACCTACGGTATGGTGCGCTTCTGCCTGCCGATGTTCCCGCAGGCCAGTGTGGAATGGGCGCCGATTATCGCCGGGCTGGGCGTGATCGGCATTCTGTACGGCGCGTGGGTATGCTATGCGCAGACGGACATCAAGAAGCTGGTCGCTTATTCGTCGGTGAGCCACCTGGGTTTTGTGGTGCTGGGCATCTTCTCGCTCAACCCGCAGGGCATCCAGGGCGCGACGCTGCAAATGGTGAGTCACGGTATCAGCACCGGTGGTTTGTTCCTGCTCGTCGGTATGCTCTATGAACGGCGTCACACCAAACTGATGGCCGCTTACGGTGGCATCTGGAAGGCGATGCCGGTGTTTGGCGGTATCGCGCTGGTGGTGTCGCTGAGCAGCATGGGTCTGCCCGGCCTCAACGGCTTTGTGGGCGAGTTTACCATTCTGCTGGGCGCGCTGGGTAGCAACGTACTGGGTGTGTTCTTCGCGCTGTTTGCTACGGTCGGTGTCATTCTGGCGGCGGTATACATTCTGTACATGTTCCAGAAAGTGTTCATGGGCGAGCTGGACAAGCCTGAAAACGTGAACCTGCCGCAGATGAACTGGCGCGAGATCGCTGTGATGGTGCCCATTCTGATCCTGATATTCTGGATTGGTCTGCAGCCGGCGGCCTGGTTCGACGTGATGGACGCCTCGACCAGCGAACTGATCGCGCAAATCGCCGAGAACGCGCCGCAGGTTCTGGCGCAGCTACCTTAAGGGGGGTGGGGGAATCGTTATGCTTAACGTCCCAAGCTTTGCAGACCTGAACCTGGGTGTGGCGCTCCCGGTGATCTTCCTGGGATTGTTCACCATGGTTCTGCTGCTCGTCGATCTGTTCGTCCCCAGGGAACGCAAGCACGTCACGGCGCTGGTCGCCCTGGGGGCGCTGGTGGTGGCCTTTGTCATCAATCTGCTGGTGTTCGACTCCAGCGAGGTCGCCCTGGCCGATATGTTCATCGCCGACCGCTTCACCGGTTTCGTGAATCTGGTGGTGCTGGTGGCCGGTGTGCTGACGGTCCTCATCAGCGTGGATTACCTGAAACGTGCCGGTATCGAACAGGGTGAATATTATACGCTGCTGCTGCTGTCGATCACCGGCATTATGCTGATGGGCGCGGCCAACGACCTGATCGTGATCTTCATCGCGCTGGAACTGCTGAGTATTCCGCTGTACGTGATGGCCGCTATGCGCCTCAACGACCTCAAATCCGAGGAAAGCGGCATCAAGTATTTCATCCTGGGCGCGTTCGCCAGCGCATTCCTGGTGTACGGTATGGCGATGATCTACGGCGCGACCGGCACCACCAATCTGCCGGCGATCTTCGAGGCGGTGGAAGGCATCGTCGCCGAGGCGAGCACCTCGCGGCTGTATCTGCTGCTGGGCGCGGCGCTGGTGATTGTGGGTCTGGGCTTCAAAGTGGCCGCTGTGCCCTTCCATATGTGGACGCCGGACGTCTACGAAGGCGCGCCAACGCCCGTCACCGCTTTTATGAGCGTGGGCGCGAAGGCTGGCGGTTTCGCCGCGCTGCTGCGCGTGATGACGCTGGCGCTGCCGGCGTTCGTCATTGAGGCGGGGGATACCGCTACCGCCTGGCAGACGACGGTGGCGATTGTCGCCGCGCTGACGATGATCCTGGGTAACGTGGTCGCCATCTCGCAGACCAACATCAAGCGTCTGCTGGCCTACTCGTCGATCGCACATGCCGGTTATATTCTGATGGCGGTGGCCGCCGCCGGGACGGCTGGCGTATCCGGTTCGTCGATCAACGGCGCGCTGGTGTATCTGCTGGCGTACACGTTCACCAACCTGGGTGCGTTCGCCGTGGCGATTGCCATCGAGAAAGACGATGGCAGCGGCACCACCCTGGAAGATTTCGTTGGCCTGGGGCGTAGCAAGCCGCTGCTGGCCGCCATGATGGCTGTGTTTATGTTCAGCCTGACGGGGATTCCGCTGACGGCGGGCTTCATCGGTAAGTGGCTGATCTTCAGCGCGACGATCGAAGCCGGGCTGTTCTGGCTGGCGATCATCGGCGTGCTGACCAGCGTGGTGAGCGCCTACTACTATGTGCGCGTCATTATCAACATGTACCTGCGTGACGGCGAGGGCAGCCCCGCCGAAGGTTCCACACCACTGCTGAATGGCGCTGTTTATGCGGCGTTTGCTGGCACGCTGCTGCTGGGCATCTTCCCGATCCTGGCAACCAATCTGCTGGACGGGGCGCGAACGGCCTTCATGCTGGTCTTCTGAAACGCTAATATCCTAACTGGTAAGATTTATACTGCGGGCGCGTCTGAACATTGGACGCGCCTGTTCGATTCAATATGGGAATCCGGGCTGGGGCGCACGAACTGACCGGGAAATTGGTCTATGGTCCTTGATAATTTTGTTTGTGCTGTTATTGTTAGGGACAGGGTAGCATTGAACAAGCATATGGGGCGGCTGAACGGTATGGCGACAAGTTAATGCTGGATGAGAGTTTAGTTATAGAGCTGTTTTTACTTGCGTCATATGGCCATTTATGTGTTAACCATTAAGTTTTAATCTGTTCACGATAAGATTATAAGCTATAATAGATTGTGAAACGGTGCACGATCTTACTGGTTTTTTGAGTGTAGTATGCTGAAAAACGCACTTCGTGCTCAAGGGGCGGTTGCTCTCCGCGTTGTAGAAGACGATGATAGTGGGCCTGATGAACAGGCCTCGTTTTACATCGATGCCCCGGGGGTCGAAGGTTATGTCCTGGGTCGTTCCGATGAAAGCAGCAGCTACCGGCCAGATATTGATCTGGCACCTTATGACGCACAACGTAAGGGTATATCGCGCCGCCATGCGGTCCTACTGCGGTATCGCGGCGCGATCCATGTCCTGGACCTGGGGTCTATGAATGGTACGTTCGTCAATGGCGAGCGGCTCATAGCCGATGTACCGCATCCGCTGCAGGCTGGCGACGAACTACGACTCGCGGGTCTGACTCTGTTTATCGCGCAGTAGGTAACTCTCAATCAGAGTGTAGTTTGAGAATGGTGTTGTCGTATGGCTATTGCCACCAATAATCCGCAAGAACTCCTATTCGACGGTTCCGTGTGGTGTAATCTCGATATTGCGCTGCGCAACGTGGACCAGTACTTCCGCCAGATGATCCGCCCGCATGACCTGACGGTGATCGAGTGGTACATTCTGCGTTCGCTGTACGAACGCGACGGCCAGCATGCGTCTGAGCTGGCGCGGGCTGTAGGGCGCGCGGCGACGTCGTTCACGCCTAATCTGGATAAACTCCAGAATAAAGGGCTGATCGAGCGCCGCCCCGATCGCAGCGACCGGCGCGCGGTTCGCATCTATCTGACCGATCAGGGTCATGATCTGCGTGATGAGGTGCTGGAAAGCGCCCGCCAGATCGACGAGACCATTGAAGGTCTGTTCACCCAGAGCGAATATATGGAGTTCCAGAACGCGCTGGCTCGTCTGCAGGCGATTGTGGACCAGTAAACGAACACATCAGCGCGCTGTATCCCCAAGCATGACAGGGGTGGTTCTGGTATAGACCCGCGTGGCTGACACCGGAGCCGCCCCTGGTTGCTTATTCGCTTGATGCGGGTGTCGCCTCAGGTTAATTGCACGTCTGGCTGCTGTTTGACCAGGTCGAGCAGCGTTTCGGCGAAAGTGGCGAAGGCGTCTTCGGTGAACAGAACGAAGCGCACCAGTTCCAGTGAGGTGTCGCGGCGCAGCCAGTCGAGTGTGATACCCAGCGCGATGGCCGCCGCTTCTGGCAGCGGGTAGCCGTAAATGCCGGTGCTGATGGCCGGGAAGGCTACCGAGCGCAGTTGGTGTTCGGCGGCGATCTCCAGGCTGCGGTTGTAGGCGCTGGCCAGCAGGCCGGCTACCTGATCGTCGCCGGGGCGGTAGATCGGCCCGACGGCATGGATAATATGGCGGGCTGGCAGCCGATAGCCGCCGGTGATTTTGGCGTTGCCGGTCTCGCAGCCGCCGAGGCGGCGCGTTTCCGCGATGAGTTCCGGCCCGGCAGCGCGGTGAATGGCGCCATCCACGCCACCACCGCCCAGCAGCGACGAATTCGCTGCGTTAACGATGGCGTCGGTGTCCTGTTGGGTGATATCCCCCTGAACCAGTTCCACCAGTCGATGATTGACCCTGATGCGTGATTTGTGCATGGTTGTCGGCTTGCTTGTCTGCTGGTCGGCCTGTGTCGTCGCGGGGACGCAAGCGCCGATTTGACGACATCGACCGCCATAATAACCGGACAATAAGCGGAGTTTAACACATGATTATGACGATTAAAAGTTGTTGGCTGGTCCGG
>CAZXCK010000039.1:0-31095 GCA_964639225.1 uncultured Anaerolineaceae bacterium | reverse complement strand
ATCAGGCATCGTAGTCGAGGTTGTGGCGCATCCAGACGTTCGGCTCGACGTACAGGCCCATGTCGCGCTCACGGTCGATGTCGACCGGGGTCAGCGCGCCGGGGATGATATACGGACCGCTTTCCGGGAAACGCATGCCGGTCCAGCTTTCCCATTCGGCGATGGTGCCGGGTATGGTCATCGACTGCGGGCAGACGTGGACGACGCGCGCGCCCAGCCGCCAGTGGACGCGCATCCAGGCATCGAAGGGCGCTTCGCCGTCGGTGTGAGTCCAGTTGACGTAGCGTTCCATCGGCGTCAGTGGGTACATGGCTTTCTGGTTGGGGCGCACCGGCGCGACCATCTGCCCCAGACCAGCCCGGCGGGCGATGCTGCGCATGGCCTGCACCATTTGACGACTGATGCCCCGCCCGACGTATTCGCGGGCGATGGAGATACTGATCGCCGAGAGCGCATTCGGTTCATTACCGGCTTCAAGGTCTTTAACACCCTGCACCAGCACGTAGTCCCAGCCGGTGGCTGGTAAACCTTCCGGCGTGCCATCCCAGACAAAGGGGATGCTGTTGCCAACCGCGATTGGCTGGTCGCCGTCGTAGAGCATGAACTGATAATGGGGGAAGTCCTGGTACAGCCGCCAGAAGTACTGATTCGCCACCGGGTCTTCCAGCATGAAGGCCGGCCAGGCCGCCTGCGCGATGCGTTCTTCGGCTTCGTCTTCCTGGCGCTCGGCCCAGGTCATGATCGTGTATTCCGGCATGGAACATCTTCCTATCGGATGGGATCAAAACATAACAGGTCGCATAAGCAACCTGTTCATAGTCTACAGTCTAAGCCGATTTCAGGAAAGCCGCACCAGGTTTCGAGACGGGGCTGGCCCGTGCCATGTTCACCTAACGGACGGACTTCGGTGGGCAGCGGTGGAAGAATTCTACAGGCGATTGTGGCATAATAGAGACCAGACAGGCGGTTGATACAGAACGGAATCCACGAGGATAACAGACTATGAAAATTGCGCTGGCAGCGGACCATGCGGGCTATCCATTGAAACAGCATCTGCTGGATTATTTACGCGGGCAGGGGCATGACGTGCTGGACCTGGGTGTAGACACGCCCGATGTTCCCAGCGACTACCCCGACGCCGCTGAGGCCGTCGCCCAGGCCGTGCTGGACGGGCGCGCCGAGCGCGGCATCCTGGCCTGCGGCAGCGGCGTGGGCGCCTGCATCGCCGCGACCAAATTCCCAGGCATCTACGCGGCCATCTGCCACGATACCTACAGCGCGCATCAGGGTGTGGAGCACGACAACATGAACGTTCTGTGCGTGGGTGCGCGCATCATCGGCCCCAGCCTGGCCGAAGAACTGGCGGACGCCTTCATCCAGGCGCGCTTCAGCGGCGAAGAACGTCACAATCGCCGTTTTGGCAAAGTGCAGGTCATCGAACGCCGCGAAAGCGGACAGTGATCGGTAAGGGTGGATGGACTATCGCCGGTGGTTGAATGTGATAGCAATCGTCGCGGCGCTGATAATCGTCGCGCTGCTGGCGATTCCGGTACTGGCACCGGATGACGGCGAAGAGGACATCGACCCCACGCCGACCGTCGAAGCGACTGCTGCCGCCGAAGTGACCGAAGCGGCCAGCGAGCCTGAAGCAACGGAAGACGCCAACGAACAGGAAGCGGAAAGCGGCGACGCGCTCTTCAGCCCGGACGGGCGCTGGTCGGTGGTGGTGGGCAGCAGCGATCTGCTGTGGCTGTTCGACGGCACCGGCGAGCCACAGCGTCCCCTGGCCGACAGCAGCCCCGACGACCTGGAAGCCCCGGCGGCCTTCAGCGACAATCTGCTGGCGATCGCGCGTGGCGAGCAGGTGCGGGTGTGGGATTTAGACACCGGCGAGGGTTTCGACCTGTCGCCGGTCGATGAAACGCCGTTGAGTCTGCTGGCCGTTGGCCCGGCGGATGATGTGGTCGCGGCTTATGGCTGCCGCGACCAGACCGAAACGGGCTGCGCCGATGGCATCATCCTGGTGTGGGGTGTGACCGACGGCGCGCTGCGTCACACGCTCGATGTACCGCTGGTGACGGTCGAGGCGCTGGCGCTGGAAACCAGCGACGTGCTGGCCGCTACCGGCTGCAAAACACCCGACTGCGACGAGCCATCCATCGTGCTGTGGAACACGGTCAGCGGCAGCCCTATCGACATGGTAGAGACGCCAGCCAACTAAGCCGCCGCGTCAGTGCCACTCGCCTACCAGATCGCGGTGCGCTTCCAGGAAGGCGTCCACCAGCGAGCAGGCCAGCGGATACGACCCTACCAGCGGATGCACGGTCAGCGCCTGCACGGCCAGCTCACGCGAGCGCTGCAAAATCGCCTGTGAGGCCAGTCGCTCGTACTGCTTGACTGTCTGCATCAGCAGAAGCTGGTCCGGCGAAATATCCGTCGCGTCACCCAGCGGCAGCGGACGGATGCCATCGGCGTCCACCCAGCAGCCCACTTCGACAATGTCATCGTCACGCAGGCCGGGGATGGTGCCCGCGTTGGGCACGTTCAGGCCGGTAAACTGCGGCACGCCGGTAGCGATGGCTTCGACGCAGCCCAGAGCAACACCGGCATAGCCTTCGTCGTCGCTGTGGGCCATGTGCGTCTCGCCCGGTGATGGCGCGCTCTCGTCGCGGCGGGCGTGCGCCATATAAGTGGCGGTGCGCTCGCCCATGATCTCATGATATACCGCCAGCCGTTCCTCAACTGAATCGAGCGCCTGCAGGCGTTCCAGCATGGAGCGCGTCAGCCGTTCGACCTGTTCGCCGCGCGTCTCGGATTTGGCCAGCAGTGTCCGCAGCGCCTCGTCGCGGTGATAGTAGTAATGCAGATATTCGTTGAGGAAAGCCCGCTGCCAGTGAATCAGGCCGGTGTCGAAGATGGTCATGTGGGTGCTGCGGATGAATTTCTGGTCGCCCAGCAGACCGGGCAGCACTTCCTCGCCGCCGCTGCCGTCCGTCTCAGCGTCGATGCGGGCGCTGCGCGTCCACGACAGATGATTCAACCCGTAGACGCGGTGCATCACGCGCTCGCGGGGGACATTCAGATGGCGACTGATGGCGTGCTGGACGGCGTTGGCGCTGTCGCAGATGCCGACCACACGCTGCATGCCAGCGTCGTGGAGCACCTGCGCCACCAGCCCGGCGGGGTTGGTGAAGTTATACAGCCAGGCTCCCGGCGCACCGATTTCGGACACCAGCCGGGCATAATCCAGGATGGCGGGCGCGCTGCGCATGGCCATCGCCAGACCACCCGCGCCGGTCGTCTCCTGGCCGAGCACGCCATGATTCAGCGCGATACGCTCGTCGATGGCGCGGCCACGCTCCAGGCCGGGCCGGATGGACGTCACCACATGCTGCGCGCCAGCGATGGCGGCGCGGGCGTCGGTGGTGAGATGCACGTCAAACGGCGCGTTGAGCTGCTGGGCCAGCGCCCGGCACAACTCGCCGATAAGCTCCAGCTTGTCGGCGTGGTCGTCCATCAACCACACTTCGCGCAGGTCCAGGCGGGCGGCGCGCCGCACCAGCGCCGGGATTAACTCCGGGGCGCGGACACTGCCACCGCCGATGATGGTCAGCTTCATGAGGTTTGTGTCTCCAGTTTTGCCAGCCAGTGCTGCAATTCCTCGCGGGTGGGCGCGGTCGTTGCCCCGCCGATCCCCGTCACCGACAGACCGCCGCAGATGTTGCCATAGCGAGCGCAAACGTCCAGCGGCGCACGCTCGACCACATGACCGTATAGAAAGCCCGCGTTGAAGCAGTCGCCCGCGCCGGTGGTGTCGATGGCCGGCCCGGCATCGATGCCGGGCACGCACGTCAGCGTGCCGTCATGACCAATCCACGCGCCGTTGGAACCGTCCTTGACGACGACCAGCGGGCAGAGGGCCATCAGACGTTCGATGGCAGCGCGCAGGTCGTCGGTTTCGGCGACGATGCGCGTCTCGCGGGCGTTGGGTATGAAGAGGTCCACCAGCGGCAGCGCCTCGCGGACGGCGGCGGGGTTCTGCAGCAGGGGAATGTCCTGGCAGTCCATCGACACCGTAGCGCCCTGCTCGCGGGCCGCCGCCACCAGCGGACGCAGCTCGTCCAGCGGCATCGCGCCGCCAAAATGCAGATGGCGATAGCTGGCCTGACGCAGCGCCGTCAGCCAGTAGTCATGGTGGTCGGTCGGGTCATCATCGGCGTAGGTGACGAAGGCGCGATCGCCCTGGAAGGGGATGGCGGTCGTCACCCGCTGGAAGGGCCGGTCCAGCAGGCGAGCCAGCGCCAGATCGACGCCCTCGGCCTGAGCCAGTTCGTAGACGAAGCGGCTGTAAGCGTCATTGCCGAAGGTGGCCGGCCAGCCGACACATGCCTGCAAACGGCTCAGCGATACCGCCGTGATGAACATAGCGCCGCCGGTGGTCGTCAGATTATCGCCGTAAACCTCGCAGCCCAACTGCGGAAAGCGCGGCAGGCCACTGAAAATCTGATCGAAGAAGTAATCACCCAGCACGATGATGTCGTAAGTCATAGCCATTCCTTAGCGATTGACACCGGTCATCGCCACGCCCTCGATAAAGTAACGCTGAAGCAGCATAAACAGCACCACCATCGGCAGCGTGGCGATCAGCGAACCCATCATAATCAGATTCCATGGCGTGCTGCGTTCGCCCTGCAGCAGGCTGATGCCAATCGTCACCACGCGGGTATCGGGCGTGTTGGCGGCTACCAGCGGCCACAGGAAGTCGTTCCAGGCGGCCTGGATGGTAATCACGCCAAAAGCCGCCAGCGCCGGGATCGACAGCGGCAGCACCACATGCCACAGCACCAGCAGCGGATTGGCCCCGTCGATTTCGGCGGCTTCTTCCAGCTCGATGGGAATCTGCATGAAGGCCTGTCGCAGCAGGAACAGCGCGAAGGCGCTGAACATATTAGGCACGATGATAGCGGGTAAGGTGTTGAGCAGCCCCATGTCGCGCACGAGCACATACTGCGGGATGACAATCGCCTGATAGGGGACCATCAGCAGGCCCAGACACATGGCGAACAGGATGTTGCGCCCCGGAAAGCGAAAACGGGCAAAGCCATAGGCCGCCAGCGAGCAGATAATCAACTGGCCCAGCGTGCGCCCTATCGTGACAATGAACGAGTTCATCAGGTAGCTGTTGAACAGCGGCGAGATATCGTAGAGCGCGTCCAGGTTGGTGGCGCAGGCCGGGTCCAGCGGAATAAAGCGGACCGGCAGCTGGTTGAGTTCGGTGGGCGGCTTGCACGAAGTCGAGGCCATCCAGATGAACGGCAGCAGCATCACAATCGCGCCGAAGGCCAGCACGATATAAACCAGAATCTTGCGGCGTATGCCGATGTCCATGTATTTCGGGCTGGTCTCTGACTGGCGCGTGGTGGATATGGTCTGTGTCTGGTTCATGAGCTACTGCGCCTCCCCGGACTCGTAGTACACCCAGTAACGCTGGAGCCGGAGCTGGCCGACCGTGACACTCAGGATAATCGCAAACAACACCACCGCCACTGCCGAGGCATAGCCAAACTGCGAGCGAACAAAGCCAGAGTCGTACAGCAGATAGGTCAGCGTGGTGGCGCTGCCGCCGACGCCACCGGGCACCGTGCGCGCCGTCATAATGAACACCTGGTCGAAGATCTGGAAGCCCTGGATGATGGCCAGCACCACCACCAGGAAAGTGATGGGCGACAGCATGGGCATGGTCACGTAACGGAAGCGCTGCCAGCGGTTGGCGCCGTCGATGATAGCCGCCTCATACAGCACGCCGGGAATGCTCTGCAGGCCTGCCAGAAACAGCACCATATCGAAGCCCAGGCGCTGCCAGATGGCCACCGCCGCGATGGGAATCAGCACCAGGTCCGGGCTGGTCATCCAGCGGACGTCGGTAAAGCCCAGCGGTGCGATGAATATATCGAGCAGGCCGAAGCGTGGCTGGAAAATCCAGGCCCACACCACCGACGCCGCCACCGTCGAGGTGACGACCGGCAGAAAGTAGATGGTTCTAAAGACCGCCCGGCCCTTGAGCCGCTGCTGGTTGAGCAGCAGCGCCACACCCAGCGCCAGCAGCATCTCCAGCGGCACGATCATCAGCAGCAGTTGCAGCGTATTGGTCAGCGCATTCCAGAAGCGCGTGTCACTGGCCAGACGCTCGAAGTTGTCCAGGCCGATATACACCGCCGGTCGGATGCCGTTCCATTCCTGCAACGACGTGTTGAACGACATCAGCACGGGAATGCCGAAGAACACGAACAGCCCTAATGTGTTTGGCAGGATGAGGGCGATGCCCCACAGCGCGCGTCGTCGCGCACGTGGTGTGGTTCCAAGCAGATTTAAGACAGCAGTCATCATCAGTTGGTTTTAGTCTGCTAACAGGAAAAAAACAGGGAGTGACAGCGACTTCCTGTCACTCCCTGCAAGGTTCAGCAATTGCCGTTATTCCGCCAGTTCGGCGATGGTGCGGTCGATCTCTTCGCAGGCCATCGCGGCGGCGTCCTCAACCGGGATGTCCAGGTCGAAGATGTTGATGACCAGCTCGGCGTTGATGACGTTCCAGATTTCGCCAAAACCGGTCACGCCCTGAGAGTCCTCGGTGGCGTCGATGAAGGCCTGGACGTTCTTGCCGCTGTCAGCGAAGGCTTCGGCCCAGGTGGCCTGCAGCACCGGGTTCGGATTGGCCGGGGCCACGCCGCCCGCCTCAGCGAAGAACATCTGCGCTTCGTCGCTGACCAGGAAGGTAATCAGGTTGGCAGCCAGGTCCGGCTGGCTGGTGTTGGCATCAGCCACGTAGCCCACCGCATGCAGAACGGAACGGCTGCGACCGGTCTCCGGGTGGCGCGGAAGCTGGACGATGTCCCAGTCGAAGGTGAGCTGTTCGATGGCATCGGGCATCTTCCAGGAACCGGCGGTAATCATGGCGACGTTCTCCGAGGCAAACAGCGCGAAGGCGTCATCCGCATTCGAGCCGCCCATCACCGAGACGCTGGGCATGTAACCGGCATCGTACAGGCCGTGCAGGTAGTTGAGGGCTTCCAGGCTCTCGTCGCTGGTGAGGGTGCAGCCAGCGCGCTCTGGTGCGACAGCCGGGGACTCACCGGTGGCGGCGATCCAGTTGGCATAGCCGGTCTGGAACTGCATGTAAACCGCCGCGCCAAACACACCCGCTTCCTCGTCGGTCAGGGCTTCGGTATACATGGCGAAGTCGTCCCAGGTCCAGTCGCTGGTGGGTTCTTCGAGGCCGGCAGCTTCCAGCATTTCCTTGTTGTACAGCACGGCGACGGTGTCCCAGTTAACCGGGCCAGCGTGCAGGTCGCCATCCTCACCGAAGCGGTAGGGGTTCACCATGCCGGTGCCCCACATGGTGGTGTCGATACCGGCGGCATCCCAGTAAGGCTGCAGGTTGAGCAGCACGTCATTCTCGGCGTAGAAGCCGACGAAAGTCTGGCTCATGTTGAAGACGTCGGGCAGGTCACCACCGGCGGCGTTGGTACGCAGCAGGTCCCAGTAGTTGCCCCAGGGCTGCTGGATGAGGTCCACCGTCGCGCCTTCGCAGTATTTCTCGGTCCAGACTTCGATGGAGTTACCAATCACCTCGGCCCACTGCTCATCCCATACCCACATGGTGAGATCGCCCGGCTCGTCACAGACGACCGGCGTAATCATCGGCTCATCAATCGTTGTTTCCTGAGCCACCACGCTGGCGCTGAGTGCCAGCACAACAACGAGCAGAACGCTAAAAACAACTCGTTTAGTCATTCGTATCCCTCTCACAAAAATACCCAGTACGGTCGTGAGTCCAATCAAGATCGGACATGCTAAATATACCCTGAAGGCGACCGCGTTGGCAAGGCAAGTGCATACCATTTTCAGGGTACCCCGACCAGACGATCCCGCATGGCATGAATCGCATGCCTACGGAATGAACCAGCTAAACTGAATGCGCCAGGTGACAAATGCATTGTCACCGCCGGTCATACGAAACGTCACCGACTCGTCACGGTCTGATGTAGCCGTCACCAGTTGCGCAAAGTTAGCCACTTCTTCGGTGCAGGGACGTATCGAGCCGTTGGAGAAGACGAACTCGGCAAACTCGACATCAGGGCCGAAGCAGCGGATCGAGTAGCGGAACTGCGTGCCAGACGGCGGATTCGACGGTACGCCAGTTTGCCGCCAACTGACCGTATCCTGACGGTCGCCCAGCGGGTAGCTGATGTCGCCCATATAACCCATTGTCGAACCCCGTTGGAAGGGGATGGTGGTGTTAACCTCAAAATCTTCCGCAATCTGCGGTGTGGGCGTCATCATGGGAGTCATCATTGGCGTGGGGGACATCGTTGGCGCGGGCGTTGGCGGCGTGAACGTAACTGGCACATTGGTGCAGTCTCCGCCAGTGCGTGTGACGCTGGCCGCCACCCACCCCTGTACGGAATCAGCCATAATCTCATACCACGAGTTATCAGCGACTCGCCCAACCACCATGTAAGTTTCGTAGGGCGAAATCTGGCCGATGCGGTTATCGCCTTCTGTGGTTGGCGTGCTGCGAACATTGACAAACACCACCCCTTCCGTGGCGAGCACGCAGGGACCACTGGTCGGCAGGACCGGCTGAGGCCGGCTGGTGGCTTCCGGGGGCGGGGGCGCAACCGGCTCCGTCTCAACAACCGAATCCCCCGCTGTCAGTACCAGGCTGAAATCCACAGGCAGCATTTGCGTGTCATTTGTCAGCGTCAGCACATAGCCTGTGGTGCCCGGCGGCACCATCATGCTGCCACCTGCCAGCAGTTCCGACAAACGCCCATAGCTGTTACCGGCGCTGTCCATCAGTTCACTGTTGACCTGGCCGCTGATCGACACGGTCAGCGTGTTCACCGGGTCCGCAGAGAAGCCAAACCGCTGGCCACCCCCGGTGGCGATTGTCCCCTGAGTGGGCTGCCCGATGCCAAGCGGCATGATCGGCGGCAACTGCCGCCCCGGCAGAAGCTGCACGATGAACCGTCCACTGGCCCCTGTGCTGCTATCTACCGTCAGCAGATAAAGGCCCGGCTCCGTGAATTCAACATCCTGCTGTACGATGGCGTCGGCGTTAGGGTTGGCTGCGGTTGCAACCGGTATGCCATCCAGAGTCGTCACCGTGAACTGCGGCGCGACGCCAGGTTCTGCCTCGGCAACAGCGATCTCATAGATGCCTGCCAGCGGAATATTCACCTGGAACGTCTGAGGCTGGTTGCCCGCTCCTACCACCCCCGGTTTCAGCTCACCGATGGTCAGCGTTTCCTGGGCGTGAACAGCGAGTGGCAATAAGAGCAGTAAGGCAAGGAACAACAGAGTTTTGCGCATTGAGGTCTCCAGTCCGACTCGATACATGCAGCGGTGCAGTATAACCGAATATTATCGAATCCGAAATTAGCTGTCCTGCAATTACCGTCGCCGGAGTATGTGAATGGGGATTACACAGCAGTGGGCTTGCTGCAAAACTGCGAAGAGGCGCTATAATAGCGAGCAAGGACAATATTACGTTAGATAACACGTGGAGACTCGATGACAGAACGGCTTTTCGTGTATGGCACGTTATGCGATCCGAACGTGCGGATGGCCGTCTTTCAGCGCAGCATCGGCGGCACGCCAGACACACTGCATGGCTATCGCAAGACGGTTATCGCTTTTGGCGCGCACAACTACCCCATTATCCAGGCCGCGCCGGGCCAGCACGTCGACGGGCTGCTGCTGGAAGTCAGCGCCGAGGAACTGGCCCGCAGCGACCGCTACGAAACGCACGCCTACCAGCGCATCCAGCTTACGCTGGCCAGCGGCGTCACAGCCTGGGTCTACTGCGACCCTGGCGATCAGGCGTAAACCACATGGCGCAGCAGGAAGTCGATCACTGTATTGTAGTAGTGTTCCAGCGTCTGCGGCTGGCGGAAACCGTGCCCCTCACCTTCATAAAGGTGGTACTCGTGGGGTACGCCACGCGCCCGCAGCGACGCCACAATACGCTCTGACTGGTTGGGCGGCACGACGACATCCTCCGCGCCCTGGAACAAAATCACCGGGTCGGTGATGTGTTCGGCGTGATAAAGCGGCGAGCGCGCCCGGTAGATGTCGGCGTCGGCGGGCAGCTCACCCACCAGCGAATCGGTGTAGCGCGCCTCGAACTTATGCGTATCCTGCGCCAGCCCAAACAAGTCGGCGACGGCGTAGCGCCCCACCCCGGCCCGGTAGAATCCAGGCTTATCGACCAGCGATTGCAGCACCGTATAACCGCCGGCGCTGCCCCCCATGATGACGAGCTTACTGGCATCCGCCAGCCCGGCGCTCACCAGATGCTGCGCGCCGCTGGCGCAGTCCTCGACATCGAGCACGCCCCAGTTGCCGCGCAGGCGTTCCCGGTAGGCACGGCCATAGCCGGTGCTGCCGCGATAGTTGACATCCAGCACGGCAAACCCGCGCGTGGCGAAGAACTGCGCCGTCGGTTCGTAGCTCAGTCTGACCTGGCTGGTGGGTCCGCCGTGCGCCATGACGATCAGTGGCGGCGCGCCATCGCTTTGAAAGCGCGTTGAGGTGGGTGGATAGTAAATACCGTAGATCGTCTCGCCGTCGTGGCCGGGCCATTCGACCGGCTGCGCGGGGGAAAGTTCCGCCGCCGGGATGCGCTCTGGCATGGACCGGTGATGCACGCGGGCCGGGGACCGGCTGGCGCTCGACTCCAAGCTGACGATGCGCGGCGGCAGGCGCGGCGACGACGCGATGGCAGCGACAGCGCCCCGTGACGACACCGCGATCTGCTCCAGGCTGGTGTAGTCATCCAGGCCGGAAATGGCGCTCTCCTGATCGCTGTCGAGGGCGTAACGGTGGACGCTGACCGCGCCGCGCGTGTTACGCAGGAAGATCAGCGCACGGCTGTCGGCGGTCCAGGCGTAAGCCCGCATTCCCTGGACCCAGCTCGGCAGGCCATGCTCGGCCGCGACATGCGTGACCTGAATATGGCGACACTCGGTGAGATCGTAGAGGTAGAGCTGCCACCAGCCGGTTTGGTCGCTGGCATAGGCCAGCAGGCGACCATCCGGCGAGAACTCCGGCTGAAAGACGGATGTCTGCGTGTTACCGGCGATGGTTTCGACCGTCTCGATATAGGGAAAGCCAGTCGCGTCGTGAGCCAGCGTCGCCAGCCGCAGTTCGGTGCCGTCCCAGGGCATATTGGGATGATCCCAGGTGATGAAAGCCAGCCGGTCGCCAGCGGGATGCCAGACAGGTTGCATGACAAAATCGGTGCCATAGATCAGTTTGCGCGGCCAGTGCTCGCCATCGACATCGACCAGCGCCAGACCGTCGTTGAGGCCATCGGTGTGGACATATACCACCCAGCGGCCATCCGGGGACACACTCGGCGCGGCGCTATGACCAAACGCCGGTGTGATGGCTCGCGCCGGGCCATCTTCCAGGCTGACGCGATACAACCGGCCATCGGAACCCGCACAGATGACGACATCGCCAGCGACGGTGAAATCGCCGCCGCCATAGCCCACGCGACCAGAAACCGCCAGCGGCGGCATGGTGAGCTGGCGCGGCGCGTCGGTGCCGGTCTGGGCGACAAGCACGCCCTGTTTGCCGCGCCGTTCACTCCATACGAGTGTGCTGCCATCAGCGGCCCAGGCGACATCGTTCAGGCGCAGCCCACCGGCGACCGTGGCCACGTCAACAGGGCTGGACCAGGTTCCATACGCTTTGACCTGCACGCCTCTCACTCCTTTTGTCGTCCAGTATTGGGGATAGTATAACAAAGAAAAACGCCCCGCTAAAAACGGGGCGTTTCGATATCCGTGTGGAGCAGGAGAGAAAAGTCTATTCAAAAAAATTAGTTTGGATCACTCCACACAACTAACTTGTTCATATTCTATTAAAGTTAGGTCCGAAAGTCAAAGGCCCTGTTGCAACAGCAGTCTGTCCGAATATCGTGAATATCATCACTATCGATAGTTCTGCCGAACGCAAAGCCTGGACAAATCGTATAGCCAGCCGATAATTCGAGAACTCGACAGTAAAACCCAAGATGGAAACGGTCACATTTCTACAAAAATCGCCCGCCCGACATGCTCTCAGGGGCAACTTTATCCTCACATAGCATATGGATAGCTGGTCACATATCACAGATTCATACAGATTACACAAGCGCCAGTATCAGCAAGCTCAAGCCACGAATCAAAAGCGGCCAGCCGCTGCGACTGGCCGCCCCCGCTGACATCAGAGTTGCGGCTTACAGGTTGGTCAGGGCCAGCCGACCCAGATCGCTCTGCGGTGGAAATTCCCAGGATACAATCTCGACGATGGTGCCCACGTCCGCCCATTCGTAAAGCAGGCGGGCGTTGTCGTCGCTGGACATCACACAGCCAAAGGTGTAAGGCTGACCGACGTTGCCGCCGCCCAGGAAATTGCCATTGGGCAGCAGCACAGCGCCATGAAATCCATTGACCAGCCCCGGCACCACCTCGTAGATACCCATGAACCAGTACATCTCCCACTGGCCACACACCAGCCCAGCGGAGTCGCACAAGGTGCTGCTGCTGCCATAGGCACGTTCGGAATGGTTGAGAATCTGGTAGATGCCGGGCGAGGTGGGCGCGTTGGAGACACCCGACGAAATATACCAGCGGAAAACCTCTTCGCCATTTTCATAGGCGACCAGCATCTGCGTGTCCAGGTCAACGATGATGCGCTTATGCGGGACAGGCGTTTGCGGCATGACGACATCGCGTGATGGCAGGTTGATCGTCTGGCCGATTGACAGCATGTTCCAGTCAATGCCAGGGTTCATGGCGGTGATCTCAAACAGCGGGATGCCGGTGCGGCGCGCAATCCGGTGGCCGGTATCGCCAGACTGAATCGTGTACTGGCGCGGCATATGGCGCACCCGCAGGTAAATGGACGAATCGCCAGAGGCGATGCCCTCGCGCAGGCTCTCGATGGTTTCGTCACGAGCGACAAAACGCTCGCCATCGCCTTCACCGTCCAGTGAGTCGTTGAGCGCCTCGATATACGGCATAAAAGCCGACTCGCGCAGCGTCAGCGACCGGTTGCCGGCTTCCAGCCAGGTGACGAACGTCTCCGGTGGGATGGACCAGGTGTAATGCCGGTTGGTGAACGGGTCGTAACCGGTGAGCTGCGGCGTCTCCGCGACCAGCGCCTGCGCCGCTTCCAGGTGCGGCGACGGATCGCGCACATCCGGCTGTAAGGGGATCATCAGCAGTTCCAGGCGACCGCGCGCCACAATGCCGTTGGCGTCGCGCATCATCTGCTCGATGGTCAGCGGGATGTCCATCATGCGGCCCGCCTGCCCGGCGACGCCGACCACCTCGCCGTCGCGCAGTTCGTAACCCGCATTATAAGGACGCACGTCCACATCACCGGTGATATCCAGCAGGTAATTCTGCGCCGCCAGCTCGTTGATGCGGACGACCGGTTCGATCTCGCGGCCAAAGGGCAGCGCTCGCAGGCCCACCTGCCGCGCCTCGCGCGCGGTCTCTGGCGCATCCAGAATGAAGCCCAGTTCCGCCGGGGTCACACTGAGGACCGGCTCGCCACCGACGATCAGGCTGATGCTGATGGACTCGCTCCAGGCTTCGGCCAGGGCGATCTCGGCATCGCCGGCGGACATCCCGCCCAGGTTCACGCCCATCGCCTGCACACCGGGGAAGATGCGCCCGCTGACGACAAAGCTCAGGAAGTACAGCACCACCGCCAGCAGCAGAACGCCCACCGCAGCCCGCCAGATGATCGGGTTCTGGTGAGTGATGAGCCACCAGGCGTCACGCAGAACCAGGCCCACGCGCTGTCGGATGTCGGCCAGGCTGCCTGGATTCACCGGCACAGTGGCTCGCGGTTCGTTGGCCGACGCACGTACTGCCATCGATCCACGCCGCTGCTGGCGTGCCTGATGACGGTCGCGCACACGGCTGCCACTTTTTCTACGCTGAGGGTCGTAAACGTCCATTTTGTACTACGCTTCCACACTCAACTGCAAATTTCGATAGCGTTATTGTACAACAGTAACGCCTCAGCGCGCTTCCGTAATATAATCGTGGCGCGGCGGCGAAAAGACATCCACCACCAGCGAGTTCTCAAGCACACGCACGCTGTGGACCACGCCGCCGGGAATGGCGTAGCTGTCGCCAGGGTTGAGGATGCGCGTCTGGCTGCCGATGGTGACCTCCACCTGGCCACTGACGATATAACCAACCTGATCGTTGGTGTGGCTGTGCTCGACAATGTGCGCGCCAGATTCGAGGTAGAACTCACACAGCATGACCTCATCTGTCATGCTCATCGTGCGGCGATAAATCCCCGGGACCATTTCGACCTGGCTGGCCTGTTGAGGCGTCACGAAGTAGCCATCCACCATTATGATTGTTCCTCCCGTAAGCCATCACTACCGGCGGCGATGACAAGCCACTTTGGGGGCCATGACCCGCTGCCCCATGATGTTCGTAACTCAAATAATACCCTATTCGGCGCACTTGTCTATATACCACCGGGGCTTTCAAAGTCCCAGAGTCTTTTGGCGAGGGTTCCACCCTGGCGCTCGCCGTTATTTTTTTGTCGCAAAGCGCCGAAAAGGCAAAGTTTTGTCCACTTTTGAAAAAGTGGCGGGGTCCGGGGCAGTGCCCCCGCAACTACCTGAGTAGTTACGATGTATAGCACAAGAGATAAGAGATTATAACGGGTCTGTAAGGGCGGCCTCGGGCGCGCTGTAGCACGCCCTTACGACCTTCTGTAGATTTTCATGAACTCAAATATGATTCTGATGCGCTGCCCGTGTATATACCACAATCTATTATTCGCAGCGGGGCGGCTTCGGGTTAAAATGCGAAGGATACAACGAACAACCGCTTTAGCGTAATCAGACAGGAAAAACAGAACATGAGCAAATGGCCGCGTAAGCCATTCTTCTACCAGATCAACACAGCGGTATGGCTCAACAGCCTGAGCGCGCATTACCAGCGCCCGCTGACATTGGCCGATGTACCCGACGAGGTGCTGGACGAAATTCGCGATCTCCATGCCGACGCCGTATGGCTGATGGGCATCTGGCAGCGCAGCGAAGCCGCCCGCAAAAGCGCGCTGAACTACACCCACGAATATCGCCCGGTGCTGCCTGACCTGACCGGCGACGACGTGATCGGCTCGGCTTATGCCATCCAGGATTATACAGTCGATGCCAGCCTGGGCGGGCGTGACGCCCTGGCCGAACTGCGCCGCCGACTCAAGAAGCGCGGGCTGCGTCTCATCCTCGATTTTGTGCCGAACCACGTCGCCACCGACCATGCCTGGGTCACGCAGCGGCCACATTTTATGATTCAGGGCGATGCCCAGACCCTCAAGAAACATCCGGGTATTTTCTTCAAAGCTGGCGACGAACGCAATTCTCTTATCATCGCGCATGGGCGCGACCCGTACTTCCCGGCGTGGATCGACACAGCGCAGCTAAACGCTTTCTCGCCGGAGCTGCGCGCCGCCGCCCGCGACACGCTGCTGGACATCGCCAGCCAGTGCGACGGCGTGCGCTGCGACATGGCTATGCTGATGGTCAATCGTATCTTCAGCCAGACGTGGGGCGCATATGTCGATACACCCGAACCGCAGGCCGAATACTGGAACGAGGTCATCCCGCCAGTCAAAGACGCCTACCCTGACTTCCTGTTTATGGCCGAAGTCTACTGGGATATGGAGCACGAACTCCAGCAGTTGGGTTTTGACTATACCTACGACAAGACGCTCTACGACCGGCTGCTGGAAGGCGACACCAGCCGCGTGCGCGAGCATCTGCAGGCAGAGGTGGACTACCAGGAACGGATGGTGCGCTTCATCGAGAACCACGACGAAGCACGCGCCGCCGCCAGCGCCGGGGTCGAGAAGAGCCGCGCCCTGGCGACGGTCGTCTGTACGCTGCCGGGCGCGGTGCTTATCCATGACGGCCAGCTCGTGGGGCGTGTCGCCAAGCTGCCAGTGCAGATCAGCCGCCAGCCGCAGGAACCACCCCACCGGGCGCTGGAGAACTTCTACCGGCGACTGCTGGCCGAGGCCGACGACACCCTCTACCAGGATGGTCACTGGCAGCTCTTCGACGTGACTCCGGCTTACGAGGAAGGCATCAACACGCATAACAATCTGCTGGCGTATGGCTGGGAAGACGGCGGTGAGTACCGGCTGGTGGTGGCCAACATCACGCCGGTGTGGTCGCAGGGGACGATCCGCCTGGACAACTGGAAGAAGCTCAACCGGCGTCACTGGCAGTTATTCGACGTGCTCAATGGCAACTGCGCGTATCGCAGCGGCAGCCGCGTGCTGGCCGACGGTCTGTATGTGGAGTGCGAGCCATTCCAGTCGCTGATTTACCGCTTCGAGCGCGTCAAAAAGACCCGCACCGCCGAATACGTGCGACGGGTGAACGGCTTCCAGGTATGACGGTTCGACTGCCCCGGCGTGGCAGCCGTGCCCGGCTGGCGGCGCTGGCCTGCGGCATCGCCATCTTCGCGTGGCTGGGTCCAGAGGACACGCATGTCTGGCCGGTGGCGGCGCTGGGGACGGTCACGGCGGCGCTGGCGGTATGGCTGTGGACGCTGGGCAAACTGGGCGGAGCGCGCCTCGACACACGGCAGATGATACTGCTGGCGGCGCTGCTGGGGGCGGTCACCGGACTGGCGTCGAGTATCATCACCGCCGGGCTGATGCTGCTCAAGAACGCCTATCACGCGCACGCCTTCCCGGACTACCCGCCGGCGCTGATGGGCGCGATGATCCAGCGGGCGCCAGCCTGGGCGCTGGCCGGGATGCTGGCCGGGCTGGCACTGGCGCTCGCCTGGCAGGCGCTGGCCACGCCAGAGCCGGATTAGCTGCCCGGCAGGCGCGGCTGGTTCGACTCGTTGGCCAGCCGTTTGAGCGTGGCGATCCAGCGGTTGGCGGTGGTGCGATTTTTGCTGTCTCCGGCCTGGTCGAACAGGGCGTGCGCCTGCTGCATGAGGTCCAGGGCGACGGCGTTCTCGCCCCGGTGATGCTGTACCAGCGCCAGATAGTAGAGCGTCTCCGGGCGCTGCGGGTCGGCGCGCTGGGCGATGGTGAACTGCTCCAGGGCGGTCTCCATATCGCGCTTGTCATAGGCGATCACGCCCAGGCCGTAATGCGCCAGCACCTCGTAGGGGTAATGCCGCAGCGATTCCTCAAAGTCGGCGCTGGCCGCGTCGATCTCGCCATCCAGCAGGTAGAACAACCCGCGCGCGGCGTAATACTCGGAGTTGGTCGGCAGCATGTCGATGGCGCTTTCCATCGCCAGGACGGCGGCGTTCATGTCGTCGTTGTCGTAGGCACGCAGCGCCTCTTTGTAGTATTCGTCAGCCTCGTAGCGCGTGAGGCCCAGTCGCTGAGTCAGCCGGGGCATGGCATTGCCTCCATGCGGATTTGACCATCACCATCATTGACACTATAACGATATAAGGCGTTACAATCAACTTCAGCTAACAATTATAACCCGGAGTTATTGGTATGGATTTTGACTTAAGCGACGAACAGAAGATGTTTCAGCGGGTGGTGCGTGATTTCTGCGAGGGCGAGGTCAAGCCACACGCCGCCGCCATCGACAGCAGCGGCGAGCTGCATTGGGACGCCATCCACAAGATGGCCGGGCTGGGTCTGCTCGGTTTGCAGGTGCCAGAGTCATACGGCGGGGCGGAACTGGACACCATCAGCGCGTCGATCGCCGTCGAAGAGCTGGGGCGCGTGTGTGGCTCTACCGCGCTGAGTATTTCGGCGCACAATGGGCTGGGCTGTGGTCCGATTGTGCGCTGGGGAACCGACGCGCAGAAGGAACGCTATCTGCCGCAGTTGGTGAGCGGTGATTACCTGGGCGCGCTGGCCCTCACCGAGCCGAACGCCGGTTCCGACCTGGCCGGGGGTGTACGGACTACCGGCAGCCGCGACGGTGACGACTGGATCATACAGGGCAGCAAAGCCTGGATCACCAATGCGCAGCACGCGCCGGTCATCACGACGCTGGTGCGCACCGACCCCGATGCCGGTACGCGCGGCTTCAGTATGCTGCTGGTGGAAGCCGACGCGCACGGGCTGGTGGTCCATGCGCCAGAGAAAAAGATGGGCCTCAAAGGATCGCCGACCAGTATGGTGACATACGACGGCGTGCGGGTGGGGCCAGACGCCCTGCTGGGCGGCGAGGGGCGCGGCTTCCACCAGACGATGGCCACACTGGACAGCGGGCGCATCAGCATCGGTGCGCTGAGTGTAGGGCTGGCCCAGGGCGCATTTGAGGCTGGTGTGCGCTATGCCAAAGAACGACGCGCCTTCGGCAAGGCCATCGCCGAGCACCAGGCCATTCAGTGGATGATCGCCGACGCGGCACTGGAGATCGAAGCGGCGCGTACACTGGTCTACAAGGCGGCCTGGCTGCGCGACAAGGAACGCGACACCAGCAAAATCGCGGCGATGGCCAAGCTGTTCGCCAGCGAGGTGGCCGAGCGCGTGTGCCACAATGCCATCCAGATTCACGGCAGCTACGGCTACAGTCAGGAATTCCCGGTGGAGCGCATGTACCGCGACCAGCGTCTGATGACTATCGGCGAGGGAACCAGCCAGGTTCAGCGGCTGGTGATCGCCCGGCGCGTGCTGGATGAATTCGAAAACGGCGTTCCGCGCCTGATGTAAAGCGCGCGAAACGCCGTTAGAAAACGATTGGTACGGGTCTGTTGGTTAACGCAGCAGACCCAGCGCCTCTTTGAAGCGGATCAGCCCTTCGCGCTCGCCGGGGATGGCGATCTCGTCGATGCGGGTGATCACCAGGTCAGGATTGTAGGTGAGCTGCTGGAAGGTGTTGTAATCGTACACCCGGCCCTGATGAGTCAGGATATCCGTGAATTTAACCGTCGCCTGCTGGTCGCCGATCTCGGTGACCGTCGTCTGGAATTCGACCCGGTCGTAGAGCTGGCGAGCGTAGGCCATGTTGCCCCGGTACTTGTCAATGATGGCTTCCGGACCGACGAACTGCTCATCGCCCTTCTGGTAGAAGCAGTCGGGCGCCAGCAGATCGCGCAGCGCCTCGAGGTTATCATTATTGAAGGCGTCGCAGAATTTCTGGGCGCGCTCGTGAACAGGCAGTAATTTCATGGCTTCAACTCTCCAGCTCACTGCATAGACGAAGACGATTTACCGCTAAACACGTCGTTCAGTTCGAGTCCTCTGGTCCCAGGAACTGCTGCCAGGGGCCATGCATGCCATTCTCGGTCGCGCCATAATACACGCGCAGGGTGCCGTTATCGCGCTGCACCAGATCATAGCGCACGGTTCCGCTTTTCTTGTAGCGCCGCCACAGGCCGACATCGCCCTGCCATTGGATGGAGTCCTCGCGCACCGGGTTGGATTCCTTCTGCTTGATGGCGTAATGCCACAGGCGGCGCGCCGACGACTTGGTGACGTTCTTGACGACGTTGCCGTTGCGCAGGTCGCGCATGATGTAGTAGCGGGTGTCGCCGCGCTGCTCGATGCCGACAATCTCTACGCCGGAACGCGGCGGCTGCACCCGACCTTCGACCACCGATGGCAGCGGCTCGTCGGTATCCGGTTCACTGATTGGCGACCGGCCCGCATCGCTGCCGGTATCATCGGCGGGTACAGTTGCATTGGCTTCGTCTGTGGCTTCGGCTGCGTTTTTGCGACCTTTGCGCGAACTGGCCTTCGACTGGCCCACTGCCTGCTTTACCATGCTCACAATCTCATCGCGGATGGCGATGCTGGTATCAGCCTCGTCGCGCACGTAGATTTTGGTGTTGTCGATGGCGTAGGGACGCTCGTCGCCCAGCGGCACCTGCACGCGGATGATCGTCTTGCCCTGGGTTTCCTGGGTGTCGATCTCCACGTTGAGCGTAGGCGAGATAAGTGTGCTGATCTCGTTTTGAAGTGTGGCGATGGTCGCCTTCGGATCGCTGATGCCAACCGGCGCTTTTTTGGGGTCGGCAGTCAGGCCGACGTAGACTGTGCCGCCGTTGGTGTTGGCGAAGGCGCACACATCGGCAACGATGGCGTATAAGCGCCCGGCCTTGCGCGTCACCGACTCGTGGAACGACTGCACAACCGTTGGCCCTTCCTGACGCGCCGACTGTACATAATCCAGCGGTGTGTCATCCGGGTTGTAGGGGCGCGAGCGCGAGAAATCGTTACCCTGGAACACGGCCAGCAGCGCCTCGAAGGAACGCTCCTCAAGCAGGAACTCGGTTACGCGCTCGCCGACGCCAAAGCGCACGTTGCGGCCCTCGCGCACGGTGTTGGGGCTGTGCGCGTCAGAACCCTGAATACAGCGCATGCGCCGGGGATATTCCGGTTTGGTGCCGTCGAAGAAACGCTGGGTGTTGCGTCCCTTGCGGCCCAGGTCGGTGGCTTCCAGCGCGTGCAGATTCGAGTCCTGTGTGTAGGCGATGCGCGTCTGGCCGCCGAAGTCCATGCCACGCATGGCGACCCCGTGCGCCTGGTTGACATGCGCCGCGATACAGATGCCACCCGCCTGGTTGATGGTGCGGTAAGCCGTCAGCACATCGGAAGACGCGCCCACTTCGGAGCGGCCCTGTTCCAGAATCTCGACCGGGATATTCAGGCCGAGCAGAATATGCTCTAACTGACGCACGGTCGTCTGTGGCGAGAAAATGCCCAGAATATGAAAGCCAAAGGTCGCTGTGAACTCGAAGCCCGGCAGCACCAGGATTTTATCCAGCAGGCGGCGGTATTCGGCAAGCGTGCGCAGTTCTTCAGGTTGGGCGCGTCCGAGCTGCTCCAGGTAAGCGAGCTGCTCGATTTCACGCCGCATGGTGGCGTAGCCGTTAACGGTGTTGTGGTCGGTAAAAGCCAGGATGTCGATGCCGCGTTGTTCTGCCTTGTGGAGAATATCGAGGTAAGTCACATGCGGCTCTAAATAATCGGCAGAGGCCGGCGTGTGAATGTGGAGATCGGCACGACACCACTGCATCCGTGATTTCTTTCGGGATGCCAATATCGTTTCATCCTTGTGTAGTGGAGCGCGGGCGACGCTAATCGTGGCGGCCTGGAATTCACTCAATGAGTCGCTTGAACAAATCCGGTAGATCGCCCGGCTCGAATGGTTTAACTAAAAATGCGTTGGCTCCAGCGGCGAGAACTTCATCTTCGACATCCCTGCCGGATGTGATAATGACCGGTACAGTCGCCAGACGGCCTGGATGGGCGCGGAGTGTCTGCACCAGATCCGTGCCGACCATATCGGCCAGGTAATAATCCAGCAGAATAATATCGGGTCGAAAATCCTGAGCGGTGGGGATCACCTGCTCGCCACGTTCCACTGTGGCGACCGCAAACCCGTCCATCTCCAAAATAGTGCGCAGCATCCGCGTGGTGTTGCGGTCATCGTCAACGATCAGAATTCTGGACAAGGTGATCCTCTCACACCCCTCTGAGACAGAGCAGACAGGAAACCCCGACAACTGCTCCCCCCAATGTCAGGCCAGATTACCGGCCCCGACCTCTTTACCAGCCAACGACCAGTAAAGATACGGCTGCCACATGCAACATCTTTACTGATACTGCTAATATAGCGATTTCTAACCAGCCTGTCCAATTTCTGCGGGTTCGGTCAGGGCAGCCTGCAACACTTCGCCGAGATCATCGACCAGCACAAACGTGAGTCCCTCGCGCACTTCCTGCGGAACGTCCTCGAGATCGTTCTCGTTTTTGCGCGGGATGATGACCGTATCCACACCCAGGCGATGCGCCGCCAGCACCTTGTCCTTAACGCCGCCCACCGGCAGCACCTTGCCGCGCAGGGTGATCTCGCCGGTCATAGCGACATTGCTGCGCGTGGGGCGTCCCGTCAGCAGCGACGCCAGCGCCACTGCGATGGTAATGCCCGCAGAGGGGCCGTCTTTGGGGACCGAACCCGCCGGAACGTGCAGATGAATATCGCTGTTGGTGTAGAATTCCTCATCGACACCCAGCTCTTTCGCCTTAGAGCGAATGTAGCTCAGGGCGATGCGGGCGCTCTCCTGCATGATCTCGCCCAGGTGACCGGTATACTGGAAGCCCTTGCCACCAGGCATCTTTGTCGCCTCGATGAACAGCACGTCGCCGCCCACCGGTGTCCACGCCAGGCCAGTCGCCACACCGGGCAGGTCGGTACGCTCCTCGATTTCGGTGCGGTAGCCATAGCGCGGCTTGCCCAGCAGCTCGCGGATTGATTCGCGGTCGATCACGACGCGCTCGTCGTCGCCGCTGGCGATGCGCGTGACGACTTTGCGAGCCGCCCGCCCGATCTCGCGTTCCAGCGTGCGGACCCCGGCCTCGCGGGTGTAGTCGCGCACGATTTCCAGCAGGGCGTCGTCGGTAATCTCGATCTCGTCCGGACGCAGGCCGTTTTCACGAATCTGGCGCGGCACCAGGTACTGGCGAGCGATAGCCGTCTTTTCGTGCTCGGTGTAGCCGCTGAGGTGAATGATCTCCATGCGGTCGCGCAGCGGCCCAGGGATCGGCTCCAGTTCGTTGGCGGTGGTGATAAACAGCACTTCGCTGAGGTCGAAGGCGATGTCGAGATAATGATCGCGGAATTCGTTGTTCTGTTCCGGGTCCAGCACTTCGAGCAGCGCCGACGCCGGATCGCCACGAAAGTCGCGGCCCAGTTTGTCGATCTCGTCCAGCATGATGAGCGGGTTGTGCGTCTCCACACGGCGGATCGTCTGGATGATGCGGCCCGGCATCGCGCCGACATACGTCCGGCGGAAGCCGCGAATCTCGCTCTCGTCGCGGATGCCGCCCAGGCTCATGCGGATGAACTTGCGGCCCATCGCCCGCGCGATCGACGCGCCCAGCGAAGTCTTACCCACACCGGGCGGTCCCACAAAGCACAGGATAGCGCCGGTGCGCTCGCGGCGGATAACGTCGGTCACCTCGGCCTCGGCGAACTCCTCAGAGCGCTCGGAGCGCAGCTTGCGCACCGCCAGATACTCCAGGATGCGCTCCTTGATGTCGTCCAGGCCGTAGTGATCCTCGTCGAGTACCTGACGAGCGTGGTTGATATCCAGATTGTCCTCGGTAGAGGCGGACCAGGGCAGGCTCGTCAGCCAGTCGAGATAGGTGCGGATGACGCCGTATTCGGCGGCGGCCACCGGCAGCTTGGAGAGCCGGTCGAGTTCGCGCAGGGCCTCTTTCTCCGCCTCTTCGGGCATGTTGGCCGCCTCGATGCGCTGGCGGAACTCTTCGACCTCGACCATCTGCTCGTCGGCCTCGCCCAGTTCGCGCTGGATGGCCTTAAGCTGCTCGCGCAGATAATACTCGCGCTGGGTCTTCTCCATCTCCGACTGGGCCTCGGTCTGAATTTTACGGCCCAGTTCCAGCACTTCAAGCTCTTTGGCCAGAATTTCGACCAACTGGCGCAGTTTGGCCTCGGTGCTGTCGAGTTCCAGCAGGGCCTGGGCCACGTCCAGGTCGATACGGATGTAAGTGGCAACGGCGTAAGCCAGTTGCAGCGGCTCATCGACGTTGAGCGCCGACGACACCAGTTCGCTGGGGATGTTGGGCACCAGGTCCGCCAGGCGCGTGAACTGATCGACGACGTTGCGCACCAGCGCCTCGACTTCGAGCGTGTCCTCGACTGTCTCTGGCAGAATACGTGTGCGTGCCTTGAGGTACGGCTCGGTAGCGCTGTACTCGTCGATTTCGATGCGCGATAGGCCCTGCACCAGCAAACGAATGGTGCCATCCGGGGCGCGAAACAGCCGGTGAATGGAGGCCAGCGTGCCGACGGTGTGTACGTCCTCCGGGCCGGGCGTTTCGAGTTCCGGGTCTTTGGCCATTACCAGGCCCACCAGACGATCGCCGTTGATGACGTCGTCCACGAGCTTGACGCTGCGAGCCTGCCCGACGGTCAGCGGAATCGCTGTCTGCGGGTACACGACCAGACCGCGCAGCGGCAGAATCGGCAGTTCTTCCGGCACAGGTATTGTCTCTTCGGTATCTGGTTCGTCCTGAATGTTCACATCGAGGCTGTGGCCCGGCTGCTCGCTGGAGGCCAGAAGTCGCGCGAAGTAAGGGTTCAGGTTACTGGTCATCAGGTGATTTATCCCGTTCTGCTGCGTGAATCGATTGGTCCGTGCCAGCCACCGGAATTTGCTGCTCGGAGCGGCGGGGCAGATCGATCTGAAGAAAGCCTTCACGATAAACAGCGTTAACTTGGTCCTGCTTGACAGTCCAAGGCAGCGGAATATCCAGCCGAAACTCGCCGAATCCGATCTCAACACGGTGGTAGGCAGTACCACCGGCGACAGGCCGGCGGCGCGTCCCACTGATTACCAGATGGCGATTCGTCAGGTTGATGCTGAAGTCTTCCGCCTGCATCCCTGCGATTTCAACCAGGACAACGATCCGATCGCCGCTTTCGATGACATCAAAGGGCGGCGTAAAGTTTTTGCTTAACGTCCAAAGCATGAGTCAACCTATCTGTACTACCGCATCGCGTGCGTCATGCCCATGTTCGAATGTACCATGTCTGCATAAAAATCGTGTTAGACTGCGTTATATGGTTACAGATGCGCTTGTCAGAATTCCAGCGTGTCGAAATCCTGGCACAGCGCCACCGGGCCATCATAAGTCGTGCGCGCTTCATCAACCAGCGGAGCCGGGTCAGTTTTCCAGACCGGATAGTGGATCAGATAAAGTGCCTTCGCGCCCACTTCTGAGGCGGTCTGGCCGGCCATGGCCGCCGTGCTGTGACCGGGCGGCGGCCCGGCGGCCTCGTGAATAAGCATGTCGGCGCTGTCGCACAGTTCCAGCAGCGACGGGGTGGGTTCGGTATCGCAGGTGTAAGCCAGCACCCGGCCCGTGAGTTTGTTCTCGACGCGCAGGCCGATGGTGGGCACAAAATGGCGGACAGGCCAGGCGGTAATCACGAAGTCGTCGTTTTCCAGGACGGGCGCGGCGGGCCGCTCGGCGATGGTGTGAAATGTCAGCGGAACCAGATCGCGCCACCGGTGCCAGTCATAACCGCTCATGATGCGCTCGATGCCGGACAGGCAGTGCTGCAGGCCGTAGAAGCGCAGCGGTGCCGTGCGTCCAAGCAGCCACAGGTGCGGGATCATGTTAGGAATACCAGCCACATGATCCGGGTGCAGATGCGTCAGAATAACATCCTGTAAACTGTTCTCGTCGATGCCCAGCGCCTGAATTTTGCCCAGCGGATTGGACCCGGCATCCACCAGAACCGGGCCACTGCGCTCACCCACCAGCAGGAAGTGGGTGTAATCGTGGCGGGCATCGTTAACCGCCGCCGCCGAGCCGAGAATGTGGACTTTTGCCATACCGGATGTCATGCTCCCCGCGTTACACGCCTAAAACCGACAGCACCAACTGCGGCGTAATAAACGCCTCGATCAGCGCCGCCAGCGCCAGCCCCGGCACAATGATCCCCACCGCCAGCTTGAGCACGTCGCCGACGGCCTCGGCCCAGACGCTGCCAACGGTCTTGCCCTGCGGCGGTCTGGTAACGACGATGCCCACATGCAGCGATGCCGCCGTCGCCAGCGCGATGATCGGCAGTTCGATGATACCATGCGGCAGAATCCCGGCGGCCATAAACAGCGGATCGTAGCCAGCAGAGATGACGATAATGCCGGTCATGTAGCCCAGCACGACGAACGTCAGCGGCGGCACCACCAGCGCGGCCACACCGAATGTAAATACCGACAGCAGCAGCGTGCCGATCAGCACCCGACTATTGTGCCACAGGATGGTGTTCATCGCCTGGGTCTGCGTGGGCACATTCACAAATTCGCGGAACTGGGCGGCGCTGCGCAGAAAATCGTCCTCGGCGGGCAGTGGAATCTGGTAGTTGGGAGACTGGCCCAGCACCAACCCGGCACCAAAGGCCAGCGCGAACACGGCGACCGCCACCAGCAGCGGTGTGCGAATACGGCGCAGGCTGTACGGGATGGCGCGCCGGTACCAGTCCAGCAGATTGGTGGCGGTGCCGCCACCGGCGTCGACGGCGCGCGTGTAGCGCCAGATACGGTTGAAGAATCCGCGCAGATTCAACTGGTCGATGGTGCTGCCCAACAGCTCCTCGCGGTTGAAGAGGCTGTTACCCACCCGCAGCAGCAGAACCACCACCACCATCATACCGGCGATGATGGCCCACAGGGCGCGGATGCCGGTCGGCGATTCGGCGTCCGGAGCCAGGAACATGATGGCGCTCTCGCCCTGCACGATGAGCGCCATCGGGATGATGATGAAACTCGCCAGCAGGTTGGCGGCGCGTGTGCTGGTCGTCTGGCTGCTGACGACGACCGCCCCGGTAACCATCACCAGCGCCTGGACGGTGGTCAGCAGGACGATCTGGAACACCAGCATGGGGGCTGGACGCCAGGCGACATCGGTGACCAGCAGGCTGATGATGTACACCGCCATGCCGCCATAGCTGGAAACCAGCGGCGGAATCATGGCGGCCAGCGTTTTACCGATGTAAAGCTCGGTGTTGGTCAGCGGGGTACTGAGCAGCGGCTCCAGGCTGCGGCGTTCCTTCTCACCGACGAACGTCTCCAGCGCGATGACCAGCGAAATCGAGATGGGGAAAAAGCCCACCACCATCAGCAGAAACGGAATCGATCGCTCGCCGATGATCTGCGCTTCGTGGCCGGTGACGAAATCCAGAAACTCTGACGCGAGTATCTGCGCCAGGAACGGAAACAAAAACGTCAGGATAATGATGGGCGCCAGGATGCGCCAGTCGCGGAAGCTGTCGCGGACCTCGCGGCGTGTGATAATCAGCGCGTTGGAGAAAGTGCGCCACCCGGCGCTGACCGGATTGGCGGGCCGCGCCGGGGCGATGTACGGGCGGTTGCTGGTGGTGGTCGTCATTGGACGTGCTCCTGGTTCTCGTCCTCGCGGACGACCTGCAGATAGATGTCCTCAAGCGTGCGCGTGACCGGCGCCAGCGTGACCACTTCCACACCCAGGCCGGCCAGTCGCCGCAGCAGCGCCGGGTTGGTTTCATACGGGTCGTGGACGCGATAACGCAGCCAGTCGATGCCGGTCGAGTCGACCGTCACCAGGTCGTCGAGATCGGCGGTCAGGCCGTTGACCTGCCCGCGCACGCGCAGTTCCATGACCGGCTCGCCGGTAAAACGCTGCGCCAGTTCGGCGAAGGTACCGTCGGCGACGATGCGCCCGTGCCGGATAATGGCGATGCGATCCGCCAGAAGCTGCGCCTCGTTGAGGTTGTGCGTGGTGATGAGGAAAGTGCGCTCGTCGCGCCGCAGTTCAATGATGGCGTCGCGCACCAGCTTGGCGCTCAACGGGTCCATAGCCGAAGTCGGCTCGTCGAGCAGCAGCACGGGCGGGTCGTGGAGCATGGCGCGCACCAGCGCCAGCTTCTGCTTCATGCCTTTGGAATACTCGCCCAGGCGCTTTTCCAAGGCGTCGCCCAGGTCGAAGCGTTCGACCAGCTGGCGGGCACGGCGCTGGCGCACATCGCGCGGCAGATGGTACACCTGGCCGAAGAAATCCAGATATTCCAGGCCGCGCATGCGCTCGTAGAGGCCGTGCTGCTCGGTGAGTACGCCCACGCTGGCGCGCACCTGCTGCGGCTCCGTCACAACGTCGTAACCGGCGATCTTCGACCAGCCGGAGGTGGGTTGCAGAATGGATGTCATCATACGGACGGTGGTCGTTTTGCCGGCTCCGTTAGGCCCCAGCAGCGCCAGCACCGTCCCCGCTTCGACACGCAGCGATACGCGGTCCACCGCGCAGAAATCGCCAAACGACTTGGTCAACTCGTGGCATTCAATCATATGTCTTACCGGTAATCCAACACGGTCACGTTATGTCGATGATACCCCATCTTGTGGCGGTGGTGGCTTAAGGGGTTATGTGGACGGCACCGGCCAACAAAAGACCCCGGGGAAAGTTTTCCCCAGGGTCGGTGTTGGTGCGATCTGGCCGTCAGGCGGACGGTGTGGGATTGTCCGGTTTGGGTTCGTCGCCGGTCTCGTCAGGCGCGACGGTGGCCTCGGTCTCAGCCTGGGGCTGGGCCTGCTCGGCTTTGGGCGCTTTGGGGCGCTCGGTTTTCTCTTTGGGACGCACCGACGGTGGCAGTTCGGGCGGTGTGGGGGCCGGGTAGCCGGCGACCTGGACACCAGGCCGGTGACGGTACACCAGCGCGCCGACCGCCAGCACAAACAGCACCGCCGTCACGATCTGCGACAGGTTGGCGTCGCCCACCAGCGTCACCTCGACGCGGATGAACTCCAGCATGAAGCGGATGAAGGCATACTGCGCCACGAAGATCAGGAAGAAATCGCCAGCGCGGAAGCGATCGCGGTAGCGGTTATACAGGTACAGCAGCACGAAGAACGCGCCCAGGTTCCACAGCGATTCGTAGAGGAAGATCGGGTGGAACTTGGAGTCGAAATACTCGAGGCCACGATAGATCTCCGGGCGCTCGTCGATGGGGATATCCAGCCCCCACCAGCTTACACCGGTGGGCGTGCCGTACAGCTCGCGGTTGACGTAGTTGGCCCAGCGGCCAATGGCCTGCGACAGCGGAATGACGATGGCGGCCAGGTCCAGCCAGGGCGCGACCGGCAGCTTGTTCTTATACAGGTAGATGAACGCGCCCAGCAGACCGCCCAGCACCGCGCCGAAGATACTCAGCCCGCCGCTCCAGATGGCGATAGCGCCGTTGTTCAGATCAAAGAAGTTCTCGAAATAAAACGCCCGGTCCTGACCCGCCTGCACCAGCAGATCGGGCGGGAACAGGATGAACCACAGTCGCGCGCCGATGATGCCGGGGATGATGGCCCAGGTCAGCGTGCCGTAGACGTGCTCCGGGTCCCTGCCGGTGTAGCGGGTGAGCCGGACCGCCACCAGCGTGGCCGCCAGCATCGCCGTGACGATGATGATGCCGTAGTAGCGGATCGGAATGGACCCGATCTCAAAGTATTCGCGGTGAAACTCCATCTAACTCACCTCTCTGTCGTTTTGAGTGCCTTGTAGACAAACCATAACCGCTGCACACCGGTGATGTTGGTTCCCACGGCCAGCAGCACCAGACCCACCTCTAAAACCGGCAGACCGAGGGCATCCGGCTGCAGCAGCATAATCAGGATGACGACCACGCGCTCCAGCCGGGTGAACAGCCCCACTTTCACCACCACGTCGATGCCTTCGGCGCGGGCGCGGGTGTAGCTGACCATAAAACTGCCCAGCAGCGCCGCCAGAGCCAGCAGCATGAGTCCGTATTGATCCTGTACCGCAAAATGATAACTCAAAGCGGAGAAAATTAAACCGTCAGCATAGCGATCCAGCGTGGAATCCAGCATTTCGCCGAAACGCGACTTCTGGTTGGTGGCGCGGGCCACAGCGCCGTCGAGGGCATCCATAGGCAGGCCGAGGATAAGAATCAGGCCGCCGAGCTGCAACTGGCCGCGCCCGATATAAACCGCCGCCACCGCCACCAGCACCAGCCCGCCGATAGTGATGGCGTTGGCGCTGATGCCCAGCCCAGCCAGCGCCTGCCCGACGCGCGTCATGAGGCCATTAGTGAGCGCCCGCACGCGGTCAGAAAGGGTCGTAGGATGTGGGTTCATACGAAACTCACTCTTGTCATTCGCGGGCTTTGCCATTAAACTTCGTGGCAATTCGGGGCGTGGCGCAGCCCGGTAGCGCGCACCGTTCGGGTCGGTGAGGTCCCCGGTTCAAATCCGGGCGCCCCGACTTCACCAAACATCCCGCTCAGTATCGAGCGGGATGCTTTTTTTATGCCTCGCTAAGTATCGCCTAATGCGCTGAGAAATCAATCCCCCTTTTCGAATGATAACAGCAATAATAATTTACTACATTTTACAACCTTAATACTTGGCTGCATCAAAAAATGTTATCATTAAACTAAACCTTTATGCTTATGGAGGAAAGCATGAGACAAGTCGCTATACTATTCGCAATTCTTTTGATAGCCGGATTTCACATTAACTTCGCTCAAACATCAACCGAATCAGATGAACCTAACATAGTTGAATACATTGTCACTGGCGAAACAGCCAATATTCGAAGCGGACCGGGAACCAGTTTTAGTGTTGTCGATACCGTTTCAAATGGCGATAGCCTGCTAATCTATGATGAAACCCCTGAAGTAACAGGATGGCTCCGCATTTATCGCCCAGGAGAAGATGACGCATTTATTGCTGATTTCCTGGTTGAAAGAGCGCCAATGCGATACTATGCTGTCGATCAAGAGCCAATCATTGTTCTCACAGGAACCGGTAAATCAATTACGGAGGTAGTTGATCTACCGAGGAGTGCCTACCGAGTTGATGTATCTGTGTCAGATAGCTCGTTTATATTGAAATCGGTCGTGATAGCTGGCAACTGCCGCGACCAGAACATCCTCAACGAGTTGGATTTTGATACTCGGAACCTAGAGTTGAGTGCCCTTCTTGTCTCAGACGGTTGTTCACTGATATTTGAGACAGATAATGTGAGTGGTAGCTGGTCCATCGAGATTCGTGATCTACTAGACGTCGAATATCTCGAAAACAGTCTCCTAGAGATTGAAGACAGCAGCACCATAACAGGTAAGGGCAAACAACTGACAATGGGTACTACTATCCCCCCTGGTATATGGAGAATAGAAGCTGATGTGAACGACCGTTCTTTCATTCTTCGGTCTCATGTGCTAGTCGGAGACTGTGATGACACAGCGGTATTCAATGAGCTAGATTTCGATGCTCGGTCACTGGATATTTCGACTGTTTATCCAAATCGAGACCAGACTGAATGCATTGTTTTCTGGGAAACCGACAACGTAGATAAAGAATGGGAAATCTCGTTCGAACGATTAGACCAATAAAGGCATAGTTACAACGTTCTCCGCCTTATCTACGTGGCGGGGAACGTTATAATACTCTCACGTCTACGCCGCCCCACCACCCCCACCAACGCGACGCCCAACGCGATGAGGAACACCGGGACCAGCGGCGCGCTGTAGCGCGGGATGTAGTGCGT
>CAZXCK010000038.1:0-31218 GCA_964639225.1 uncultured Anaerolineaceae bacterium | reverse complement strand
CGATGGTCGTCGCGCTGGTGATGATTCTGGTGGCGGCGCTGGTGGCGGTCTATGTGCGGTTGGGACGCCAACGTTAATCGGGGTAAGATAAAGCAAACGATCAGGAAATGTAATGGCAAAAATCAACCTGTACGCACTGGATCAGGATCAACTGGCGGCGCTGCTGGCAAGCTGGGGCGAGCCAAAATTCCGGGCGCGGCAGCTCCGCGAGTGGCTGTATGACCGGCTGGCGTCGACGTTCGATGAGATGACCAGCCTGCCGGCCAGCCTGCGGGAACGCCTGCAGGCCGAGGCCAGCCTGGGCAGCCTGGAGACGGTCGCGGAGCAGTCGAGCCGGGATGGCACGGTCAAGCGGTTGCAGCGGCTGCCCGACGGACAGCTCATCGAGGCGGTGCTGATGCCCTATGACGACGACCGGCGCACAGCCTGCATCAGCACGCAGGCGGGCTGCGCGATGGGCTGCGTGTTCTGCGCTACGGGGCAGATGGGCTTTGCCCGGCATCTGAAAGCGGCGGAGATCGTCGAGCAGGCGATTTACTTCGCGCGGCAGCTCGCGGCTGAGGGCGACCGCCTGAGCAACGTGGTGCTGATGGGCATGGGCGAGCCGTTCCACAATTACGACGAAACGGTGCTGGCGATCCGGCGGCTGATGGCCGATTTGGGCATCGGGGCGCGACACATCACCGTGAGCACGGTGGGCATGGTGCCACAGATTCGACGCTTCGCTGAAGAAGGTCTGCAGGTGCGGCTGGCGGTGAGCCTGCATGCCGCCACCGACGACGAACGCTCGGCGCTGCTGCCGGTCAACCGGCGCTGGCCACTGGCCGAACTCATGGACGCCTGTCATTACTACGTGGAGCAGACCGGGCGGCGCATGACATTTGAGTGGGCGCTGATCCGGGGCGAGACGGACACACCGGAACAGGCGCACGCGCTGGGGCGCTTACTGGAAGGTCTGCTGTGCCATGTTAACGCCATTCCGCTGAACCCCACGCCCGGCTATGAAGGCGGGCCGTCGTCGCTGGAAGCGGCGCAGCGTTTCGCGGACATTCTGAAGCAGTACGGCGTCAGCATGACGGTGCGCGTGCGGCGCGGAATCGACATCGACGCGGGCTGCGGCCAGCTCAAGGCCAGCGTAGCTGGATCGCCAAACGTTATGCTGGACTCTGACGCCTGATCGACAGGAGATGACGGTGGCGCTGACCAGAGAGGACATCATCACCATCACACAGGGCGGCCTGCTCTATCGTGACGAGGCAGGCGCAGTGTGCTGGATTGATTTTGCCCGCTGCAACCGCAACTGGACCAACCACCGGCGCAACCTCAACGAATGGGATTTCCGGTGTGTGGGGTCGCGGCGGGCCGACCCGCTGAGTGTCGAATTTCACACGCAGCCGCCGGTGCGTTTTGTCGTCGAGGCCGTCGAAGAGATTGACCGGGCATTCACCGAGCCGCTGCGGGCCTGCAGCCGCTGGACGCTGACCGATGCCAGATAGGCCGTCGTTTATGTCGCTGCATGCCGCGCACCTCATCACGGTGACGGCGGGCGGTCTGCTGTTCCGCGATGCCGAAGGCGGTATATGCTGGATCGACTTCAGCGCCTGCCGCGACCGCTGGCTGCCAAATCGCCCGGACCCGCTCGACTGGGAGCAGCGCTGCGTGGGCTGGCGCAGCACCGGGCGGACTTCCCTGCCCGACGTGGAGTTCCTCAGCTATCCGCGTGTGCGTTTCGAGTTCGTGGGGTTTGCCCAGCGAAACGCGCTGCTGCTGGAACCGATGCGGCGCTTCGGCTGGCATACGTGGCAGGATACACTGGGGCGGCTCCCTTCGTTTTAGCGGATGTTTATTTCAAGCAAAGGATAAGAGATTATGCAGATTGTTAACCTGGGGAACACGGGCTTACAGGTATCGCGGCTGTGCCTGGGCATGATGAGCTTCGGCTCGCCGGAGTGGCGCGACTGGGTACTGCCGGAAGATGACGCGCGTCCACTGGTGCGGCGCGCCTACGAAAGCGGCATCAATTTCTTCGACACGGCGGATGCCTACTCCGTCGGCGTCAGCGAACAGATCACCGGCAGGCTGCTGCGCGAGATCGCCCGGCGCGATGAAGTCGTCATCGCAACAAAGGTCTTTTTCGCGCACGGTGATAAGCCCAACCAGGGCGGCTTATCGCGCAAGCACATCATGGACGCCATCGATACGTCGCTGCGCAATCTGGACATGGACTATGTGGACCTGTACCAGATTCACCGCTGGGATTACCGGACGCCCATCGAAGAGACGATGGAAGCCCTGCATGACGTAGTCAAGGCGGGCAAGGCGCGTTACATCGGAGCGAGCAGCATGTTCGCGTGGCAGTTCATGAAAGCGCAGCACGTCGCCAGAGTGAACGGCTGGACGCCGTTCGTCTCCATGCAGAATCACTATAACCTGGTCTACCGCGAGGAAGAGCGCGAGATGATCCCCTGCTGCGTCGATCAGGGCGTGGGGCTGATCCCCTGGTCGCCGCTGGCACGCGGCTTCCTGGCCGGGACACGCGCCCGGCAACAGCAGCAGAGCGAGACACCGCGTGGACGAAGCGACAATATGGACCGGGACTATTATTTCACCGACGCCGATTTCGCCATCCTGGAACGGGTGCAGGAGATGGCGGCAGAGCGCGGCGTCAAACCGGCACAGATCGCGCTGGCATGGATGCTGCACCGGCCCGGCATCACCAGCCCGATTGTCGGCGTGACGAAAATGCCGCAGTTGGAGGACGCCATCGGCGCGATGGATATCCGCCTGACCGCGGACGAGATGGCGCATCTGGAAGCGTTGTACCAGTCGAAACCGGTGATGGGGCATAGTTAGCGCATCCAGGGAATGGATACTCATCTTCAACGGCGGTCGCCGCGCCTTCAGGGCTATGACTATACGCAGGGCGGCGCGTATTTCGTGACGATCTGCACGCATGGGCGGGTGTGTCTGTTCGGCGCGGTGATCGATGGCGCGATGGTGTTGAGCCGGGCGGGGGTCATCGCGTATGAACGTTGGTTGGCCCTACCAGACCATCACGCCGGCGTTGAGTTGGATGCCTTCGTCGTGATGCCGAACCATGTGCACGGGATCATCCTCCTTGTAGGGACAGGGCCTGCCCTGTCCGGGCCAGCGCCACAGATTGAGAACGTGACAAAAACGGACAACGCAGGCGTTGTCCCTACGCAGCCATCGGGTAACGTGTCTTTAAGCACCGTGATTGGCTCCTATAAATCCGGGGTCACGCGGCGCATCCATGAACAGGGCCTGGTCACCAGTGGGCGCGTGTGGCAGGGGCGGTATCATGACCACATCATCCGCAGTCCGGGCGATCTGGCGCGTATTCAAGAATATGTAGTTTACAATGCGGGGCGCTGGCAGGCGGATGTGTTCTAAAGGGCGTAGGGTTCAACAGGCGGGCGGCTGCATACAGACAGCCGCCCGCGTTGTGTGGGTCGTCTAATTGTGGCGGTTGACGGTGGGTTTGTTGTCCAGGATTTCCTCAATACGGGCGTCGATCTCGTCAGTGATGGTGACATCGAGCGCCTTGATATTCTCCTCGACCTGCTCCGGGCGGGACGCGCCGGTGATGACGCTATCGACGACCGGGTTCTTCATGGCCCAGGCCAGCGCGAGGGCGGCCATACTGGTGTCCATCTCCGCCGCCAGCTTCGACAGCTCGCGTACTTTGGCGATGCGCTCCTCGGTGACACCCTTGCGCACCCATTCGAGTTGATCGGCGCGGCTGCCGCTGGGGACGCCGTCGTTATACTTACCGGTGAGCACACCCTGCGCCAGCGGACTCCACACCACCAGGCCGACACCCTGCTTCTCGCAGACCATCTGGACCTCACCCTCGACCTGATCGCGGTCGAGCATGTTGTAGATGGGCTGCTCGGTCACCGGACGGTAGCCAATTACCCGGTCAGCGATGCCGACTGCTTCCTCGATGCCAGCGGCTGACCACATGCTGGTGCCCCAGTACAGGATTTTGCCCTGCTGGATGAGGTCGCTGATGGCGCGGACCGTCTCTTCGGTGGGAGTTTCGTCGTCGTAGCGATGGCAGAAGAAGATGTCCAGGTAATCCATATCGAAGCGTTTAAGCGAGCGCTCGACCGACTCGAAGATGTGCTTGCGCGACAAACCCCGGTCGTTGACGTTCTCGCTCATGTTCCAGTAGGCTTTGGTGCTGATGACCAGATCGGAACGGGTGTAGTCTTTGATAACGCGCCCGACGGTCTTCTCGGCCTCACCATAGGCGTAGATGTCGGCCACGTCGATGAAGTTGACGCCCAGCTCGATCGCTTTGCGGATGCACTTGTCGGCGGCATCGTCGGCGACATGCTTACTGCCATAGGTAAGCCACGCCCCCAGCGAAATGGCGCTGACCTTCATGCCGGAGTTTCCCAGTCTGCGATATTCCATGTCTAAGTACCTTTCCTGTGCTGCGAAATAATGACCCTGCTTCTAAGTATACCGTGTCCGGCGACGATGGTCAGGACCATTTGGAGAAATGGTGGGCCAGCGCGCATCTTTGTGCTATATGCGCCTGGCAGACAGTAATATGTAGATGAGATTAAGCTTGGTGAACACAAGGTTACAATAGTATAATCGCTAGCCTTGACTATAAAACAAAGCGAAACGCTAGGGAACCTCATCTATGGCTGATACCGTGCGCATCGCACCCTCAATTCTTTCTGCGGATTTTGCCCGTCTGGGCGAGCAGGTTCAGGCAGCCGAAACGGCAGGGGCCGGACTGATTCACGTTGACGTGATGGACGGTCGCTTTGTGCCCAATATCACGATGGGGCCGCTGGTTGTCCAGGCGGTGCGGCGCATCACCCGGCTGCCGCTTGATGTTCACCTCATGATTGTGGAGCCGGAGCGTCACATCGCCGCCTTCGCTGAAGCAGGTGCGGACTGGATCAGCGTGCATATCGAAGCCAGCCCACATCTGCACCGCACGCTCATGCACATCCATGAGCTGGGTTGCCGGGCCGGTGTCGCCATCAATCCGCATACGCCAGCCAGCGCGCTGGCCGAAGTGCTGCACATGATTGATCTGGTCAATGTGATGACGGTCAACCCAGGCTTTGGCGGCCAGAGCTTCCTCGCGGAAACGCTGCCAAAAATCAAGGAACTGCGGGCGATGATCGCCGGCAGCGGACGTGATATCGACATTGAAGTGGACGGCGGCATCAACCCGAAGACGGTGAGTGCGGCTGTGCAGGCCGGTGCTCGTATACTGGTTGCCGGTTCCAGTGTGTTCAACACAGATTTCAGCGTGCAGGCCGGGATCGATGCGCTACAGGCAGCACTCGAAGCCTGAGCGACGCCGGTCATTAACCTGTACGAAATGTGTAGATAATGCTAACATGGATCAACATCCGTTCTAAGGAAGTTGTCGTTTCATGACCGGGGGATGGTGCCATATACGGGCTGCATCCTTCAACCGAGCTGATAACGGATTATCGAATTTGACAAAGGGAACATGTCAATCATGGTCGTTGAGGTACAAAAACAGGTCTGTGATGGTCATCTGCTGAAGTGGCTGTTTACCGCTGGGCTGGCCTGGCTGGAATTCAACCAGGAGAAAGTCAACCAGATGAACGTCTTTCCGGTGCCGGACGGCGACACCGGCACCAACATGGTGCTCACCATGCGCAAAGCCAATGACCTGATAGCAACGATGGACGAAATGCATGTTGGTATCGTCAGTGAGCAGATCGCTCGTGGCGCTCTGCGTGGCGCGCGGGGCAACTCTGGCGTGATTCTGTCGCAGCTCTGGCGCGGATTTGCGTCCGCGCTGCGCGGCCATGAGGTTTTCGACGCCGGGCTGCTGGCCCACGCCTGCCGCCAGGGTGTGGAAGCGGGCTATAAAGCCGTGATGGACCCGGTGGAAGGGACCATGCTCACGGTGGCGCGGCAGGCGACCGAGGCGCTGGAGGCGTATGTCGAGGATCACGACGACCTGCGCGGCGCACTCGATACGCTGCTGGCCGCCGCGCAAAAGTCGCTGAACCGCACGCCGGAAATGCTGACCGTCCTCAAAAAAGCCGGTGTGTTGGATTCCGGCGGCCAGGGGCTGGTGTTTCTGCTGGAAGGCATGGCGCGTATGGTTCATGGCGAGAACGTGCCGATGGGCGAACAGGCTCCCCAGGGCAACGGCGAACAACCTCAAAGCTGGGAACAGGCGCTGGCACCTGACGATGAGCAGGGTTATGGCTATGATGTTCAGTTTCTGATGCATGGCGAAAGCATGGATGTTGATGCTGTACGCATCGCTATCGACGCGATGGGCTGGTCTACGCTGGTAGTCGGCGATGATGCGCTCATCAAAGTGCATGTCCATGTGCATGACCCCGGCGAACCGATCAGCTATGCGGTACGGGTCGCATCATGGATTGATGATGTCGTTGTCGAAAACATGCAGGCTCAGTACGAGGAATATGTCGCCGGGCGTGCCAGTTCGCAGGGGGCGGAGCCAACTTCGTCGCATCATGTAGATGGCATCGCGGTGATCACAGTCGCCAGTGGCAGCGGCCTGCAGAAACTGTTCGCCGACGGGCTGCGCGCGGCATATGTTATCACCGGCGGGCAGACCATGAACCCCAGCACAGACGACTTTTTGCACGCCATCGAGAATCTGGACAACGACGAGATTATCCTGGTTCCCAACAACCGCAACATCGTCCTGGCCGCACAGCAGGCAGCGTCGATGGCGCGCGGCAGGCGGGTGCGCGTTGTACCGACCACCAGCGTCCCGCAGGGGATCAGCGCGCTGCTGGCTTATATCGACGCCCACGACGCCGGCGATGATATGACGGCAGTCGTCGATGCGATGGGCGAAGCCATGCGCCACGTCATCACCGGCGAGGTCACCCGCGCTACCCGCAGCGCCCACATTGACGGCTTGGATGTCGAACAGGGGCAGACCATTGGCCTGCTCAACGGTTCACTGGTCGCCGCCGGCGACACACTGACTGAAGTCGTCGTATCGCTGCTGCGCCGGGCCAATGCCGACGAGATGGATCTGATTACACTGTATTATGGCGAAGATCAGGACGCCAGCGCCGCCGCCGACCTGGCCGCGCATCTGGCCGAGGTTTTCCCGGATCAGCATGTGGAGACGGTCTACGGCGGGCAGCCTCTGTATCCGTATCTGATCAGCGTAGAATAGATGACCCGTATTCACGTCGTCACCGACAGCAGCGCCCAGTTCGTTGACGCGACTTTCGCCCGGCGACATGGCATCACCGTGGTGCCTAATCGCATGGTGATCGGCGGTGAAACCTATCGTGAAGGAATCGACATCACCAACGGCCAGTTACTGGACCTCATCGCCGGGCATCGCCGGGCACCAACGATCATCGCTCCTGGTGTGGCCGATTTTGTCCAGACCTACAGCCACCTGACACACAGCGCCGACGCTATCCTGTCGATCCACGCCTCACGCGAGATTTTCCCCAGTTGGCAGAACGCCCGTATCGCCGCCCAGCAGGTGATGGGCCACTGCCGCATTGAGGTTATCGACTCGAAGATGCTGTGCGCAGCCCAGGGTGTACTGGTGGAAATGGCCACAGCAGCGATTACTGAGGGGAAACCCTTTGACGAAGTGGTGCGGCGCGTGCGCGGCGCCGTCGAGCGTGTATACGCGGTATACTATACAGACAGCGTTGACTTTCTGCTGCAGAATCAGATTCTCAACCCGTCGCACGGTATTCTGGGTGCGCTGCTGGGCATCAGACCATTTCTGACTATCGAGGACGGGCAGCTTAGGACCATTGAGAAGTCACGCACCGGCGACGACGCCATCGAGCGACTGGTGGAGTTCGCCGCCGAATTCGAAGACCTGGACACGGTCGCCATTTTACAGCGCCGGCCACAGGGAAGCCGGCAGACGAATCTACTTCAGGATCGCCTGCAGCAGCTATTCCCGGAGCAGAGTATCCCCCAGCGTGTTCTGGGCAGCACGCTGGGAGCACTCATCGGCGCTGACGCCACTGGACTGATTATTCTTGAAAAAGAGACGGATGAAACCCATTATGACTTCGAGTAAAATCAAGTTTGTGACGGATAGTGTGGCCGATCTACCGCCAGAACTGGCGCAGAAGTGGGGAATCACGGTTGTGCCGTGCTTCGTCAATTATGGCGGCAACAGCTACGCCGACGACGGCGTAGAACTGGTGCGCGAGGATTATTATCACGCGCTGGGTAGAATGTCGGAGTTCCCGACCACGTCAGCCATGCCGCCGGATTTCGCGCGCGAGCGCATCGAGCCGCTGTTCGACGAAGCCGACCATGTAATCATCCTGGCCACGCCGGTCAAGCTCAGCGGCATTTACAACGCCATGCGCCTGGCTGTCGCCGATTACCCGCCGGAGCGAGTCACCGTGATCGACAGTGGCATGATCAGCATTGGCATGGGCTTTCAGGCGGTTCTGGGCGCGGAAGTCGCCGCCGAGACGGGTGACGTCCAATACACGCTGCGCGCCATCCAGGCGGCCCGCGAGAACATCAAGGTGTACGCCGCCATCGCAACGATGGAGTTTCTGCGGCGCAGTGGTCGTGTGGGTTGGGCGGCGGCGAGCATCGGCGCGCTGCTGCAGATCAAGCCACTGGTCGAGGTGCGCGACGGCGACGTGCTGCCGGCGGCGCGGGCGCGGACGTTCAACCGGGCGCTGGATAAAGTGGCGCAACTGGTCCGCGAACAGGGCGAGCTGGAACGAGTCGGTATGCTGCACATCAACAACCCGGAAAGCATGAATGATCTGCAGCAGCGCCTGAGCGATGTCATGCCGGATAATGTCGTAACGGGTATGATCTGTCCGGCCATTGGCTCGCACATCGGGCCGGGCGCGGTAGGAATTGTTACAGTAAAAAAAGGTTGGAAAGATGCCATCGGCGCTTGAGACGCTGGTCAAAATTCTAAAGCTGGAACGCAAACAGGGTTACAAAGACAATGCGGTGATCGGCGGGCTGGCGGCCTACAGCGAGAACTGGGCGCTGCAGGCGCACAAACAGGCCCGCCGTCCAGAGCATCATATTCTGGTCGATGAGCTGGTCGATCTGCTGCGCAACTACGAGGCGATCGAAAACCGAACCGAACGCCACAACCGCGTCACCTATATGATGGACCGCATCACCGGACGGGTGCCACCGCCACCGGAATATGAAAGCCGCCTGCCAGCCTTTACTCAGGAAACCGGTGGCGATGACTCCTCTGGTGATACTGACCAGCCATCCACAGGCGACACACAGCCGGACGAACGCCAACGCGAATCAGAACGGCCAGAAGAGCAAAGGCGCGAACGACGTTCATCGAAAACCGAGCCGGCACAGCCAGAGTCCAGGGGCGAACGCCAGCCCGCGCCACCGGAACGCAAAAAGCGGCGCAAAGAGCGCGACCGTTCACGGCAGCCGGGCGAACGTGCCGGCGGCCAGTCTGGTGATGCGGAGAGCAGAAGCAGCGAGCCGGTCTTCGACACCAGCGACGAGGCTCCAGTACAGCCTACGCCCGACCTGCCGCCGCAGCCCCGGTTGGCGCGCCCGCCGCGCCGCCCCCGCGCTGAGATCGACCCCGGCGAGGCCGCCGACATCATGCGCGGACTCAGCGAATCGGTAACGGTCGTCAAAGGTGTTGGGCCGCGTATGGCGCAGTCGCTGGAAAAGATGGGCATCGAGACGATCAACGATCTGTTGTTCTTCCTGCCGCGCCGCTACGACGACTACACGAATCTGAGTTACATCAGCCGGCTGAAGCCCGGCCAGACGGCGACGATCATCGGCACGGTGCGCCACACTGAGGTTCGGGCCGGGCGCAGCAGCCGCAAAGACTTCTACATGGAACTGGACGACGGCTCCGGTGTGCTCAATGTGATGTTCTTCGGGCAGCATTTTCTGGTTAACCAGATTCGACGCGGTAAACAGCTTGTACTCAGCGGCACCACGTCGATTTTTGGCAATCGCCTGCAGATGGTCGGCCCGGAGTGGGAAGAACTCGAATCCGACAATCTGCACACGATGGGCATCGTGCCGGTCTATCCACTGACGGAAGGACTGGGCGCGCGAAGTCTGCGGCGGCTGATGAAATCCACCGTCGAATACTGGTCCGAGCGACTGCCGGATTATGTGCCCGCGCCGACACTGGAACGCGCCGACCTGGCCGACCTGGGCTGGACTATCCGCAACCTGCACTTCCCTGAGGGCTGGGATCACCTGGAACACGCGCGCAACCGCTTTGTGTTCGACCAGCTGCTGCTGCTGCAATTGGCGATTTTGGCCAACCGGCGCGACTGGCAGGCGGTCCCCGGCCAGCCGCTGACCGTCACCGATGACTTTATGGAGCCGTTCATCGAGGCGGTATTCCCCTACCCCCTGACCGGCGCGCAGCGACGCGCCATCGACGACATCCGGCGCGATATCAGCCGCGATGTACCGATGAATCGGTTGTTACAGGGCGATGTCGGCTCTGGCAAGACGGCGGTGGCTATCACGGCGCTGGCGGCGGCCTTCGCCAACGGCAAGCAGGCCGCGCTGATGGCCCCCACCAGTATCCTGGCAGAGCAGCACTATCGCGGTATCGGCGCGGCCTTCGAGCGCATGCCCGGCGAGCACAAGCCAGTGATCGGCCTGCTGACGAGCGCGCTTTCGAGCAGCGAGCGCGAGGCGATCTACAACGGGCTGGCCGACGGCTCGATTGACATCATCATCGGCACCCATGCGTTGATTCAGGACGGGGTGGCGTTCAACGATCTGGCGGTGGCGGTGATCGACGAGCAGCATCGCTTCGGTGTGGCGCAGCGCGCCCAACTGCGCGGCAAGGGGACCAATCCGCATCTGCTGGTGATGACGGCGACTCCGATTCCGCGCACGCTGGCGCTGACCCTCTACGCCGACCTGGACCTGTCCATCATGGACGAGATGCCGCCCGGACGCACGCCGGTCGAGACGCGCATCATGCGCCCGGTGGAGCGCGAGGGGATTTACAACTTCATCAAAGCGCAGATCAACAACGGGCGGCAGGCGTTTATCGTGCATCCGCTGGTAGAAGCCTCGGAGACTATCGAGGCGCAGTCCGCCATCGAAGCCTACGAACGGCTGAGCCACGTGTTCTTCCGGCATCGGGTGGGCCTGCTGCACGGTCGCATGAAGCCCGCCGAAAAAGACGCGGTGATGGCGGCTTTCAGCGCGGGCGAATTCGACGTGCTGGTGACGACATCGGTGGCCGAGGTGGGCGTCGATGTGCCGAATGCCACCGTCATCGTCATCGAGGGAGCGAACCGTTTCGGGCTGGCGCAGTTGCACCAGTTCCGGGGGCGCGTGGGGCGTGGCCAGCATGCCTCATACTGTTTCCTCATCCCGGACAGCAGCTCGCCGGAAGCTCAGGAACGGCTGGCAGCATTGGAAAAGACAACGGATGGTTTCCAACTGGCCGAGCGTGACTGGCAGCTACGCGGCGCCGGTGACCTGGTGGGGACACGCCAGAGCGGGCGCGGCGCGCATCTGCAGGCGCTGGAAGCCATGACGCCGCATCTGGTGGAGCTGGCGCAGCGCGAGGCGCGCACCATCTACGAGGAAGACCCGTATCTACAGCAGGCGGAACACGCGCTGCTGGCACAACGGGTGGTGATGCTCCACCGCGACGACAGCGACGTGAGCTAGGCTGGTCCTGGCGGCGCGCTGTACATAAACTTGCAGGTCACTTCACGTCCGTTATAATTGTTAGCGGTGCGTAAAATCATACAGACAACCATCAAACCGGGAGCGTAACCCTATGGGCCGACTGGCCGTGTATCCAGCGTCGCTGGACCCTATTCACAACGGACATATTGATATCGCACAGCGCGCGGCGAAGATTTTTGACGAAGTGATCGTCGCCGTTTATGATATGCCCAAAAAGCGGTTGCTGTTCGATGTCGAACAGCGCTTACAGTTAACTGAGCGCGCTTTTGCCAACCATGGGAATATTCGTGTTGCGCAGTTTTCCGGTTTGGCTGTAAACTATGTTAAGTCGGTTGGGGCGATGGCCATAATTCGCGGCCTGCGGGTGTTCTCTGATTTTGAGTTTGAGTTCCGTATGGGCCTGGCCAATAAAAAGCTGGCGCCAGACATCGAGACGGTGTCGATTATGACCGACGAGCGTCACGTTCACATCAGTTCGACAACGATCCGTGAGATCGCCGAGCTGGGGGGCGATGTGTCGTCAATGGTACCGGATTTTGTTGTGGATGCGCTGCACGAACGCTTTGCCGAACTGAAGCGAAATCGTGACGGTACCAATTACACGAACAGCATCCGCGACTGAAACAGCGAGAGGGGACGCCAAATATGGACATACAACATCTGGTAGATCGTTTAGAGGACTTAATCGACGAAGGGCGGCATATGCCGTTCAGCAAATATACGATGATCGACGAGGAGCGCGCCCTGGAGATCATCGACCAGATGCGGATTTCAATCCCCGAAGAGATCGAAAAGGCTGCCCGTATTCTGGCGCAGCGCGACCGCGTCCTGGCCCAGGCCAACGAAGAAGCCGCTCGCATCCTGCAGCAGGCTCGCCAGAAGGGCGACGAACTGCTCGACCAGGAAGTGAACGTCCAGGCCGCGCAGAACCGCGCCGCCAACATCGTCGAGGACGCTCACCAGCGCGCCGCCGAGATTACCGCCGAGGCCGACCAATACGTGATGCAGGTACTCAGCAAGCTGGAGCAGTCGCTGTCGCGCAACCTGACGACTGTGCGCAACGGCATCGACGAGATCAACAACCGGCCCAGCGCGCCGCTTTCCCGCGAGGACCCGCAGGGTGAAGAGGTTAGCGAGTATCCTATGCATGCGGCCAGCAGCGTGCAGCAGCCGGTCGAGGTCAGTCTCAAGCGCGGCGGCCAGACAGACGAATAACCAGGCGGATGGTCACAAGCCAGCACAGGGCGCTTGTTGATATGCAAACCAGAATCGCCCCCACAGCAGCAGCCTGTGGGTGAAATTCGTACCGATTACAGCCGTTTGCCAGCGTGTTGTGTCCGCTGGCTGACGCCAGATCATCGCCTGGTATACGACCCATCTACGCTTAGTTGACCCCAAAGCAAAAGAACTGCATCATTAAAGTAGAGCGATGAAACACGCATGGCGGTGTTTCTGGCGTCAGCCTTACCCGCGCCAGACGCGCCGTATTCTGCTGTACAACGGGGGCAAACATTCAAGGAGTGTATACAATGCAACGCAGAATCTTTCTAACGCTGCTGCTGCTGGTGGTGGCATTTGGCGCATTTGCTTTGCCCGCCGCCGCAGAACAGCAGAGGAACATTACCTGGCGGGCCTTTTATTTCAACAACCCGTATCTGATCGGCGATCCGGCCATCCAGCGTTTCGAGAGCAACATCGCCTTTAACTGGGGGACTGGCGCGCCGGAGCCGGGCATGCCCGACGATGGCTGGAGCGCCCGCTTCGCCGCCGACGTGTACTTTGAGGCGGGTCGCTACCGTTTCGACCTGCTGGCCGATGACGGTGTCAAGCTGGGCGTGGACTTCCGCACTGTGCTGAACACATACAACCAGACGCGCCCCGGCGAGGTCGTAAGCGTCGAACTGGATATGCCGACCGGTGTCATCCATGTGCAGATCGATTTCGTTGAACTGGGTGGCATTGGCTATCTGTACGCTGGCTGGACCAATCTCGACACGGGTGTGACGACACAGCCCTTCACCGGCCCTGCCCCGCAGCCCGTCCCGGTAACGCCGGGTGTGTGGACCGCGCAGTACTTCAACAACGCCAACCTGCAGGGTATGCCGGTCGCCACGCTGACTGAGGCCAGCCCAAACCACAACTGGGGCGCTAACGCGCCGCTTGCTAACATGCCTGGCGATTTCTTCTCGGTGCGCTGGACCAGCCAGCAGTCCCTTGACGGCGGCATGTACCAGATTACGACCCGCGCCGACGACGGTGTGCGCGTGTTCATCAACGGTGTATTGTATATTGACGGCTGGAATGGACGTGTAGCGGAACAGCTATCGGCGCTGGTGACGCTTCCCACGGGCAACCATACGTTTGTCGTCGAGTTCCGCGAGGATACCGGCCTGGCCTACATCGAGTTCAACATCGCGCGCCCCGGCACCACACCTTACCAGCCACCGACACCGGTACCGCCGGTCGCCCCGGTCGACGCGACCGCTACCGTGACCGCCTGGCGGCTTAACGTGCGCCAGACACCCGACCCGGTGAACGGTGCCGTCCTGACGCGCATCAACCGCAGCGAGACGTACCCGGTGACACAGCGCGACTCGGCGACTGGCTGGTGGCAGATTCGGGTAGACGGTATCACGGGCTGGGTCAGCGACCGCTGGGTGAGCGTGTCCAACGCGGACCGCGTCCCGGTGACCAGTCAGCAGCCCACGCAGCCGCAGCCACAGCCTACGCAGCCGGTCGCTGGCAACACGCTGACCACCATCGAAAATCTGAATCTACGCATGGGGCCGGGCGTATGGTTCGCGCGCATGAACATCATCCCGGCGGGAACCGCCGTGCCGATCCTCGCCCGAAACGCTGACGCTTCCTGGTGGAAGGTGCAGTTCAGCGGACAGACGGGCTGGGTCAGCGGCGAGTATGTGCGGCTGGCGCCCAACGTGGACCCCAACGCCGTGCCGGTCCAGAGCAGTTAACTGACGGCAAATCCACACCAGAAAAACGCCCCGGTTCGTTGTGAGCCGGGGCGTTTTTTGTGTGCGACTTATTCAGCGCCAGCGCGCGGCGTATTCGCTGTAGAAGTGGATGGTGGTCTGGATGCCGCGCTCAAAGGCGCTCAGATAGATGTTCTCGTTGGGGCCGTGCGCCCGTCCGCTTTTGGTGCCGTAACCCATCAGCACGACCTCATCGACGCAGCGAGCCAGCGCGTAGGTAATCGGGACACTGCCGCCGGCCCATTCGTAGATGGGCGCCCTGCCCCAGCCTTTTTCGTAAGCGACGGTTGCCGCCTGGACGGCGCGCGTGTCCCGGTCCAGCACAAAGGCGGGCGCGCCTTCGTCCAGAATCAGCACCTCACAGTTTACGGTAGGCGGCGCGATGCTCAGAACGTAGTCGCGGACGGCAGCAGCGACACGCTGCGGGTTCTGGTCGGCGACCAAACGGCAGCTCAACTTCGCCAGAGCGCGGGCTGGCAGGACAGTCTTGAAGCCCTCGGCGGCATAACCACCGCTGATGCCGTTGATCTCCAGCGTGGGGCGCACGCCGATGCGCTCGTGCAGGTTGAACTCGCGCTCGCCCCACACCTGCGGCGGATCCGCCACGTGACGCCATTCCGCCTCGACCCAGGGCAAAGCGGCGCGCAGGTGCTGGCGGTCGATGTCGGTGATGGGGCGCACGTCGTCGTAGAAACCGGGGACGGTCACGGTGCCGTTGTCGTCGTGCAGTTGGGCGATGATCTCGGCCAGCGCCTGAATCGGGTTGTGGACCACGCCACCATAATGACCGCTGTGCAAATCCTGGCGCGGACCGTGCAGGCGTATCTCCATCGTGATGATGCCGCGCAGCGCCACAATCAGCGAGGGCTGATCGACGGTAATGATGGTGCCATCGGAGACGACGCCGACATCGGCGCGCAGACGGTCGGCGTGCTGGCGAACAAAGGCGTTGATCGTCTCTGAGCCGGACTCTTCTTCGCCCTCGAACAGCAGCCTGATGTTGACCGGCGCGCCGTCCGGCGACGCCAGCAGCGACTCGACCGCTTTGAGATGGGCCATCACATGCAGCTTACTATCGACCGCACCGCGCGCGAACAGCTTGCCATCGCGCTCGACCGGCTCGAAGGGCGCGGAGTCCCAGCCGTCAGCCATCTCGGCAGGCTGTACGTCGTAATGACAGTAGACCAGGGCCGTCGGCGCATCGGGGCCAGCGCCGTGCCATTCGCCGAGGACCAGCGGGCAGCGCCCCCCCGGCATGTGAATAATCTCGGCGCTGTCCATGCCGATACGGCGCATGTCCGCCGCCAGCCATTCGGCGGCGCGCTGGACATCGACGGCGTGCTGGGGCAGCGTGCTGATGCTGGGGATACGCAGCAAATCCTTAAACTCGTCCAAGAAACGGCTGGCATGGGCGCTGGCGTAATCGTGTGCGGTGGTCATGGTGCGAAGTCCTTTGGTGATGGATTATGTCTCGATGATTCGGCCCTGCATAGCAGGCGGAACAGGCAAACCCAGGCGATGCAGCACGGTGGGCGCGATGTCCATCAACTGATGGCCGTCGCGCCGGCCCAGGCCGCGACGCTGTGGCTCGTAGAGGATGAAAATGCCGTGTGTGTCATGGTTGGCGTCGTCGGGACCGGTATCGTTTTCCAGCGTAAAATGCGCGCCGTGCCCCAGGGTGCCCACCGAGCGCCAGTGCAGATCGCCAAAGTAGACCATCAGATCGGGTGGAATGCCGTTGGTCTGCGTGTAGACCTGCTCCGGGAAGATAACCCGGTGGCGCAGCGGCTGGCCGTCGGGGCCGGGGATGGCGCGAATGGCGTCCGCCAGTTCATCGCGGACGGCGGTCACGGCGTCTGGCGGGATGACTCCCTGCGGTTCGCGCCCGGCCACGTTGAGGAACACACGCCCGTAATAACCGCCCTCGCCCCAGGCGCGTGTGCGCTCCCAGTCGACGGCAGCCTGGTGCAGCGGAATCAACTGGCCCGGCGGCGGCGGCGATTTGAGCACCAGCCAGCCCTCGCGCCACAGCCATTCGTTGATGCAAATGCCGCCATCCATGCGCTTGACGCCGTGATCGCTGACGACCAGCACGGTGGTATCGTCGCCGGCGGCTTCGATAAGCTGGCCGATCTGCGAATCGAGCAGGCGGTAGTAATCGCGGATGGCGTGGCGGAAGGGCGAGTCGGGTTCGTGCAGGCGGTGGTCCGGGTCATGAAAGCGCCAGAAGGCGTGTTGCATGCGGTCCAGGGCGATATCGACGTGGATGGCGAAACTCCAGGGTTTGCTGCGCAGCGTATGCAGCAGCACGTCAAACTGCTGCTGGCGCAGGTCGAGCAGGCTTTGCAGCAGGTTAGCGCGGTCGCGGGTGCGGAAGTCGGCCACGTCGAAAGTGTAGTTGGGCGCCACCCGCAGAACTTCCTGCCTGAAGATGGCGGGATAGGTAAAGGCAGCGGACGTGCCGGGAGTCAGAAAGCCACTGACCAGATGACCGCGCAGCGGACGCGGCGGGTGAGTCTGCGGGACAGCCAGCACCAGCGACTCACGCCCGGCGGCGCTCAGGTAATCCCATACGCGCGGCTCACTGACGGCGGCGCCATTGACGACCGCCATCTGGTCATAATCGTAGCGGGTGCGATTGCGAAAGCCATAGACGCCCAGAACACCCGGATCACGACCAGTGAGCATGCTGCTCCAGGCGGGCACAGTGATACAGGGCACGCAGGACTCCAGCGCGCCCCACGTCCCCGCCGCCATCAGGCGGCTTAAGTTGGGCAGGTCTTCGTGGAATTGCTCAAAGACGAGCTGCGGCCCGGCGCAATCCAGCCCCAGCACCAGCAGGCGCTGCCGCTGTCTGCGACCGCGTAGCCAGCGCAACATATCAGCGGCGGCGGGGTTCGTGGCCGCCGATGCGCGTGCCCAGCCTGACCATGCCCACACTAATCAGATAGAGCGTCAGCAGTGGAGCCATCACCAGAAACATATTGACGGGGTCTACAGTCGGCGTGATGATGGCTGCTGCCACTGCCGCGCCAACAATCGCCAGCCGCCAGCCCCTGATCAGCGTACCGGCGCGCACCATACCCAGCAGCGACAGAATGAAGAACACCAGCGGAAGCTCAAACGAAACGCCCATCCAGAACATGAGAGACGTCACAAAGCTGAGGTACTGTTCCGCCGTCCATTCAGGCTGAAACACGTCTGACTGAAAGCCTTCCAGAAAGGCGATGGCGGGTGGCATCAGCACAAACCAGGTGAACAGCACACCAGTGAGAAACAACAATCCAATGGCAGGCACCGCCAGCAGCACATAACGACGCTCGCGCTTGGTGAGTCCGGGCATGATGAACATCAGGATTTCGTAGGTGATGACAGGCACTGCCACCACTCCACCGATCAGCAGCGCCACCCGAAAATACGCGACTACCGCGCCGGTCGGCCCCAGCACAATCAGTTCCTGCCCGTCTGGATAAAGTGAGGAATATGGCTCGATCAACAGCTTGAGGACCGACTGCGCCAGTATCACACCGCCCGCACTGGCGATCAGCAGTGCCAGCAGACTGAAGAACATCCGGCGGCGCAGTTCTTCCAGATGCTGAAAGAAACCCATGCGCAGTTCGGTGTCCTGCTCGACAATCCGGGTGGGTGACTGGTTTTTGGAGACAATCTCTCGACTGGTGTCGGTTTTTCTGCCAGGGAGTCTCAGTCTGGGCGGCACGCCGTCTTACTCCTCTTTCTTGGACTTGCCAGCATCGGACCACGACCCAAATGACGATTGATCGCTGCCGGTCGCGCCGGACCCGTTGTCTTTTTTCGTGTTGCCTGCATCAGATGGCTTGCTGGCACTGTCTGTAGGGCCGGTCAGCCAGTCCGATGGTTTGATCGTATTCTGGGTGTCATCTCGCACAGAACGCACCGCGCCTTCCACATCCTTGAATTCTGAACGATAATCACTGACGGCCTTTTCCATCGGCTCCTGAAGCGGCTTCATGGCTTCGCTGGCCAGCCGGTTGATATCTGAGCGGGTGGGGATGTCTTTGGGAACCTTGATATCCACACCGGCCTCGTCCAGTTCCTTCTGGACACCGTCCATCAATTCGCCCCACATGTTGCGCAGCTTGGTCATATACTGGCCGAGATGGTAAGCCCATTGGACCATACGTTTGGGTCCGGCGACGACCAGCATAATCACAAAAATGATGAGAATTTCAAAGGCGCCCACCCCAAAAAAGTTCATAGTCTGCGGCTCGCTTTACTCACTTACATCGTTGGCGTCATCGGGTTCGGGTGGCGCGGCGTCCTGGGCAGCGATGTGGGGCTGGTAGGCGGCATCGTCCAGTATGGCCCGGGTGGTCTCCGGGTGGTCGCTCAAAGCGCCCAGCACCCCATTGACAAACCGAGCCGCACCCTCCGCGCCAAACAGCTTCGCCAGTTCGACCGCTTCGTTGATAGCGACGCGCATTGGCGTCTGCTGGTAGATGGTGAACTCGTAAACCGCCATCCGCAGGATGTTACGGTCGATAATCGCCACCTGGTTCAGCGGCCACTCCGGCGCGAAATGCTGAATAACGGCATCCAGACGCTGGCGGTTGTCAATTACCCCCTGGACAATATCCCGCAGGTAGCGCACCGTTTTGGGTGTCAGACTCTGCTGGTTGACCTGCCCATTGATGACATCGCCGACCTGGTGCTGGGTGGTGTCCAGTTCGTAGAGCACCTGCAGCGCGACACGCCGCGACATACTGCGCTCGTTGGTCGCAGGTGGCGGCTCGATAACTTCGCGCTTGACGATATCCTCCGGATTGATGTCCGGCAGGGGGTCATTCTTATCTGCATCGTGATGCAACGGCTGCAACCTCGTCTGAATTACCGCATATTTCGATATGCAGTTTACCTGAAGTGACCACTTTTGACTACAGAGAAACCTTGAGATATGCCACGTCTCATCAGGTGGGCGGCGGGATTTCTGCCGGCAGGCGCGCCATGTTGGTGTCGGCCAGCATGCGAACGGGGGGGGTCTCGTTCTGGTTGATGAGCCACAGGTTGAGCTGCGAACATAACTCGGCGCAGATCAGGAAAATACACGCCAGCAGATAAGCCCACAGCATGAGTACGATCACCGCCGCGATACTGCCATAGACAAACTGGTAATCGGCGAAGTTTCCCAGGTAGAAAGCGAACGCCGTTTTGGCCAGTTCCAACGCGATAGCCCCCAGAATAGCTGGCGGCCACACAGCGTCCCAGTTCACGTGGCGCGCTGGCACATAGCGAAAGAGCAGCACGAAGATCACCAGATTAATGCCGAACGGCAGGAAGAACACGCCGATTCGAATCCAGACGCTGGGGTTGGTCAGCAGCAGGGCGTCCACCAGTTGCAGCACGCCGGATGTGATAAAAGAGGTGATAATCAGCGCGATGAGCGCCAGCGTCATCAGGAAAGCCAGCAACCGCTGGCGCCACATACTGCGGCTGGCCGGCACCTGAAACGCGCGGTCCAGCGCCGATGTCAGATTGCTGAACAGCCCCAGCGCCGACCAGCTCAGACCAATCAGACCGATCAGACCGAAAGTCTGGCTCTGGTCCAGCGCCTGACCGATGTTTTCCTGCAGCAGATTGATGGTATCCGTCTCTTCCGGCAGGAACAGAATCAGCCCCTGGCGAATCTGCTCCTGGGCGACCGCCGGCCCCAGAATGTCGCTAATGGCGACGGCCAGCAGCAGGGTCAGCGGGAACAACGAGAACACCGCATAGTAAGACAGGGCCGCCGCCTGGCGCATGCCATAATCCTTGAAGTTCATAATCGCCTGCCACAGGTGAGCCGGCAGCGTGCGCCAGGTATCTGGCAGGCGCATCCAGTAACGATTCAGCGTCTGCCCCCAGCCCCGGAATGGGAGATGTTCCCACAGGCTCCCGGCCTGGCTGCGCAGTTGGCTGCGCCGAATTTCGAGTGTGTCTCTCCAGTCCACCATAGTCACTCTTGATATCGTTCAACAGTCGCTATGATTATATCACCTTGTGCCACCTGATGGAGATGCTGACATCGGGCACTTATCCTGTGGTCTGTTTCGCGGCCACAGACTATACGCTTTTGCTGGCAAAGTTGGTTTAACATTAGATGAGTGAGACGGGCATGGCCATCACTGGCAGGCCACCTGTAAACGCTGATTCTTATTTTTCGCTTTGAGGAGTCCCTGATATGCAACGCCATTATTTTGCGCTGACGGCGTTCATCGCCCTGTTTTTTGTGTTCGGCCTGGGGGCGGTAACGCCTGTCCAGGCGCAATCAACCGCCGATCTCGACTTCAACGACATCATCCAGGCGCTGGGTCCGCGTTCCGGCCAGGACCTCCTGTGGGATGTGCTGTTGTACGGGATTTTCCTGCTGGGCCTCATCAACGTGGTGCTGATACCGGACAAACAGTTGTTCGCGTCGATGCTTAACCTGCTGGTCATGGGCCTGGCGATCGTCTCCAAGCTGCTGGTGGGAACTGGCCCTAACGCCATCCTCGCGCCGACCGATCTGCCGGTGCTGGTGCTCAATGTGGGCATGTTCACGCTGCCGCTGATTATCGCCGGTATGCTGCGCCCGGTGAAAGGCAAAAGCTCGAAAGCCATGCTGCCCGCTATTCTGATGGGCATTATGGGTGGTGCCTATTTCTTCATGTACTGGGCCGTCGAACAGCGCGGCAGCGGCGGGGCGCTGTTCTAGGCGACATATATATCATCCAGGCCGGGCGCGCTGCGCCACCATGTCCGCCGCGTGAGCCATACCAGAACCAGCAGCGCCAGCGGCAGCGGCAGGAACAACACGGGATGCTCCAGCGAGTCCCGGCCCTGGACTGTCACCAGGAACAACACCCACGAGAAAACCAGCAGCGCCAGCAGCACGGCGACCGTCACCCGTGCCCCACGCGCACGGTCCAGGCGGGCCAGGTAGAACACCAGTATCAGGTTAAAGACGACAAAATGCGGCGTGGCCGTGCGCAGCGCCACCAGATGCGTTACCAGCACCGTCAGCATGACCGTCCACAGGAAGCGTTCGTCGCGGCGCTGGACCAGAACGCCGTACCAGGCCCACAGCATGGGCGCGATAAAGGCCAGATTGACGGCCCACTCGACCGCCGCGCCCTGCCCCAGGTAATGCTGGACAATAATCCACACCGGCGAGCCGGTATCGGGATAGGCTGCCGCCGTGTATTCAGGATACAGACGCACCTGGGCGATCCAGTCGCGCAGCCAGCCGGGTTCCAGGGCGAACGAGACGAGTATCAGCGCGGTGAAGGTCACGCCAAACGCACCGGCGAAACGCCAGCGCCGGCGCCGGAGCGCCCACAGCAGCAGAAACGGCACCAGCAGATAGCCCATCTGCGGCTTGAGTGTGGAAAGCGCGAGCGCCGCCCCGCCCAGCGTCTCGCGCCGATGGTACAGGCTCCACAAAGCTAACACCTGCAACAGATAGACGACATGGCTGGGCTGCCCCAGCACCAGACCGCGCGCCGCGTAATAATCGGCCAGCGCCCAGACCATCAGCACAGCGAACAGCAGCGGGCCGGGCTGCCAGCGGTAGAGGTTCAGAATCAGCAGCAGCGCAGCGACAAGACAGACTTCGAGCAGGACCATCCACAGCGCCGAGGCCCAGGCGTAATCCATGTAGACCGTTGGCCAGACGACGAACACCGTATAAAACGGATAGGCGAAGAAGCCGGGGTCCTCGTTTTCGATGACCGGACGCCCGTAAATGCGCTGCTGGATATTGAGGCTGGCCTCGTCGCTGTAAGGGCTGTCTCCGTCAATGAAGAACGTGCGCGCCCCTTCCCAGCGAGAGAGGAAATCGTTGTGGCCGGGGAACGGTCGCGTCAGGGTATTGTGGGTGATAACAACGTTGCCCACCAGAATCGCCAGCAGCAGGGCCACCAGCAGCAGCCATTTAACGCGCGGTTTGTTCAGTGCCGTCATGATCCCTCCCCTGTCGTCTCTACCATCATACGGGCAAAGTAAAGATGTGTTCACATAGATTCCGCGTCCCGGCGCGGAAATGGTACAATGCGGCCATCGCACATTATCCAGCAGAAACGGAGCGCATATGCAGCTTTTGAGCGTCAACGTCGGCAAGGAACGCGCCATCGAGAATGCGGGCAAATCCGGCACGACCGGCATCTTCAAACTGCCGGCAGCGGACGCCGTCCTCATCACCCGCGACGGACTGGCCGGCGACACCATCAGCGATACCAAACATCATGGCGGCGTCGATCAGGCGGTGTATATCTACACCCAGCCGGATTACACCTGGTGGGCGCAGCAACTGAATCATGAGCTGGAACCGGGCACATTCGGCGAAAACCTGACAGTCACCGGGCTGGAAAGCGAGCCGGTCAGCATCGGCGATCGCTTTCACATCGACGGCGTAGTGCTGGAAGTGACCGCACCGCGCATCCCGTGTGGCACACTGGCGGCACGCATGGGCGATCCGCAGTTCGTCAAACGTTTTCGGCAGGCGGAGCGGCCCGGCTTTTACTGCCGTGTCATCGAGGGCGGACCGGTGCGTGCCGGGATGACCATCACGCACGAGCCTTACACCGGCGCTCCACTGACCATCGGCGAGATGTTCCGCATGTTTTACGCGCGTGAGATCAGCGAGGCCGACCTGCGCCGGGCGCTGGCCGCGCCCATCGCCATCCGCGACCGGCGGGAAAAAGAGGAAAAGCTGGCGGCGCTGCTGGCTGCACGCGAGGATAACGGCTGACATGACTTTTGACGCTCTCTGGCGGCATGGGCTATAATGACAGCATGTTAAGTAAAAACGACGATTCAAATCGTGGCCAATCAGAGTGGATGGTCGCCTACGTGACGCACAACATCGGCGAGGCGCACATCATCGAGGGCAGGCTCAAAAGCGAAGGCATCCCGGTGATGCTGGACTACATGGCCGGGCGCAGCGCCATCGGCCTGACCATCGGCTCGTGGGGTGAAATTCGCCTGCTGGTGCATCCCAGCGATTACGATGACGTGCAGACGCTGCTGTTCCCAGACGACCCGGACGAACTCCCCGACACCACCGACGACATCATCTACCACTGGGATGACGACCCATCCGACGACGACGAATAGACCGCTGACATATCCACATACGGGCGGTCATCTGTGGATTATCCTGTCTTCTTCACCTATTTTCACAGGACCTGTTGATGACGACTGAGAACCATACTTTGACTGTAGTTCCCGGCATCCAGGTGGGCCAGGTCACTAACCTGGAAGGGGCCACCGGTTGCACGGTGATTCTATGCCCGGATGGCACGGTGGGCGGCGTCGATCAGCGCGGCGGCGCGCCAGGAACGCGCGAGACCGATCTGCTGCGGCCTATGCACCTGGTGGAACACGTTAACGCGGTGATGCTGGCCGGTGGCAGCGCTTACGGTCTCGCCGCCGCCGATGGCGTCATGCGCTTTCTGGAAGAGCGCGGCATCGGCTATCCGGTCGCGCCGCATGTCGTGCCGATTGTGCCAGCGGCTATCCTGATGGACCTGACGATTGGGCAGCCCGGAATCCGGCCTGATGCGGCGATGGGCTACGCCGCCGCCGAAGCCGCCAGCAGCGACCCGGTGGCTCAGGGAACCGTCGGCGCGGGGACTGGCTGCCGCATCGGCGCGGTGATGGGCGAAGCGCTGGCGACCAAAGGCGGCCTGGGCAGCGCCAGCGTGGACCTGGGCGACGGCCTGGTTGTAGCGGCGCTGGTGGCGGTCAACGCTTTTGGTGATGTCGTCGACGAGGCGGGCACGGTCATCGGCGGGCTGCGCAACATGGACGGCAGTCCGGGGTTCGCTGGTATGCTGCCACTGCTGCGCAATATGGCTCATATGCCGATGCCGGGCAGCGGCAACACGGTCATCGGCGTGGTGGCCACCAACGCTAAACTGACCAAAGAGCAGGTGAATCTGGTGGCGCAGATGGCCCACGACGGCCTGGGACGCGCCGTGCGCCCGGCACATACGCTCTTCGACGGCGATACTATCTTCGGGCTGGCGACGGGTCAGATTGCGGCCAACGTCAACGTAGTGGGCGCTTTCGCCGCTGAGGTCATGGCCGAGGCGATTCGCAATGGCGTGCGTGCGGCGACATCGCTGGCCGGGGTGCGTGCCTGGAACGAATAACACACGAATCTGGCCGTGAATTACCGCCAGATTCTTAACATTCGCGCGATGAAACTTAATCATGATTTAGTATTGATCGAGCATAATCGCAACGTTGATTTAATCGACATACAGGACGCTATTCAATGAAAGTACTCATCATCGAAGACGAAGAGACCCTGATGCGCAACCTGGCGGAGAAGCTGCGTTCTGAAGGTCTGACGGTCATCACGGCGACAGATGGCGAGAACGGCCTGACCAAAATCCGCAGCGAGTCGCCGGACCTGATTGTGCTGGATATCATGCTGCCTGGCCTGGATGGGTTGAGCATCTGCCGGATGGTGCGTCACGACACCGCCACCGCCCACATTCCCATCATCATGCTGACGGCGCGCGGCACCGAGGTCGATAAGATCGTTGGGCTGGAGAGCGGCGCGGATGATTACGTCGTCAAGCCGTTTGGCCTGGGCGAATTTCTGGCGCGGGTGCGGGCCGTCATGCGGCGCGCGCCGGGACGGCCTTTGCTGCAACAGGACGAGATGATCTCCAACGACCTGCGTGTGAACCTCACCGGGCGGCGCGTGTTCAAGAATGGCGAGGAGATCAAACTGAGCAACAAAGAGTTCGATCTGCTGGCCGAGCTGATGCGCAACCGCAGCGCAGTCCTGTCACGCGATCTGATCCTGACCAAGGTATGGGGTTACGATTATTTTGTCGATAAACGCACCGTCGATGTACATATCCGCTGGCTGCGCGAAAAAATCGAGGACGACCCATCCAATCCCAAGCGCATTGTCACCGTTCGCGGCGTGGGCTACCGTTTCGAGGGCTGATCGGCCCGGCGGTACCTGGAAAATCAGAATAGATCGTTATTAGAAGGCACTCGTTAAACAGACGCTGCTTTTGAGGTTGACCCACCATGTTACAGGACATTTTACTCGTGGTGCTGCTCGCGCTGACCGCTGGCGCTGCCTATTTCGCGTGGCAGTGGCGCGCGCAATTGCTGGCGGCACAGGCCGAACTCTCCGGCCACAACGCCCGCCAGGACGAAATCATCAGCGCCCGCGACGCGATTATCACCGAACGCGACCAGGCGCTGAGCGAGCGCGAGCGCATCATCGACGAGAAAAATCAACTGCTGCTGGAAAAAGACAAGCGCGTGCTGGAACGGGAAGCCGCCCTGGACGAGCAGGCCAGCCACGCCAGCTACCAGCGCGCGCTGATGCTGACTCTGGCGAATGCCGCCTACGAAGCGCTGCTGGTGGTGGACCAGGACCAGCGCATCATCGCCAGCAACAACGCCGCCGAGGCGCTGTTCGAGCAGGAACAACCGCCACTGGGCCAGCTTCTGCTGGACGTGACCGGCGCGCCGGAGCTGAATATGATGGTCAGCGATGCGGTGACCAACGAGGAAGCGTTACTCGAGGAGCAGATCACGCTCAACAGCCGCAATTATCGGGTGCGCATCGAGGTCATCCGGCGCGACGGGCATTATTTCGTGGCGCTGGCTCTGCAGGATATCACCCAACTGGTACGGCTCAACCGCGCCCGCCGCGACATGGTGGCCAACATCTCGCATGAACTGCGCACGCCCATCGCCAACATCCGGTTGATTATCGACGGCCTGTTCCACGACCAGGACAAACCCAAGCGCAAGGACAGCATCTCGTCGCTGCGGGCCATCGCCCGCGAGACGGACAATCTGCTGTGGCTGGTGCAGGAGATGTCTGACCTGGCGATGATCGAGTCCGGGCAGGCGATTGTGCGTATGGTCGAGGTGCCACTGTTTGAAGTCGTCGATGAGTCGATGGAGCGCATGGCCGACCAGAGCGAGCTAAAGCAGATCAAGCTGGTGCGGCATGTGCCGGAAAAGCTCCAGGTGCTGTGTGACCGCGACCTGGCTCAGCGTGTGCTGGTCAACCTGATTCACAACGCGCTCAAGTGGTCGCCACCCAACGAAGCGGTGACGATCAGCGCGGTCAACGGCGGTGACGAGGTGACGATCAGCGTGCTGGATAACGGTCCGGGCGTGCCAGAGGACATGGTGGATCGCATTTTCGAGCGATTCTACCAGTTGGACCCATCGCGTTCCGGTGGCGAAGGGACCGGGCTGGGGCTGGCGATCTGCCGGCACATCGTCGAGGCGCACGGCGGGCGCATCTGGGCGGAGAGCAACAAGGACGGCACCGGCGGACGTTTCATGTTTACGCTGTTGAGTGCCGGTGGTTACAGCGAGGACGACCTCCCCGATGACACGCGCATCACCCCTGGCGATGTAGACAACGAATCCGCGTGAGGCGAACACCGCACCGGACTATCCACACCACAAAGCCATGACAAAAGTCCTTTGTGCTGCGGGCCACTTCTGATATACTGATTGTACGAAATTGAACAAGCGACCTTCGGGGCAGGGTGAAAGTCCCTACCGGCGGTAAGGTGCGGCGCTGAATACGCCCACCAAGCCCGCGACCCGTGTCATGGTGCGACGCATCGTGCCGGTGGATCTGGTGAGAGGCCAGAGCCGACGGTGATAGTCCGGATGGAAGAAGGTAAGAGCAGGCCCGGCGTTCGCTGCTGGTGCGCTGCACAGCTTGGCCATATGCCGCGCCAGCGGCCTGGATCAGAGCGACATAACTCGCGGTCTGATTCTATGGTCTTACCTGACCCCTGCCCCGATGTCCCGTCACACACAACGACACGGGGATTTTTTATGCAGAAGACACTCTCCACCCAATCATTCACCGAAACCGCGCCGCCACTGGTCGCGTCGGCTGCCACCCTGGGACGCCCGCAGGCGCGGCGTCGCGTGCTGGTGCGCCGCTTTGCCGGTGTGGCGACGCTGCTGCTGGTGCTGGGGCTGTGGCAGCTTGTCACCACGCAGGGATGGGTGCGTCCCTTCCTGGTCCCGGCACCGGCGGCGGTGGCTGCCAAATTCCAGGAAGTGCTGCTGGATGGTCGGCTGTGGCTGCATACCCACACCACACTGACCGAGGTACTGCTGGGGTTGGGCATCGGCGTGAGCATCGGCGTGACGGTGGGCTACTGCATCGCCAGGAGCCGCCTGCTGGAAGACCTGCTCTCGCCCATCATCGTCGCCTTCCAGTCAACGCCCATCGTCGCCTATGCGCCGCTGCTGGTGATCTGGTTCGGCAGCGGACCGCAGAGCAAAATCATCACCTGCGTGCTCATCGTCTTTTTCCCCATGCTGATGAACACCGTTGTCGGTATGCGCGGCGTCCCCCGTGATCTGCACGACCTGATGCGCGTCTCGCGCGCTACACGCTGGCAGACCCTGACCAGGCTGGAGATCCCCGCCGCCCTGCCAGTGCTGCTCACCGGCCTCAAGACCAGCGCCACCCTGGCGGTGATCGGCGCGGTGGTGGGCGAGTTTATCGTCGCCAACGCCGGGCTGGGCTTTCTGATTAACCTGGCGCGCAGCCAGTACGATACGCCGCTGGTGTTCGTGGCGGTCATCACGCTGGCGCTGATGGCGGGCACGCTCTACGCCGCGGTGTCGCTGCTGGAACGGCGTCTGCTGGCATGGCAGAAGCGCGGGCGTTGATAACTGGAGGGGCGAGGGTTCCACCCTCGCGCTCCCGCCACTTTTGGAAAAGCGGACAAAAACTTTGCCTTGTAACGGAGAAAACAAAAACCATGTTGAGACGATTCACCCTCATTCTGATGACATTGTGCCTGGTGGGCTTCGGCGGCGCGATTCGAGCGCAGGACGACACCGCGCAAAACATCAACTTTTACCTGACGTTCGTCCCTAACGTGCAGTTTTCGCCGATGTACGTGGCGCTGGACGGCGGACACTTCGCCGAACGCGGCCTGGATGTGACGACCGAGTATATCGACGAGCCGGTGCTGGTGGACCTGATCGCCGCTGGTGAAGTACAGTTCGGCATGGTCAGCGGCGAGCAGGTGCTGATGGCACGCGCCGGTGGCCGTCCGGTGGTCTACGTTTACGAGTGGTTCCAGAAATACCCGGTGGGCATCGTCGTGCCGGACACGGTCGCCGCCGAGACGGTGGACGAACTGCGCGGGCTGCGTGTCGGCATTCCGGGACGTTTTGGCGCCAATTACAGCGGGCTGATCGCGCTGCTGGCCGCCAATGACATGGATGAGCGCGACATCCAACTGGAGCCGATTGGTTACGTAGCGCCGGATGTACTGTGCGCAGGGCAAATCGACGTTTCGGTGATCTACGTCAACAACGAGCCGCTGCAAATTCAGCAGCGCGCCGACCTGGGCCAGTGCGACGACGTGACCGAAGTGCGCGTGCTGCGTGTGGCCGATGAGGCCAATATGGTGTCCAACGGCGTTGTCACCAGCGAGGCGCTCATTGAGAGCGACCCCGATCTGGTGCGGGCGGCCTTAGCCGCCTTCGACGACGGGCTGCGCCAGACCATCCAGAATCCGGCGCTGGCCTATCTCGTCAGCCTGGATTACGTGGAAAATCTGCCAATTAGCGACGATCTGCGGGACGCTTTGCAGGAAGCCGCCACCGAACAGGCGCGCTTCCTCGAAGAAGAACAACCGGACCGCGAGGCGATCGCCGCCAGCCGTGAGACGCTGCTGGAATCGCTGGCCGCCGAATTCGAGCCGGAGCTGCTGCTTCAGTTCCGCGTGCTGCTGGCGACCATCGAGTTGTGGGACGGCGACCGGCTGGGCGCGAATAACGCCGAAGGCTGGCAGTTAACGCTCGATGTGCTGGAGATGATGGGCGGTCTGCCGGGCGCTGTGGACCTGACAGACGCATACACCGATGACTATCTGCCTGCTCTGCCCGATAGCGCGGGAGATTAACGCATGTCCGCCAGCCTGAGCGCGCATCAGGTCAGCGTGATGTTCGCCGCGCCGGATGGCGGCCAGCTCCCGGCGCTGGGGCCGGTCTCGTTTGAGGTCCAGGCCGGGCAGTTCGTGAGCCTGATCGGTCCCAGCGGCTGCGGCAAAAGCACGCTGGTTCGGGTGTTCGCCGGACTGCAACAGCCCAGCCAGGGCCGCATCACCATCGACGGGCAGCCGGTGGATGGACCCTCACCGCTGGTGGGCATGATGTTCCAGCAGGCGAACCTCATGCCCTGGCGCACGGTCATCGACAATGTGACACTGCCACTGGAACTGGCTGGCGTTTCGCGCCAGGAGCGCGAGCAGCAGGCGCTCGATGTGCTGCGCGGCCTGGGGCTGGCCGGTTTTGAGTACGCCTACCCCGGCGAGCTTTCCGGTGGCATGGCGCAGCGGGTGGCGCTGGGCCGGGTGCTGGTTCAGCGACCCGCCGCGCTGCTGCTCGACGAGCCATTCGGCGCGCTGGACGCGCTCAGCCGGGAGCGTATCGGCCAGGACCTGATGCGCATGTGGGCGCGACAGCGGCAGACAGTCGTCATGGTGACGCACGACATCCAGGAAGCGGTGCTGCTCTCCGACCGGGTGCTGGTGTTCAGCCAGCGCCCCGGTCGCATTATCGCCGATATCGCGGTCGATCTGGCGCGTCCCCGCCAGCCGGAAGACATTTTCAATCCCGACTTCGCCGCCGTCGCACGCCAGATCCGTCAGGCTATCGACCGCGCCTAAAAATTGATTAACGGAAATTGACTACACGAAACACTTCGGCGTAATCCAGGCCGTGCGCTTTGCCACGTTCAGCATCCCAACCGGCGACCATCTCCACCACTTCTTCGTTCAACTGCGAGGCGTGGCTGCCCAGCGCGGCCCGTTTGCGCTCGTATACCGCCGACACATCGACAATATCGGTCGGCTCGTTGGTCAGCGTGAAGTACAGCTTTTCGACGACGTGCGGTTCCAGTCCTTCGGTCAGCAGCTCCGGGAAGATAGGCCGCGATCCAGCGCTGGGAAACACGGCGTACATGGCCGCCTCACCGACCGCGCGGTGATCGGGATGGTTGACGTAATCGTTAGTGGCGGTGATTACCAGCGTAGGGTCCATAGTGATAACGGCCTGCGGGCGCACCTGGCGGATGAGCCGGGTCAGTTCGCGACGCAGCTCGATAGTAGGCTGGAGCGTGCCATCGGCATAGTTCAGAAAGCGCACATCATCCACACCGACGAGGCGCGCGGCGGCCATCTGCTCCTGCTGGCGCGTGATGACCAGTTGCTTAAGATCGGTGGCCGGGTCGTTGCTGCCAGCGGCGCTGTCGGTGACGAGGCAGTAGGTCACATGGCAGCCGGCATCGGTCCAGCGGGCGACGATACCCGCCGCGCCGAACTCGATGTCATCGCAGTGCGCCATAATCACCAACGCACGCTCCGGCACATAGAACTCAGTCTGTTCAGTCATAGTTCAAGTCGCTCTCCTGTGATGGCAGGCAGTTCTTAATACGGGTTGCGGCTGCGTGCAAGTGTGAGCAAAAAGTCGGTTAGAGTCAAGACTGCGCCCC
>CAZXCK010000037.1:7158-31309 GCA_964639225.1 uncultured Anaerolineaceae bacterium | reverse complement strand
GAGGCTATCTCCATGACATTGTCGTTCGAGACACTCGCCGAGGACGAGATGGAGACATTCGAGATCGTTATCGGCCTGCCCGTTCTGGAAGAGATGCCGCAAAATCCGCCGGAGATCGTGGTGATGGGTCTGTGGGCGCGTCCAACGGCGATGACGGCGATGGACGATGATGACGACGACTCCATGATGATCCCGCCCAGCGCGGCCTACATGACGATCACCAATGCCGGCGATGAGGATCGGACGATTGTCGGTGCCAGCAGCGATCTGGCCGGTGTGGTGGAACTGCATAGCACGTTGATGGAAGACGGCGTGATGCGCATGTTCGAGTTGGAAGATGGGATTGCCCTGCCCGCCGGCGAGACAGTGGAACTGCGACCGCGCGCCCTGCATGTGATGCTGATGCAGCTCACGCGTGATCTGCTGCCAGGGGATGCGCTGTTTCTGGCGCTGGAACTGGATAACGGCGAGGTGATTACGTTGGGCGTGCCGGTACGGGATGAAATGGATATGACGCCGGACGCGATGTCTGGCTGACGACGACAGGGAGCGATATTGTGAGCGAACAACATGGCCGCGCCAGTAATGCCAATGTCGCGGCAATTGTCATCGGTGGATTGTTGATCGTTGCTTTGCTGGTGGGGGGCGTGCTGCTGGCTCTGGAACTGCTTGGCGACGACTCGGCTGATGCCGAAGTCACGCAGCAGGATGCAGAACTCGCCGGTATCACCCGTATTGACCCGCCGCAGGAACTCCAGGATTTTACGCTGGTGGCCAACAACGGCGATCCGCTGAGTCTGAGCGATCTGCAGGGACGGCTGGTGCTGGTCTACTTTGGCTATACACATTGCCCGGATGCCTGCCCGGCGACTCTGCTGGACTTCCGGCGTATCAAGCGCGATCTGGGTGACGATGCCGACGACGTGGTATTTCTGTTTGTCAGTGTGGATGGCGAGCGTGACACGCCGGAGTTTATCGACCGCTATCTACAGCGTTACGACCCGGAGTTCATCGGTCTGAGCGGGACGGATGACGTGTTACAGACCATCCAGGGCGATTACAGTCTGGTTTATGAACGGCGACCGACTGCCGGCTCCGAGGCCGGCTATCTGATCGACCACACGGCTTCGAAATTTCTCATCGACCGTGACGGGCGACTGGCGCGGGTGTACTCGTTTGTCACCGAACCGTCGCGCATCGCCGCTGACATCCGTGACCAGTTGTAAGTGTTGATTCAGCGGCGGGGTATGCGCGGCAGGATGGTACAGGTCAGCTCGTAGTTGATGGTATGCAGGTGGCTGGCGATCTCCTCGGCGGTAAGGACGTCGCCGTCCTGACTGCCCAGCAGCACGACCTCATCACCAATCTGAACGTCAGGGATGTGTGACACACTGACCGCTGATTTCTCCATGCTGACGCGACCTACCAGTGGCGCGCGCTGCCCCCGAATGAGGACTTCGCGCCAGGTGAAGGGCGTACGCCGGAAACCGTCGGCGTAGCCGACTGGCAGAATGGCGATGCGTTCTTCAGTGCTGGTGGTGTAGGTATTACCGTAACCGATGGCATGGCCGGGTGGCAGCGTTTTGACCTGAGCCACCATTGTTTTCCACCCCATCACCGGCCTGAAGCCAGCAGGGAGCCGCACGTCATCGGATGGATGCATGCCGAACATGGCGATGCCCGTACGCACCATGTTGAGATGCATGTCGGGATGTCTGAGTGTTCCGGCGCTGTTGGCGGCGTGGATATAGCGAAAATGATAGCCGGTTGTCGCCTTCAGACGATCGACGAGTGCCGTAAAGGTGTTGAACTGCTGCCGGGTGTAGTCCGCATCTTCATCGGCGACCGAAAAATGCGTGTAGATGCCCTCGACGTGGATACCGTCCAGCGTCAGAACCTCCTGGAAAGCCGTTTCGACCTGCTGCGGCAGCACCCCCAGACGGCCCATGCCCGTATCTATTTTGAAGTGTACGTGGACGGTCTGCTTAAGTTCGCGCGCGATGCGGTTGTAGGCGCGGGCGATATCCAGATCGTAAAGGGCGAGCGTGATGTCGTGATGCAGGGCATCCACCAGACGATGTGGTGGCGTGAAATTGAGGGCGATGATGGGGCGGTCAATGCCGGCGGCGCGCAGAACGATCGCTTCGTCAATCGATGACACGCCGATGTAAGTCGCGCCGTTGAGCAGCGCGATGCGCGCCGCCTGTACCGCGCCATGACCGTAAGCATCGGCTTTGACGACGGCCATCAGCGCGACATCCGGGCCGATGAACGATTTAATCAGGCGAACGTTGCTGGCCAGCGCGTCGGTGTCGATTTCCACCCAGGTCAGGCGTTCGGCGTTAATGGCGGTTGCTGAGTCTCGGTTGTTTCCATTTGGCGTCATCATGCGGCGCAGTATAGCACGCGGCAAATGCACCTGCCAAGACACAGGCTGAACCAGCGCGGGCGGTTCCTTGCAGCGAACTGCCCGCGCTGGGTTGTTCAATCGATATTGTGGCGCGCTTGCTGAAATTAAGGATAGATGCCGCGTGTCATCAGGGCGTCGGCCACGCGCTGGATGGCGGCGATCTGGGCGGCGGTGCGCAGTGGCACGTTGTATTTTTCCGCCGTGCGGATGGTCGCATCGTAGCCGCGCACCATAATACGTTCAAGCTGGCGGAAAATCTCGTCCTCGTCCCAGAAGAAGGACTGCAAATCCTGCACCCACTCAAAGTAAGAGACGGCGACTCCACCGGCGTTGGCCAGAATGTCCGGGATAAGCAGCACACCGCGATCATTGAGGATGTCGTCAGCCTCTGGTGTGGTAGGGCCGTTGGCGGCTTCGACGATCAGATCGGCCTGGATGTCATCGGCGTTGCTGGCTGTGATCTGGCTTTCCAGGGCCGCTGGGATGAGGACGTCGCACGGCAGGACCAGTAGTTCGGTGTTGGAGATGATCTCGGTATCGGGGAAGCCACCCAGCCTGCCATGTTTGTTGTAGTAGTCCACCAGCGCCGGAATATCCAGGCCGTTGGGGTTGTAAATGCCGCCGTCAACGTCGCTGACGGCGATCACCTGGAATCCCTGACTGTGAGCGTAATGCGCGGCATTGGAGCCGACATTGCCAAATCCCTGTATGGCCACACTGATCGATTCGGCATCTGTCCGACCCTGGCGTTTGAGTGCTTCCATCATTGCCAGGATAACGCCGCGACCAGTCGCCACGACGCGCCCTTCGCTGCCGCCAATACTCAGCGGTTTGCCGGTGACTACAGCCGGCACCGAATAACCGACTGTCATACTGTAGGTGTCCATAATCCAGGCCATCATCTGGGGCGTCGTGCCCATGTCCGGCGCGGGGATGTCGGACTGGGGGTTGAGCATGGGCACCAGCTCGGATGCGTAGCGACGGGTGACGCGCTCCAGCTCATTGTAACTGAGGTGGCGCGGATCGACGACGACGCCACCTTTGGCGCCGCCAAAGGGCAACCGCATCAGGGCGCATTTCCAGGTCATCCACATCGCCAGGGCGCGCACTTCGTTGACGTCAACGTGTGCGCTGTAACGGATGCCGCCTTTGGATGGTCCCAGTATGGTGCTGTGATGCACACGGTAACCAGTGAACATCTCAATAGTGCCGTCGTCTCGCCGGACCGGGAAATTAACGGTGAACTCACGGCGGGGGTAACGCATATAGTCGATGATGTCAGAGGGGAGATCGAGGAAGCTGGCAGCCCGGTTGTACTGGGCGATGGCGGTGGTGTAGGCATTGTTGATGGTCGAGCTTTCCAGTTCTGCTGTCAGGGCACTGGTCATAATAAAACTATTCTCCTTCCGGTCGCTGCCGGAAACTGGACTGCATAAGGTCACTTTATTCTTACACAAAATCCGCCGGATTTACACATGGGGTTATGCAACTTAACCAATAATCCACTCCAGAAGTTATATGTTTTACACCAGAAACTATAATCCATTAGCGTTACGCATTGAATTAACACAGGTGCAGGAATCCAAAAGCCGGCATCTCGCCGGCCTTTGGATGACAGGTCTGATGATACTGTGGTCAGCTACGGTGCATATCGAGGTATTCCTGTTGGACAGCGTCCTGAGCGGAGATGCCCAGCAGTTCCATCATACGCCGGATGCCATCCGCCTTGTGCTCCGCGTCTTCGAGCGACCACGTGCGCGATTTGATCTCGATGAAGGTCTCTGAACGGGCGGGTTTCACCATTTTATCGACGTTGATGTAATACAGCACGCCCTGGTAGTGGATGTGCCAGCGAGAACGATCTTTTTCCATCTCGAAGGTTTCGGACGCCTGGAAGTATTCCTTGTAGAAGCGCAGCGGGCGGTCCGCCGGGGCGATAAAGCGCGAATGTGACAGCAGCACAGCGGAGTTGAATTCGCGTTCTTTCTCCGGCATGGTGAAGGTCAGGCGGGCGCGTACCTCAGTCACTTCACCATTTTCGTCGACACGCTCGTCCTCGCGGTAGCGGACACGGCCCATGTCCGGGTCGTTGAACAGGAAGTAGGTGTCATACTGGCGGTAGTGGACGTCGCGCAGCACTTCGACATCGGGATGGTCGAGCAGCGTGCGAACGGTGGCTGGTTCCGGTATGATGGCCTTGACCTGTACTTCAAAGCTTTCAGAACGTTCCAGGCCGCCAACGGCGACCAGCTTGCTGAGGACGTCGTTTTCATGCGCGATGAGAAAATCATCGACGCGGGTGGCATATTCGCGGGCCTGCTGCAGCGACTCGGTCACATCAACGGTGAGCAGTTCGCGGTCGCGCATCAGCCAACGCCCATGACACATCACATGGCGGACGTCGGTGCTCTTGGCAGCGTAGACAAGCTGCGAGTAGACCGCCTGCGAGTCGCGGCGGAAGTGAGGCATATTGTGCAGCGTATTGGCGTCCACCACGATGAGGTCGGCGTATTTGCCGGTTTCCAGGCTGCCGGTCACGTCGCCCAGGAAGAGCGCCTCAGCACCCATGCGGGTCGCCATCAGCAACGCCTGTCGCGCTGGCAGGGCGGTTGGGTCGTTGGCTTCGGTCTTGGCGAGGATGGCCGCCAGCCGGATCTCCTCGAACATGTCGAGATCGTTGTTGCTGGCCGGGCCGTCTGTGCCGATGCCGACAACCAGTTTCTGCTCCAGCATCTCGGTGACCGGGGCGATGCCGCTGGCCAGCTTGAGATTGCTGGTGGGGTTATGGGCGACGGTGGTATCGTGCTCGTATAAGATCGTCATGTCGTTTTTGTCGATGTGGACGCAGTGCGCGGCCAGCACTTTGGCGTTGAGCAGGCCGGTTGTCCTGACCCAGGGGGTCACCCGCATGTCGAAATTCTTGACGCTGTCGTCCTCTTCCTGCTTCATCTCCGAGATGTGGATCAGCACCGGCACGTCGTGTTGCATGGCCAGTTGCGCGCACTGTTTGAGCATATCTTTGGTGCTGGAGTAGGGCGCATGAGGAGCGACTGCTGGCGTCACCAGCGGATGATCGCGCCATTCTTCGATAAAGACGCGGGCACGTTCCAGGCTTTCTTCGAACGACTGGGCATCCGGAGCCGGGAACTTGAGGATGGTCTGGCCCAGGACGCCGCGCATACCGATCTCGGCAGTGACATCGGCCACATCAGATTCATAGTAGTACATATCGGCGAAAGCGGTGATACCGCTGCGGATCATCTCGGCGCAGCCCAGGCGAGTCCCCAGCCGGCAGAATTCCGGATTTACGAACTGGCGCTCGGTGGGCATCATGTAGCCCATCAGCCACACGTCCAGGCGCAGGTCATCGGCCAGTCCGCGCAGCAGAGTCATCGGAACATGGGTATGCGCATTGATGAGGCCGGGCAGGATATACTGTCCCTCGCAAGAGATAATCTCATCAGCCTGATACTGTGTTTCAATGTCCGCAGCGGGGCCGACCGCGACGATCGTGTGGTCGCGGATGGCGACGGCTCCGTTTTCGTATAAGTCGAACTCAGTGTTCATGGTGATGACAATGCCGCCGGTCAAGATCGTGTCGACTTTTTCCACAATACAGCCCCCTTCGTTGCTGGTGCAAAATAGTACGAAATTGCTAAAATTATACCCTAGTTTGTGGTAATTTCCCTGATACCTGTTTAACAAAATCCGCGATTGGTTTACCTCTTGCCAGATGGCGTGTCGCTTGATGCCTGGTCGGTCTGTCGCGCAGCGTGTTGTCGGCGTGGTAAACCGGTCTTGCTTCAGGTTATACTGAATAGAGTAATTCTGACCGACCTCAACCGGGAGTTCCGCATGCCAGGTCGCCTGCGTACACTACTCGCTGCAAACCTACCCGCGCTCTATGCCATCGAGGCCGCACTGGTGGGCCTGTTTTTTGTTCAGGCGCTGCGGTTCCTGATCGGTACGGTTTACGCCCATGCAGGCAGCGCGTCGTTGTATCCACTGCTTGATCTGGCGCGTGTTGACCCGAACCTGCCCGGCCTGGTGGAGCCGTCTACCGTTAACGGCGAGCTGACCTTTCTCGCGTACATGCTGGCACTGCCACTGCTGATCCTGTTCATCGGTCGGGTGCGCCTGCTGATTGTGATCGCCGTCGCGCTGGCAGCGGTAGGACGTTATCTGATGGCGGATAACCCGGACGTATCACCGGTCGTGTCTGGCGCGATGACCGTTGGCGGCGGGTTGGTGTATGTGACGCTGCTGGTTCGTCACCGGGCGCGGACACTGCCGCTGATGATGGTGCTGGCGCTGGCTGCTGACCAGTTGCTCCGCGCTGCTGGCGACACACTTGACCCATCCTGGTCAATTGACTACGCCCCTACACAACTGGTGCTGTCGGTGAGCGTGGTGGTGCTGGCGGCGATCATCGGCATCACCTACGAACTCGAAGCCCGTCGCCAGCGCGACGACGACAGCATCTCGGCGGACCGGGGTATCATGACCGTATGGGGTGGAATCGGGCTGGGGGCGCTGCTGTTTTTGCAGCTTTCCGTGCTGGCGATGCCCAACGTCGTCGCGGCGCGCACCGGCACCGATTACGCGCTGATCGTGCCGCTGCTGCTGGTGGCTACATTGCTGCCGCTGATGCCGGCTGTCCGTTCGCAGGCGCGGCGGCTGCTGGGACTGTTCGACAGCAGCGTGCGCGGCTGGGTCTGGATGCTACTGGTCATGCTGCTGATTGTGCTTGGCGCGCGGCTCGGTGGCTGGATTGCCGCTGGCGCGCTGGTCGCTGCGCAGTTAGCGGCCAGCCTGTGGTGGTGGTGGCTGGTGCGTCCTCAGGCAGGCAGAGAGCGGAATTTCGCGGCGCTGTGGATTGTGCTGGGTACGGTGATCTTTGGCGTGCTGGTCGTGTTTGACATCTTCACGTATGAATACGCATTTGTCCGCGATTTCGGCCCGGACCTCAACTTCCTCAACCCGATTATCCCGCCGCTGCTGCGCGGCTTCCGCGAGATGGGACTGGCGGTTCTGCTGCTGGCGGCCTTCCTGGCGGCACTGTCGATGGTACAGATGCGCCGCCGGATTGGCTGGTCCGGTGGGTCGGTGGTGCAGTCGCTGGCCGCGCTGGTTCTGGTGGGCGGCGCGGCGGTTGGTGGCGCGATGCTGGCGCAGCCGCCGGTGGTGACCGGTTTTACCAACCTGGAGACGGTCCGTGTGGGGACATATAACATTCACGCCGGTTATAACGAATTCTTCCACTTTGACCTCGAAGCCCAGGCGCAGACCATCCAGCAGAGCGGTGCTAATATTGTGCTGTTGCAGGAAGTTGAGGCAGGTAAGCTCACCAGTTTTGGTGTCGATCAGGCGTTGTGGCTGGCGCGACGTCTGGGCATGGATATGCGCTTTTTGCCGACTATCGAAGGTCTGCAGGGGCTGGCGGTGTTGTCGAATATTGAGATTGTGTTTGACGATGGCGTGCTGCTCGACAGTGTGGGCAGTCAGACGGGTTTGCAACGAGTCCAGGTGCGCCCGGATGCGGGCGTCATCACGATTTATAACACCTGGCTGGATCCGCTGCTGGTTTCCGGCAGCACCAGCGACCTGACCGGCATCGAGCAGAGTCAGCAGGCGCAGCTCAGCCAGGTGTTTGGTATCATCAGCGCCCATCACCAGCCGGAGGGCCAATTGGGGCGCACGGTTATTGGCGGCACGTTTAATAATGTGCCGGACTCTGACCTGATCCAGCGGATGCGGGAGAGCGGCTTTGTCGATCACTTCGCCGGGCAGCAGCTCGACATCACGGCCACGTTCTGGCGCACCGATGCCCGCGCCCGGTTGGACTACATCTGGACGACACCCAGCCTGCAGGCGGTTGGCTGGGGTGTCATCGACAGCCGGGCTTCAGACCATCGACTGGCGGTGATCGAGGTGGCGCTGCGCTAGTCAGCGGTCGGCCTGGACGCCGGCGAACAGATCGGTTTCGTCGACGCGGTCGTGGTCCGGGCAAGGCCAGGCGCGGGTGAAGCCCTGGCTGGTTGTCAGCAGTTTGCGTATCCACAGGGGCGCGATTGAGCCGCTGTTCTGGCTGGCGTGGCAGGCGCTGGCTGCTTCCCACAGTTCCAGGAAATCCCGGATGCTAACGCGCGTGTGAATGGGGTTGATGTGTTCCAGGATTGCCTGGACATCGACATCCTGGTTGACTCCTGCCCGGCGCGGGTCTTTGCCACGCAGGCGCATCATCCACACGCCGATTTTGATCATGGTGGCGGGGATGCTGGTGTAATAGAGTTTCTGCGGGGTGTAGGGTGGGCAGCCCTCGGTGATGTAATCCGGGTCTCCGGCCAGATGAAAGGCGGCAACGGTCGCGCTGTGGATGGCGATGTGGTCCGGGTGACCATAGCCGCCGTATTCGTTGAATGTCACGACAACCTGTGGTTTGACAGTTCGTATGACCTCGACGACGCGCCGGGTGACCGCTTCCGGGCGTTGCTGCCAGGCGTACCACAGACAATCCGGGTTGTCGTTGTCGGCGGAGTGCATCATGCCGCTGTCGCTGTAACCGAACTTGAAAATCTGGCGCAGGCCCAGAATATGTGCGGCACAGTCCAATTCGGCAAGGCGCAGTTCGGTAATGGAGCGGTAGTTCTGCAATTTATCTGGCGCGACGGTGCCGGCATCGCCATTGGTCGCACAGATGAGATAAGTCTCCACACCTTCAGCGGCATAGCGGGCGATGGTACCGCCCATGCCAAAGCTTTCATCGTCCGGGTGAGCGAACGCGATTAACATCCGTTTTGACATTGTTTTCCCTCCACAGAAGTTGCCCCATCATACCCCAGTTTGGGATGTGCGTAAAATCAGACGCTTGCCCCACGCTAATCGAATAACCCCTGTGCAACATCCATAGATAGCCCTATACTTCTTCGCCGTAACCCGAAGTAAGCCATGTCAATCACACGGGGAAGCCTATGCGTCGAGTTAACGGATTATTTGCGATTAGCGTGCTGATGTTGAGTGCACTGGTAATGATGCCGGCTCTGGCTGGTGGTCATGTGTTGCAGCAGGTCTTTGCGACCAATACGCCGCGCCCTCAGGCGATCAATTTTGCGACGAACACACCCGCCGGGCCGACGGCTACACCGACCCAAACATCCACAGCGACCAGTTCGCCAACAGCGACCAGTTCGCCGACGGCCACCGACACGGCCACACCTACCGCCACCTCTACGCCACTGCCTACCGATACCCCCTCACCGACGCCGACCCAGGTGGGGCCGGTCAGCTATCCCGAAGGATTCAATCCGCTGACCGGGCTGCCGTATCCGAATGAGGAGGCGATGGCGCGCCGCAATCTGATTGTGAAGATTTCCAACTTCCCGCCGATGGTACGCCCGCAGACCGGTGTCAACCTGGCTGACGTTGTCTATGAGGTGGAAGCTGAGGGCGGAGTGACGCGGTTTGCCGCCATCTACCGGAGTAACGCTCCCGAACGAGTTGGCTCGGTGCGCAGCGCGCGCCTGGTCGATATGGAACTGGTGATGATGTACAGCGCGTTGCTGGCTTATGCCGGAACCAGCGAGCCGATCCAGCAGTTGATTATGTCGTCGGACTGGGTGTTCCAGGCGTTTTCTCCGTTGAAGGGTGATAACTGTGAGAACGCCGGTTTCTGTCGCGACGAACGCCGTCCCGGTGTCGATTTTGAGCATACGCTTTTCCTGGACACAACGGTATTGTACGATCTGGCGACGCGCCGTAACGTCAATACGGGTATGCGCGCACGTGGTTTCGCTTTCAGTGAGGTGCCGGACCCGGACGGTTTGCCAGCGAACGATATTTATATCGACTGGTGGGATCAGGCCAATGCGCGCTGGCAGTACCAGCCAGATACCGGGCATTACATTCGCTTTACTGATGGTGTGCCGCACTTCGACGCCGGGGATGGTGAGCAAATCTGGGCGGATAACCTGGTCGTCATCGAGGTGCCACATGTGCGCCGCCCGGACCTGTTTCCAGAAGGCGCCAATTATGAATCGATTGGCATCGAACTGTGGGACCAGGGGCGTGCCTATGTGATGCGTGACGGCGTAGTTTACCAGGGTTTCTGGCGTCGCCAGGATGACAATCCGGGCAGCGCGCTGCAACTGATCTATGGTAACAACACACCGATCATGCTCAGGCCGGGCCGTACCTGGGTGTCTGTTGTGCGTGGGCTGGGATTTGTGACGATGGCCGAGGAATACACCGACATGCCGGCGACGGCGACCGCTATCGCGCTGACTGCGACACCGACGATTGACCCGACGGCGCTCGCTGCTGACAATTAGTATTCGCAGGCATTCCGGCAGCCGTCGCCTGTAATCGGGGTGGCGGCTGTCGGTATTTTCAGGTGGCACTCATCGCACCGTAGACCGGGATTCAGGTGCTGGTGCTACGTTATTCACCGTTGCCAACATTGTTCTGCGCGCTATAATGTAGAACAGATGTTGCATTCCCCTTCTGCCAGGCACAAGCTGAAAGAAAAAAGGCATCATGCAGGATAAAATCATCGTCAGAGGGGCGCGCGAGCACAACCTCAAGAACATTGATGTCGAGATTCCCCGCAACCAGTTGGTCGTCATCAGTGGTTTGTCCGGTTCGGGCAAGTCGTCGCTGGCGTTCGATACGATTTTCGCCGAGGGGCAGCGCCGCTATGTGGAAAGCCTGAGCGCCTACGCGCGGCAGTTTCTGGGTCAGATGGAAAAGCCGGATGTCGATCAGATCGAGGGACTGAGTCCGGCTGTGTCGATTGACCAGAAGGGCGTCAGCCAGAATCCGCGCTCGACGGTGGGCACGGTGACCGAGATATACGACTATCTGCGTCTGCTGTATGCCCGTATCGGTGTGCCGCATTGTCCGGTATGCGGCGAGGAAGTCATCGCCCAGAGCGCACAGCAGATCGTGGACGCTGTGAAGTCGCTGCCGGACGGCACGCGCACGCTGATCCTGGCACCGGTCATTCGGGATAAAAAAGGCAACCACGATAAAGTGCTGGAAGATATTCGTAAGGCCGGGTTCGCTCGTGTGCGGGTCGATGGTGAAGTGCTGGGACTCGATGAGGACATCAAAGTGGATCGTTACGTGATCCACAACATCGAAGTGGTGGTGGATCGGCTCATCGTGCGCCATTATGACGATCCCGAATCCGAAGCGGCGCGCAGCGCGGAATCTCGCCTGACCGACTCGGTTGAGACGGCGCTCGAACTGGGCGACGGTGTGATGATCGTTAACAACCAGAGCGTCGAACCGGCTGAGGACATCCTGTTCAGTGAGCATCTGGCCTGCGTCCACGGGCATGGCAGCATCCCGGAGATCGAGCCGCGCACATTCAGTTTCAACACACCGCGCGGAGCCTGCCCGGACTGCCAGGGATTGGGATTCCGGCTGGAGTTCGACCCGAACCACATTATCTCCGATCCGGATCGCAGCCTGGCGGATGGCGCCATCGACGCCAACGGCTGGAACATGGACGATGATAGCTGGACGCGCAACGTGATGGTGGCTGTCTGCGAGGCGTATGGCATCCCGTTCGACGCGCCCTGGCGCAGCCTCGCGCCGGAGCAGCAGGAAATCATCCTATATGGCACGCGGGGTAAGAAGGTGCGTATTGACTATCGCAACCGCTACGGCGACACGCGCAGCTACCAGACGGCCTATGAAGGCGTGGTCAACAACCTCAACCGGCGTCACCGCGAGACGACGTCGGATTACATTCGTGAAAAGCTCGAAGCGTATATGACGCAGGTTCCCTGCAAGACGTGCAGCGGTCATCGTCTGCGGCCAGAGGCGCTGGCGGTAACGGTGGCGGATAAGCCCATCAACGAGGTGACGGCGATTCCGGTGGGCAAGCTCATCGACTGGGTGCGTTACCTGCAAGGGTCTGAGAATCCGAACGGCGCAACTGAAGCGCTTTCGCACCGTGACCAGCAGATCGCCCGTCAGATTCTGAAGGAGATTGCTGACCGGGTGCGTTTCCTCAACGATGTCGGCCTGGGCTATCTGTCGTTGAACCGTACTGCCGGGACTCTCAGCGGTGGCGAAGCCCAGCGTATCCGGCTGGCGACGCAGGTCGGCAGCCGGCTGACGGGCGTGCTGTACGTGCTCGACGAGCCGTCGATTGGCCTGCATCAGCGCGATAACGCCCGGTTGATTAACACGTTGGTCGATCTGCGAGACCTGGGCAACACGGTGCTGGTTGTGGAGCATGACGAGGAGACTCTGCGCAGCGCTGACTGGCTGCTGGACCTGGGTCCAGGTGCGGGCGAACACGGTGGTTATATTGTGGCACAGGGCACACCGGAAGAGGTGATGCAGGTCGAGACCAGCCCGACCGGGAATTATCTGGCGGGGCGCTTCCAGATCGGCTTGCCAGGCAGTCGCCGTCCCGGCACTGGTGAAGCAATTGTCGTGCGCGGGGCGCGCGAAAACAATCTCAAGGGAATCGATGTGGCTTTTCCGCTGGGCAAGCTGGTGTGTGTGACCGGCGTCAGCGGCAGCGGCAAAAGCACACTGGTGGTCGATATTCTGTACCAGCGGCTGACGCAGATCGTCAACGGCAGTCGGGTGCGTCATGGTCAGCATGACAGCATCGAGGGTGTGGAGCACATCGACAAGATCATCAACATCGATCAGAGTCCGATTGGGCGCACGCCGCGCAGCAATCCGGGCACGTACACTAAGATGTTCGACGCGGTGCGCACACTGTTCGCCGAACTGCCGGAGAGCAAGATACGCGGTTACAGCCAGGGGCGCTTCAGCTTCAACGTGAAGGGCGGGCGCTGCGAGAACTGCCAGGGTCAGGGCCAGATCAAGATCGAGATGCAGTTCCTGCCCGATATCTACATCGACTGCGAAGTGTGCAAGGGCACGCGCTACAATCGGGAGACACTTCAGGTCCACTACAAGGGCAAGAGCATCGCCGACGTGCTGGATATGACCGTCAGCGAGGGTCTTGAGTTCTTCGCCAACATCCCGACGATTGTCACCAAGCTGGAGACGCTGGAAGCGGTCGGCCTGGGTTACATCCGCATCGGACAGGCGGCGACGACACTCAGTGGCGGTGAGGCGCAGCGTGTTAAACTCAGCCGCGAGCTGTCCAAGCGGGCCACCGGCAGTACGCTTTACATTCTGGATGAGCCATCGACGGGTCTGCATGCGGTAGACGTTAAACGCCTGATAGACGTGCTGCAAACGCTGGTGGACCAGGGGAATACGGTCGTCGTCATCGAGCACAATCTGGACATCATTAAGGTCGCCGATCACATCATCGACCTGGGGCCGGAAGGCGGCGACGCCGGCGGCATGGTCATCGCGGAAGGATCGCCGGAGGAGATTGTCAACATTGCCGGCAGTCATACGGGGCAGTATTTGCGACCGTATCTCGAAGGTGAGCGCGTCACCTGAAATTCAACTCCAACGACTTCTTGTCAATGCCTCGCCCCGACACCGGGGCGAGTTTGTTATACTGGCCTGGACTCATCGAACGGCAGTCCCTGAGGATGTGATGGCATTTTCTACCGAAGCGCTGAAAGACAAAGCCGCAGCGATGGGCTTTAATCTGGTGGGGGTGACGCTCGCCGAGCCAGCGCCCACGCTGGACGCCTATTTCCGCTGGATTGAAGCTGGTATGCACGGGTCGATGGGCTACATGGCCCGACCCGACCGGCAGGATCGTCGCCGTGATCTCAATGTGATCGTACCCGGTGCGCGCTCATTGGTGATGGTGGGCGTGGACTATTCGAGCGCGCTGCGCTCACAGTTCAGCGAGGCGGAACTGGCCAACCCGGCACGAGGACGGATCGCGTCTTACGCCTGGGGTGTGGATTATCATGATGTCGTGACGCCGCAGCTCGAGGCGCTGGCGGAGTGGCTGGCGCGGGCCGCTGGCGAGTCGCCAGCGCAGCGCGTCTATGTGGATACAGGCGCTATCCTGGAACGCGCTCACGCCCAGCAGGCCGGGCTGGGTTTCATCGGCAAAAACACCATGCTCATCAACCGGCGGCGCGGCAGCTATTTCTTCCTGGGTGAGATCGTCACCACGCTGGAATTTGACCATTACGATCAGCCGGAGCGCGAGTCGCTGTGCGGGACGTGTACGCGCTGCCTGGTCGCCTGCCCGACGGATGCCTTTCCGCGCCCATATGTGCTGGACGCCCGGCGCTGCATCAGCTATCTGACGATTGAGCACAAGGGCTGGATCGACCCTGAACTGCGACCGCTGATGGGCAACTGGATTTTTGGTTGTGACGTGTGCCAGGATGTGTGCCCCTGGCAGCGGTTCGCGGTCGCCGGGGCACGTGTGGAGTTCCAGCCGGCGGGCGGCATCGACCGGGCCGCGCCGCCGCTGCTCGATCTGCTGGCGCTGGATAACGCCGGTTTTAAGGCGCGCTTCGCGGGTTCGCCGCTGGCGCGCATCAAACGTGACCGGCTGGTACGCAACGCCTGTATCGCCGCTGGCAACTGGCGCGACGAATCCGCAGCGGAGCCGCTGGCGCGTCTGGTGAGCGACCCGGTGCCGCTGGTACGTGGTCATGCCGCCTGGGCACTCGCGCGGGTGGCTGGCGATGGCGCGCAATCGGTGTTGCAGGCGCAGTTGGGCCGTGAGACAGACGCCAACGCACGCGCCGAGATCGAGCGCGCGCTGATGGAAATCGACTGAATCGCCAGCAGAACGTCAGCGCGGCTTCTGGTAAAGCTCCACCATCACGCCGAACGTGCTGCGCGGATGGGTAAAGGCGTAAAGCGTGCCGTCGTGGCGAGTGCGCGGCGTCTCGTTGATGAGTTCGAAGCCGTGATCGGCCAGCCGCTGCATGGCGGCTTCGATGTCGTCCACTTCGATGCAGGTGTGGTGCATACCGGCGCCGCGTTTCGCCATATATTTAGCGATGCCACTGTCTTCGGTGGTGGGGCTGATGATCTCAATGGCACTCGCACCCGCGCCCAGAAAGACGATATCGACCGCCTCGTCGTCGTTGCGTTCTTCGTGGGTGATGGGCAATCCCAGCGCGTCGCGCCAGAATTTGAGCGCGGCCTGCATATCCCCGGTGACGACGCCGACGTGGTGTAAGTGTCCCTGTGCCATTGAGTGAGTCCTTTCGCAGTTGTACGGAATGGATGAATCGCGCCATCGTACCGTGTGGTGTACATACGTGTGGCGGTGATCTAATGTTATAATGGGCGGGTATGAACGTAAATATTCATCTTGTGGAGAGAGACAACCGATGGTTATTGCAGCCAATTCCGACTCTGCCCTGACCCTGAGCATGACCGACGAACATGAGGCATTGTTACAGGCGGTCCGCACATTTGCCCAGAAGGAAATCCTACCCATCGCCGAGAAGTACGACGAAAGCGGCGACTTTCCACTCGCTACAATCCAGAAGATGGGCGAGATGGGCCTGATGGGGATTCAGGTTCCGGAGGAATACGGCGGGGCGGGTATGGATACGCTGGCTTATGTGCTGGCGATGATCGAAATCGCCAAAGCGGATGTCAGCCACAGTACGATCATGAGTGTGAACAATTCGTTGTACTGTTATGGCCTGCTGAAATTCGGCACTGAGGAGCAGAAGCAGAAATACGTGACACCTATCGCCAGCGGCGAGAAAATCGGCGCCTACAGCCTCACCGAGCCGATGTCTGGCAGCGACGCCGCGACGATGGCCAGCCGCGCCGTGCTGAACGAGGCCGGCACACATTATGTCATTAACGGGACCAAGAGCTGGGTCACCAGCGGTCCGGTGGCCGATTATGTGGTGGTTTTCACCATGACCGCACCGGAGAAGGTTAACAAAGGCATCACTGCTTTTATCGTCGAGGCGGACCAGCCCGGTTTCATTCGCGGAAAAAAGGAACCCAAGCTGGGCATCCGGGCCAGCGCCACCAGCGAGATCATGTTCGACAACTACGAGTGCCCGGTGGAGAACATGCTGGGCAAAGAGGGCGAAGGCTTCAAAATCGCTATGACGGTGCTGGATGCCGGGCGTATTGGCATCGCGGCGCAGGCGTTGGGCGTCGCCGAGGCGGCTTACCAGGCCAGCCTGGAATATGCGCGCACGCGGCAGGCGTTCGGCGGGCCAATCGGCCAGTTCCAGATGATCCAGCAGAAGATCGCCGATATGAAAACGCGCCTGGAAGCGGCTCGTATGCTGATTTACAACGCGGTGCTGGCCAAAGAACGCGCCGAGCGTAACGGCGGGCGCTTTACGGTGGAAGCCAGCATGGCCAAGCTGTTCGCCAGCGAAGCGGCGATGTTTATCACTGACGAGGCGGTGCAGATTCACGGCGGCATGGGCTACAGCAAAGAGATGGCGGTGGAGCGGTATTACCGTGATGCCCGTATTACCCGTATTTATGAGGGCACCAGCGAAGTACAGCGTCTGGTGATCGCCCGTAACGAACTGGGGCTGCGCTGATGAGGGGCGCGGTCCTTACCGGGCACGGTGACCTGGATGTGATCCAGGTCGCCGATGATCTGCCGGTTCCGCAGCCGGGGGCGGGCGAAGTACGCCTAAAGATCGACTCGGCGGCGCTGAACCGGCTCGATCTGTGGGTGCGTGTCGGTTGGCCTGGCCTTAAGCTGGCGATGCCGCACGTCATCTGCGCGGATGGCGCGGGCACAGTGGACGTGGTCGGCGAGGGCGTGACGGCTTACAAACCGGGTGATCGGGTGTGCATCAACCCGACGATCCTGCCGCCGGACTCGCCGGCGCTGACGACAGGCCTGGAGAACCAGTCGCGCGACATGCACATTCTTGGCGAATCTGTGCCCGGTGTGGCGTCTGAATACGCGGTGCTGCCGCAGCGCAATCTGCTGCGCATACCGGACCACGTGTCGTTCGAAACGGCGGCCAGCGCCGGGCTGGTGTACCTGACGGCATGGCATTCGCTGATCACACGCGGCGGCCTGCGACCGGGTGAGTCGGTGCTGGTGGTTGGCGCTGGCGGTGGTGTCAACAGCGCCAGTATTCAGATCGCCAGGTTGGCCGGGGCGACGGTCTATGTGGTAGGCAGCACAGCCGAGAAATGCGCCAGGGCCAGCGAAATGGGCGCCGATGTGACGATCAACCGCGAGGAAGAGCCGAACTGGTCGAAGGCGCTGTATAAACTCACGGAAAAGCGCGGCGTGGATGTCGTCGTCGATAATGTGGGGCAGGCGACCCTGAGCGACAGCATTCGCTCGGCGCGCATCGGTGGGCGTATTCTGATTGTGGGCGGCACCAGCGGCCCGTTTGTGGACCTGGACGTGCGCCAGGTTTTTGCCCGTCAGGTGAGCATCATCGGCAGCACGATGGGACCGCATCAGGATTACATCCGGGTGATGAAGCTGGTATTCAGCGGGCTGCTGAAGCCGGTCATCGACAGTGTGCTGCCGCTGGAACAGGCCCGCGAGGCCCAGCGCCGGTTGGCAGATTTTGATGTGTTTGGCAAGTTGGTGCTCAAGGTGGACGCCTGATCCTGTGAGTTCATCCTCATGAGTATGCGCGCTTACGTCTATGTGCTGCACGATATCGCCGACCGCTGCGGGTTGAAGTCGGTGCGGGCGATTGCACGCCAGCCCGGTGTTAAGGGGGTGTACCGGGTGACCGTTAATCATTCCGACCGGCAGACCGCCGATGTCGTGGCGACACTCTACCAGGAGGCCACGCCTGATGTGCGGCTGGAGGTGGTGTATCCGGGACATTTTGGCAATCGCCCGCTGGTGCGCCACCTGGACGAACGGACTTTTGATGCCTTCGCACAGAGCCTGCGCCGGGCGCGCTTCGACCGGCTGGCAGACCAGGCTGGTATCCCGCCGCATGATTTGCCGCTGCTCATGCTGGAACGGGCGGCGGGCAGCTTCAGCAAGGATGTGGTGCTGATGCCAACGCATGCCGACGGCGTTTATGCCGATCTGTTGTCAGCGGTTGAACGCTATTTACCGGAGGCGCTGCGAAAAATCCCGAAATGATGGCCAGAGAAGGATATGATGACAGCCAACGAATATCTTGAGACCGAAGTTAAACTGTATCTCCATGACATGGGCAGCGTGGCGGCTCGGCTGGTGGCGGCAGGCGCGACGACCCAACTGCCGCGCGTGCTGGAACGCAATGTGCGCTACGACAACGCCGAGCGTTCGCTGATTGGCAGCGGGATCGTGGTGCGGCTGCGACAGGATTATCGCACGTTGCTGACATACAAGGAACCCAGCGCCCAGAAGGACGACGTGGCGCTGACTCGCTTCGAGGTCAGCGTGGAAGTGGATAATTTCGATGCGATGCAGATCATCCTGGAAAAGCTGGGTTACACACGGGTGATGGTCTACGAGAAGCAGCGCACCACCTATTTGCTGCGTAATGCCGAGGTCGTGCTGGATGAGATGCCTTACGGTGACTTCATGGAAATTGAAGGCCAGCCAGACGATATCCGCTGGATTATCGAGCGCGTCTCGCTGGGTGATGCGCCGCGCTTCAAATGTAGTTATGTGGAACTTTTTGAACGGGTGTGCTATCACCTGAAGCTCGATCTGCGCGATCTGACGTTCGCCAATTTCGAAGGCATCCAGGTGCCACTGGCGGCATTTGATCCGGTGGACGAGCAGCCATAATGAATGAGCTGATCCAGGACTATCTGCCTCGAATGCGCAGCAGTGCCGATGGGCTGATCTGGGCGGCGGGACAGATACCACGCGGGCGCAGTAACGTGATTCCGCTGCCAGCGCTGGGCGAATGGCCAGCGGCGCGCATTGTGTTCCAGGCAATGTGGGAAGAACACGAAGTGATCCTGCCGCTGCTGCGTGGCTGGCACCATGACGACGGCGTGATTGACATCCCCGATGAAGCTCAGGCTGAGCTTGCCTGGCGGGCGAATCAACTGGAGCTTCCGCAGGCTGTGACCGGATTCCAGCAGGCGCGTCAGGATGTGCTGGCGCTGCTGACTGGTCTGACAGACGACGCATTGTGGTTGGCGCGGCGGAACACCCCCTGGGGGCAGGTTTCGCTGGTGTGGCTGGTTGGGCGCGCTTATCAGCAGACGTTGGCGTATACCGTTCGGCTGCTGGATATGGCGTTGTACTGGGACCTGCTGCTGGAAGCGCAGAAACAGGCGCGCCTGGCGCAGGCCGAATCAGATAACGATAACGACTGAGGGAGAACCATCTATGACTGAATCCGCTAATCACCAGGATGGCAAAAAACGCTGGCATGTCGAGCGGGTGGAACCAATCCTGAAGCGTTTCCCGGAGCGCAAAGAATCGTTTGCTACGTCGTCGGGTATTCCGCTGGAACGCCTGTATACGACGGCAGATGTGCCATCCGATACTGAAGAGCGACTGGGGTTTCCCGGTGAATATCCGTTTACGCGTGGTGTACAGCCGACAATGTATCGCAGTCGCTTCTGGACAATGCGGCAGTATGCCGGGTTCGGCACGGCGGAGGAATCCAACGCGCGTTATCGTTTTCTGCTGGAAAAAGGGCAGAGCGGGCTGTCGGTGGCCTTCGACCTACCCACACAGATTGGTTATGATGCCGATGACCCCATGGCCGCTGGCGAGGTGGGGAAAGTCGGTGTGAGTATCAGCAGCATCCGCGATATGGAGACACTGTTCCAGGGGATTCCGTTGGATCAGGTGTCCACCAGCATGACGATAAACGCGCCGGCAACCATTCTGCTGGCCCTGTATATCGCGGTGGCGCGCCGTCAGGGCGTGGATGAGGCGAAACTGCGCGGCACCGTGCAGAACGACATCCTCAAGGAATATATCGCACGCGGAACCTATATCTACCCGCCGCAGCCGTCCATGCGCCTGATTACAGACCTGTTCGCTTACTGCAAGGCGCATGTGCCTCACTGGAACACGATTAGCATCAGCGGTTATCATATTCGCGAGGCGGGCAGCACCGCCGTTCAGGAGGTGGCGTTTACGCTGGCGAACGGCATCGCTTACGTCGAGGCGGCGATGCGCGCCGGTCTGGACGTGGACGAATTCGCGCCGAGCCTGTCGTTTTTCTTCAACGCACACAACCAGTTCCTGGAGGAGATCGCCAAGTTCCGGGCGGCGCGCACGCTGTGGGCGAAGATTATGCGTGAGCGCTTCGGCGCGAAAGACCCGAAAAGCTGGATGCTGCGCTTCCACACGCAGACCGGCGGCAGCACACTCACAGCGCAGCAACCGGAGAACAATATCGTGCGGGTGGCGCTGCAGGCGCTGGCGGCGGTGATGGGCGGCACGCAGTCGTTGCACACCAACAGCATGGACGAAGCGCTGGCGCTGCCTACCGAAAAGGCGGTGCAGGTAGCTTTGCGCACCCAGCAGATTATCGCCCATGAGACCGGCGTGGCCGACACGGTCGATCCGCTGGCGGGCAGCTACGTCATCGAAAGCCTGACGGCGCAGATAGTGGAGCAGGCCGAGGCGTATATCCAGCGCATCGACGACATGGGTGGCGCGCTCAAAGCGATTGAAGCGGGCTACATCAATAACGAGATTGAGACGGCGGCTTATGAATACCAGCGGGCCATCGAGCGCGGTGATGAGGTGATTGTCGGCATGAATCGCTTTGCTGTTGATGAGGAAATCGAGCCGGACCTGCTGCATGTGGACCCGGCCATCGAGGCGGCCCAGCGGCAGAAGCTGGCAGCTCTCCGCGCCGAGCGCGACAACGAGCGCGTCAGCGCGCTGCGGGGCCAGCTTGAGACGGCGGCGCGCGGCACGGATAATCTGATGCCGCTCATCATCGAGTGTGTGGAAAACGAGGTCACGCTGGGCGAGATCGCCCATACACTGCGGTCAGTATTCGGAGAATACCGGCCCGTAGTAACGGTGTGATTGTCAAGTCTTATCCGGGATGTAAAAGGACTCGTCGAGCGACGAGTCCTTTTTATGATCCGGCGATTGCTGGGCTAAGTTAATTGATCCGTGTGGCGGTGCCAGTGAGCACCCACTGAACGTAAGTGTTCGTGCCTGATACCGCTGTGATGATGATTGAACCGGTGTTGCTGTCTGCCGTCACCTCTCTGTCAACAATAGTCTGCCCGCAGCTAAATGTCTGCCCACCGGTGAAGAACTGGATGTTCGCGGTGCCGGTGCCGAAGCAACTGACAGCGATGGTGAGTTGAGCGCGCCCACCTGATAGGGCTGCATTGGGGTTCATGCCGGTGACCGAATAACGGACGCGATCCTCTGTGTCTCCATCTGGATACGAGACGAAATCAAGGGTGCTGACCGTGCTATCCAGCGGGATGGTCAGGGGATCATTGAAGCGCGCATCGGGTGGCGCGACCGGAACAGGCGGAGGGGTTGTTGGCGTGTAGGATGGCGTAAAGGTCGCTGTATTAACCGGCGGAGTATGGGTTGGCGTGTAGGACGGTGTAGAAGTCGCTGTGTTAACCGGTGGTGTGAGTGTTGGCGTATAGGTATAGGTCGCTGTAGCACCCGGCGGCGGCGTGAAAGTAGCCGTATAGGTCATGGTTGGCGTGTAAGTCGATGACGGTGTGTAAGTGGGTGTCGGCGAATGCGCCGGGTCCGGTGTGTTGGATGGCGTTGGCGTAACCATCGGCGTGGCCGTGGTGGTTGGTGTCTCGGTGTAAGGTGTGCCAGTCGTCGTGCCGGTGACCGTCACTGTACCAGTGACCGTGCCCGTGGGCGTTCCGGTACCGGGTGTGCCGGGTGGCGGACCCTGAACGGTGGCCAGATTGACACAGCCAGCCGAAGTCGTCACCACATCCTGGGCTATGTAGCCGGTCTGGCTGGCATATTCGACGCGATACCAGCCGTTGCTGGTAATACCATCGGCCATCAATGTGCCGAACAGGCTTCCGATGATGCCATAATCAGGGCCTGGCCCCTGGCGCACGTAGACCCCGTCGCCGGCGATCACGCACACTTCCTGTGGTGCCTGCGGCGTGGCGGCGGATACGGGTGGCGCCGGAACCGATGAAGTGTCGGAACTGCTCGATGGCGCTGCATCGGCGCAGCCGACGCCCGGAGGGCTGTAGACGATTTGTGCCAGCTCCAGGTTTTCGCCTGCAAATACGAGCAGATCAAATGACTCCTCACCGGGGGCGACGGTCAATGCGGCGCTGTGCAGCAGTCCACCGCCAAGCGTGGCGACCTGATTGCCGTTCTGAGCGATGAGCTGCGCGCTGAAATCCAGAGCCTGGATGCACAGCGTGCGATTCTCGAAGAGGTCGGCATCAAACGTAAACGCCAGCGGACCCTGCGCCGGGTCCAGCGGAACTTCGACCGGGGCGCTGGTCAGCGGTGCGCTGAAGCTGGGGGTATAACCATCAATCGACAGCAGAATGCGCCCGGTTGGGCTACCTGGCATGATGCCCACCAGCAGCAGATGCGCGCCGCCTTCTTCGATGCGGGCGCTGATAAACACCTCGTTGCTGGCGGATGGCTCGCCAAAGCCAAACGCGAGCTGCTGGCCAATGCCGGAATTCAGACTCAGGCTGGGGACCATGCCAGAGTCCAGGCCAACGGCGCGGATCATAACGATGTCGCCGGGTGTGGCGTTAAAGCTGTAGAATGTCTGTGGCTGGGTATCACTGATTTCGGCCAGCACAGTGTCGCCGTAGTTGACGGTATTAGGTTGCGCGGTGACGGCGCCTGTTAACAGCAGCAGCGTCCCAACGAGGAAAAATACAAGCCCTGTCCTGTGTGCTGATTTCATGTTAGAAAATCACCTTTCACCCGCTCAATGACGCAAGTGTATGACGATATGTTAAATATATCCTGTATATAAGATATTGCAAACAATTAAAATGGTTGCGTCTCGCGCAGTAAACTTGATTCTTCCCGCCGGTTGATCGCGTCTTCGATTGACGCAAAAGTAAGCCTGTTATGGGTCCATGCTGGACTGAGATTCATGGCATGATATGATTACACTCATGAATGCTGATAACATTGCAGGCAGAAGGCATGCTCCCTGGTGGTTTGTCGTAGCGGTTGTCGGGGTGGCGCTGGCGCAGGCGGCGGCGATCGTGCATTGGCTAAGACTTCCAGATGATCTGATTGCAACGCTGAATGCGCCGGTCTGGCTGGTTGTGGGCGGGTATCTGTTATGGGCGATTATGCTGGGTTGGGCGGCCTGGAACCTGATTCTGGGCAAGCCGCAGGCCGTGAATCGTAGCATATGGCTGTTGAGCGTGTTTATAATCTACAGTGTTTTGCGCCTGCTGGTATTCTCACAGGCAGACTATGATCGGCAGCGTTATCCGCTGCTGGTGGCATTGATACCTTTCGTCTCAATCCTTGTGCTATGTTTTCGCATTGTGTGGAGCCGCTCGTGCAGGGTAGGCAGGGAACAGATTATGGAGAAGAATAGCGATGGCAGTAGACCCCAAGACTCAGGAACTCCGCCGCAAACGTGAGGCCAGCCGGTCAGGCGGCGGTGAGGAGCGCATCAAACGCCAGCACGATCAGGGGCGTAACACAGCTCATGAACGGCTGGATATTCTGCTGGACCCCGGTAGCTTTCGTGAGCTGGATATGTTTGTCGAGCACCAGGCGACGGCGTTCGGCCTGGATAAGCAGAAATACCTCGGCGACAGCGTGGTAACCGGCTGGGGTACGATTGATGGCCGGTTGGTGTACGTTTATTCGCAGGATTTTACGGTGCTGGGTGGTAGCCTCAGCGAAGTCCATGCCCAGAAGATCATCAAAGTGATGCAGATGGCGATGAAGGTGGGCGCACCGATGATCGGCCTCAACGACAGTGG
>CAZXCK010000037.1:0-7058 GCA_964639225.1 uncultured Anaerolineaceae bacterium | reverse complement strand
AGCGGGGTGTGTCATCTGGTGGGGGATGATGAAACCCAGGCGCTGATGCTGGTGCGTGAACTGCTGGGCTATCTGCCGCAGAACAACATGGAAGACGCGCCATTTGTGCCTTCTACGGACGATCCGCTGCGGGCGGATACTGAACTGGATACCATCATCCCGGATAATCCCAACAAACCGTATGACATGAAGACGGTCATCGAGAAGATTGTGGATGATGGCATCTTCTTTGAGGTGCATGAGAATTATGCCGCCAACATCATCTGTGGTTATGCGCGGTTGGGTGGGCACAGTGTGGGCATCGTCGCCAACCAGCCGATGGTGCTGGCGGGTGTGTTGGACATCAAGGCCAGCGAGAAAGCGGCGCGCTTTATCCGTACCTGCGATGCCTTTAACATCCCGATTATTACGTTTGTCGATGTTCCCGGCTATCTGCCCGGCACAGATCAGGAGCATAACGGCATTATCACGTCGGGCGCCAAACTGGTCTATGCCTACTGTGAGGCGACCGTACCCAAGCTCACGGTGACGACGCGCAAAGCCTATGGCGGTGCCTACTGTGTGATGAGCAGCAAGCATATTCGTGGCGATCTCAATCTGGCCTGGCCAACGGCAGAAATCGCGGTGATGGGGCCGGAAGGCGCGGTCGAGATTATCTACCGGCGTGATATTCAGTCAGCAGAAGACCCGGCGGCGCGCAAAAAAGAGCTGGCAGATGACTATCGCGAACGCTTCGCCAGTCCGTATATTGCGGCGCGGCGCGGTTTTGTGGATGACATCATTGAGCCACGCGACACGCGCGCCCGCCTGATTAACGCGATTGGCGTTTTCCAGAACAAGCGCGACCAGAACCCGCCGAAGAAACATGGCAATATCCCGCTGTAAGGAGCGACCGACGTATGATCGACCAACCAACCAAGATCAACAAAGTACTGATCGCCAATCGTGGTGAGATCGCGGTCCGCATCATTCGCGCCTGTCGTGACCTGGGCATTGACACGGTTGCTGTGTATTCTGAAGCGGACCGGTCGGCGCTGCATGTGCGGTTCGCTGATGAAGCGGTGAATATCGGTCCGCCCGCCCCGCGCGAAAGCTATCTGCGCGGCGACCGCCTGATCGAAGTGGCTCGCCGAACCGGTGCGGATGCCGTGCATCCGGGGTATGGGTTCCTGGCCGAGAACGCCAGCTTTGCCCAGCAGGTCATCGACGAAGGGCTGGCGTGGATTGGCCCTTCGCCGCAGGCTATCGCCACGATGGGCGACAAACACGCGGCTCGTGAGGCGGTACGCAAAAACGGTGTTCCGCTGGTTCCAGGCACGCCTGCTGGCCTGACTGATGATGAACTGGTGCTGGCCGCTGAACAGATTGGCTTTCCCGTGCTGGTCAAAGCGGTGGCTGGCGGCGGCGGTAAGGGGATGCGCTCCGTCTACGATCCGAAATCGCTGCGCGAGGCAATTGCTACCGCCCGTCGTGAGGCGCTGAGTTCCTTCAGTAACGACGATGTCTACCTGGAAAAGCTCCTGGTCGGCGCGCGGCACATCGAGTTTCAGGTGCTGGCTGATACCTACGGCAACACGGTACACCTGGGCGAGCGTGAATGTTCGATCCAGCGGCGGCACCAGAAACTGGTCGAGGAAGCGCCCAGCACGTTTGTCGATGCCGATCTGCGTGAGCGCATGGGACGCATGGCGATCGCCGCTGCTGAGGCTGTGGACTACGTCAATGCCGGGACAATCGAATGCCTGGTTGACCGTGACCGGAACTTCTACTTTCTGGAGATGAATACCCGTCTGCAGGTTGAGCATCCGGTCACCGAGCTGGTGACCGGTGTGGACCTGGTTAAAGAGCAGATTCGTATTGCACGCGGGCGGCGTATGGGGCCGACGGAGAGCTTTCGGGAATTCAAGGGCTGGGCGATGGAATGTCGCATCAACGCCGAGGACCCGTATGCCAACTTTATGCCGTCAGTCGGGACCATCACCACGCTCATCACGCCGACAGGCCCGGGTGTGCGCGTAGACAGCGGTGTATATGCCGGGGCGGAGATCAGCCCCTACTATGACAGCATGATCTCCAAGCTCATCACCTGGGGCGAGACTCGCTCCGAGGCGATTCTGCGAATGCGCCGTGCGCTGTCTGAATACACAATTATGGGCCTCAAGCACAATATTCCGTTCCATATCAACCTGATGAACAGCGTGAAGTATATGGCCGGCCAGATCGACATCAACTTTGTTGAACAGAACTTCAGCATGAACACCTATGAAGGCGAGCCGACCTCCGAAGAGCTGGAAAATGCCGCCATCGCCGCGACGCTGCACGCCCACCGCCGCCGCCAGTTGGCGACACAGGTGATTGCGCCCAATAAACGCGATACCAGTAACTGGAAATGGGTAAGCCGCTGGGAGAGGATGAATCGATGAAATACCTGACCATCATCAATAACCAGCAGTACGAGATTGAAGTCGACAAGGACGGCGGTGTGACCGTCAATGGCGAGGCGCGCCGGGTGGACTTCAAGGCACTCGACGAGTCGCTGTATTCGATCATCACCGATAACCAGTCGCTGCAGGTAGTTATCGATGAGCAGCAGGGCCGTTACTCAGTCATGCTGAGTGGGCGTATGTTCGAAGGGCAGGTGCTGGACGAACGCGCCATGCTGATGATGAGCCGTAAGGGCGGCTTCTCGGTAGCTTCCGGTGAGGTGCGTTCGCCAATGCCGGGCCTCATCGTCGCCGTACCTGTCACGAAGGGACAGGCGGTGACACAGGGCGAGACGGTCGTCATCCTTGAGTCGATGAAGATGCAGAACGAGCTGAAATCGCCTATTGATGGGGTAGTGCAGAGCATTGAGGTCGAAGCTGGCTCCACTGTGGACAAAGACGCGCTGCTGACGATAATTGTGGCGCAGGTCGAGGATGACGGCGACGAATAAGCCGGTTTTCGATCCAAACTGTGATAGCAGAGGAGTGCGCGCACGGGCGCACTCTTTTGTTTGTCGCGCTGGTCATTCGTGTGTGATACGGTTATAATAGAACAAAAATACTAAAATGCGCATTTGACAGGTTACAGGTCGCCACCTAGAATGTGCTGATGTTGTGAACCACAGCCGCAGGGCAGTGTTGACTTTCCGAGGAAGAAACCAATGATAACAGACATCCAGCAGGTAAACATCGAGCAGGAAATGCGCGATGCTTATCTGGATTACGCGATGAGTGTGATTGTGTCGCGGGCGCTGCCGGACGCGCGCGACGGCCTGAAGCCCGTTCATCGCCGCGTACTGTACGCCATGCACGATATGGGCCTGCGCTCTGATACGCCATTTAAGAAGAGCGCCCGCATCGTGGGTGAGGTACTGGGGAAGTATCATCCGCATGGCGACAGCGCGGTTTATGATGCGATGGTCCGCATGGCGCAGGATTTTTCGTTGCGCTATATGCTGGTGGATGGTCAGGGCAACTTCGGCAGCATCGACGGCGACAGCGCCGCTGCGATGCGTTATACCGAAGCTCGCATGCATGAACTGGGCGAGGAGTTGCTGGTCGATATCGACAAGAACACGGTCGATTTTATCGACAACTTCGATGGCAGCCTCCAGGAACCGGGCGTTCTGCCGGCCAGCATTCCAAACCTGCTGGTGAACGGCTCGTCAGGGATCGCGGTGGGTATGTCCACCAATATCCCGCCACATAATCTGAACGAAGTCTGCGATGCTCTCAACTATATGCTGGAAAACTGGTCAAGCCTGGATGACATCAGCGTAGACGACCTGATGCGCTTCATCAAAGGCCCGGACTTCCCGACTGGCGGTGTGGTTTATCGGCACGCCAACGGCAGCGAAGATGAAGACTCGCTGGTGGCAGCCTACGCCACCGGCCAGGGTAAGATCACAGTGCGGGCCAAAGTCCACATCGAGGACATGGGACGTGGTAAGTCGCGTATCATCGTCAGTGAGCTGCCGTATCAGGTCAATAAGACCTCGCTGATCGAACGTATTGCGTCGCTGGCCCAGAACGGCAAGCTTGAAGGTCTGGCGGACATGCGCGACGAGTCGGACCGGCAGGGGCTGCGTCTGGTGATCGAACTTCAGCGCGGCGCAGATGCCAGCAAAATTCTGGCGTCGCTGTTCCGGCTGACGCCGCTCCAGGATACATTTGGTATTCGTCTTCTGGCGCTGGTGGACAGCCAGCCACGTCTGCTGACGCTCAAACAGGCGCTGCGCGTTTATCTGGATCACCGCTTTGAGATTGTCCGCCGGCGCAGTGAGTATGATCTGGCGCGGGCGCGGGATCGCGCGCACATCCTGGAAGGCCTGCTCAAGGCGCTGGACAATCTCGACGAGGTTATCGCCATCATTCGACGGTCGCGTACCGTCGAGACAGCTCGCCAGAACCTGATTAAGGCACTGTCGATCACTCAGGTGCAGGCTCAGGCCATTCTGGATATGCAACTGCGCCGGCTGGCGTCGCTGGAACGCAAGAAGATTCAGGATGAATACGCCGAAAAAGTGAAACTCATCAAATATCTGGAAGGGCTGCTCCAAAGCCCGCAGAAGATGCGCGACGTGGTGGCCGAAGAGCTGAAGGTTATCAAATCGGCTTATGGCGATACCCGGCGCACAATGATCGTCGGCACGCGGGCCAGCAGCACCAGCGCCAAAGACTTCATGATGCCTGAAGAACGGGTGTGGGTGGCGCTAACGGTTGGTGGCAAGCTGGCGCGCAGCTTTGGTGATACGGTGCCGAAGGTGACCACCAACACCAAAGAGCCGCCGCGTTTCGTCATCCAGGGGCTGACGAACAGCATCGTTTACCTGTTCACAAGTGAGGGCGAATGCGCGACGATCCCGGTCCATCAACTGCCGCAGGTTGAGGAACCGGCGGATGGCGCGGCATTTAACGGGCTGTGCTCGCTGCCGGCTTCAGCGGAGATCGCGTCCGTGCTTTGTCTGCCGGCTGGGCTGGAAAACGGCTATCTGTTCCTTGCGAGTGAAGGTGGCCTGGTGAAACGTATACGGCTGGCGGATCTGCCGGGGCTGTCGGCGAATGTTTTCCGCGTGATGAATGTCAACGGCAGCGACCGGGTAGGCTGGGTGTTCCCCACCGATGGCCAGCAGGAAGTTGTGCTGACTTCGGACCAGGCGCAGGCGATCCGTTTCAAAGAGAGCGATGTGCGCCCGACCGGCCTGCCGGCTGGCGGTATGCGCGGTATCAAGCTGCTTGGGCAGGATGGGCGCGTGGTCGGCGCGAGTATCGCCGTGCCTGGACGTTATATGTGGACGATCACCGATGACGGTGTGGCTAAAGTCTCAGTTATGGATGAGTATCCAACGCAGGGGCGCGCTGGTGGAGGGGTTATCAGTATGCGCCTGCCAAAATCCAGCCGAGGGGTTGCCGCCGCGACGGTCGGCAGGCTCGATGACACTGTAATCGTCCTCAGCAATCGGAATAAACCGCTTTACATGCGCATTGGCCGGGCGCCGCTGCTCAAGCGGGGGCGGGCTGGCGGTGAGCAGGTGATCTCGCTGACTCGCCAGGGCGAGGTCGTGGCGGCGGTAGTCAACTACCAGCCGATTTACGAACCGGCAGAGGCCGAACCTCAGACCTGACGGGTTGAATGACTGTGATGCGCGATCAAGAGAACAAGCACCGTTGGCGGCGGTGCTTGTCTGATTCTGATGGTGCGCTGTTCATGAAGCAATCACATCTGAGTTTACGCGCTGGCGCAGCGACTCGGCCAGGTGTTGGAGCGTCGGGGCGGGAGAAACACCCAGGTTGTTTTTAAGCTCAGTCTCCAGCAGATCGTAGACGTGCAGCGCATCGGCTGGCATGTTGAGGTCACCATACAGCCCCATAATGGCCGAAGTCAGGTCTTCTCGATTGCGGTTGTTGGCGGCAGCTCTCAGATACAGGTTGAGGGCGTCCTCTTTGGCGCCTAACTCACTTTTGACTTTCGCCAGGCTGGCGAGTGCGTCGGCGTAGTCCTGGCATAGTTCTTCGCGACGTTTCCTGGCCCACTCCATATCCATTTTGTACAGGAAATGCCCTCTGTATAGAGCAGATGCCCTGGTGAGCAGGTCCGCTGCTTCTTCAGGTTTGGCGACGGCGCTGTTCTGGACCATCTCGGTGAACAGGACGACATCGTAGCTCAACTGTATGTTGGGCGAGATGCGATAAAAGCCAGACCAGTAAATCGTGAGGTCAATGCCCAGAACTTCGCTGATTTTGCGCTTGGTCACATGGAAAACGTTGGTGGCCTCTCGTTTGGTGAGGTTGGGCCAGAACGTATCAAAAATCTCGTTGCGGGTGGTCATGCCCCGGTCTACCAGGTAGAAGAAAAGCGACCGGGGCAGCACGCCATCCCAGTTATCGACGTTACGCCCGTTTAGCAGTACGCGACCATCCCCGAACGAACGCACTTCCAGCAGCGCGCTTTCGTCCTGGCGCTGGGCATAATCCCACAGCATGAAGCTGGCGTCGTCCGGTATAAAGCTGGTATGGCTGCGCAGTTCTGCATTCTCAATGATCGGGCGGGGAATTTCCCGCGTGAAGATCAGCACTTTTCCGGTGCTGACGGCCTTTATGCTGTCGTGCAGAAACGGGTCGAGCGCCTCGCTGCTGGCCCGGTCGCACTCGTCGAGTATAAGATAGTCGATTTTCGCCAGATCGGCCTGACTGCAATCCTGAAGCTGTAAGGCGCGATGAAATTGCTCCTGCAAATCGCTGTAGGTTAGTCTGGCGCCCTCGAAGCGCATGTATATCAGTTTCTTATCGAGCATCTCGGCCAGCATGATATGCTGCTGCACATAATTGGGATGGATGACAACCAGCCGGATGTGTTCTTTCAGGTTCTGGAATTGGCGAACGGCCAGCGTTCGCAGATAATTGAACATAGTAAGTATCCCCGTGTGTTGCTGCTGAGTGAGCGCCAGACCATGTCGACTTTTGGCCGAGAGTTACGCCAATTTCATATTACTGGAATTGTGTGAGATATGCAAATTGCGCGCAACTCACCCACTCAACTGGTCCTGCGGCGGTAGGTCTCCACAACACTGTTCA
>CAZXCK010000036.1:0-31475 GCA_964639225.1 uncultured Anaerolineaceae bacterium | reverse complement strand
CAGTGTCGGACCTTCGTCGTCGTAGGCGCGCTGGACGGCGGTGCGCATGGCGTCGTAGGTGGCGAGTACGTCGTTGCCGTCGACAATGATGCCTTCCATGCCGTATGCGGCGGCGCGGTCGGCGACGTTGGGCACAGCCATCTGCTGTTCGATTGGCACGGAAATGGCATAGATGTTGTTCTGCACCAGGCAGATAAACGGCAGCTTATGGACACCGGCCCAGTTCATGCCCTCGTGCCACTCACCCTGGCTGGTGGAACCTTCGCCCAGGCAGGTGAGCGCCAGCCGGGGCTGGTCGGCAGCATCAGCAGGAGTCAGGCCGACTTTGCGGCGGTATTTGATGGCGAAGGCCAGCCCCGCCGCCTGCGGCACCTGGGTCGCCACCGGCGACGAGCCGCTGACGATATTCAGGCGGCGCGAGCTGAAATGGCTGGGCATCTGCCGGGCGGCGCTTGACGGCTCGCCATTTTTGCCGAACAAACTCAGCATAAAATCCAGCGGGGTGATGCCGATCGCCAGGCACAGGGTCAGGTCGCGGTAGTAGGGATGCACGTAGTCCACACCCCGGTTGATGGCGAAGGCCGCCGCCACCTGCAAACCCTCATGGCCGATGGCACTGACATGGAAAGCGATTTTGCCCTGACGGTGCAGCATCCAGGCGCGCTCGTCCAGGCGGCGACTGAGAACCATAGTGCGGTACATATCGAGCAACGTCTGATGATTAAGCTGCGTGGAGTGTCGCTCTGCGGATAACAACGTCATATCTCACCTCGTAAACAATAATTCAACAGGCTCAGAAATCTCTATCTCGACGGTTAGCGACGGTATCTGTTTGGTAAACTTGCCCAATATACTTTACACGATTCATCTAAATCGCGCATGAATCCCGACATTTGCGAAATATTACACCACTATTGCCAACAAAAAGCGCGGTGCGAGATTAACGTCTCACACCGCGCCCGGTATCTGTTATGTGTTCGTCGCTATCCCTTCACACCAGCCGAGGCGACCCCTTCGATAAAGTAACGCTGCGCCAGCACGAACACGATAACCGGCGGCAGAATGGCGATGGCAGCGCCCGTGAGCACGATGTTGGGCTGGTCGGCGAATGAATTCGACAGGCGGATGAGCGCCAGCGTCAGCACGTGATTCGGCTCGTTGCCCTCGCCGATGATGAGCAGCGGCCACAGGAAGCTGTTCCAGGCATACAGGAAAGAGAAGATCGCCAGCGTGGCGATGGCTGGCTTGCTCAGCGGCACGAAGATATACCACAGAATACGGAACCGGCTGGCGCCGTCCATCAGGGCTGCCTCTTCGATCTCCTTCGGAATGGTAATGAAGAACTGGCGCATGAGGAAGGTGCCGTAGGCGGTGAAAATCCAGGGGATGATGAGCGACACAATAGCGCCCTGCCAGCCGAGGATCACCATCAGCCGGTACATGGGGATAATCAGCACCACGAACGGAATCATGATCGAACCCAGGTACAGCAGGAAGAGCGTATCCCGCCCCCGGAACTCCACCCGGCTAAACGCATAGCCACCAAAAATCGACGTGACCAACTGTCCAGCCACTACCGAAAGTGTAACCAGCGTGGTATTGACCAGCGCGCGATCCAGATTGAGCGCGAAGACGTTTTCGTAGTTGGCAAACTGGAAGTCAATGAATTCGGCACGTTCCGCGCTGCGGGCGAAAGCGTAGCCCAGTACGTCGGGATTGTCCACATCGACAAATTCATCGAGCGAGCCACGATAAGCCTCGACCAGCGTCAGTTCGTCGCCGTCTACGGTAACGATATACTCATCGAAGTTCTCTTCGCGGCCCGCGCTGGTGGTACGGGTGATCGTCTCACCGGTCGGGCGAGCGCCGATACCCTCTTCGACTTCAGCGCGAGGCAGCGCGATCACCACCTCACTGGCGCGCTTGTCATCGACGTTGAGCAGTTCCAGCGACGTAAAGAATACCGACGGCACCTTCTCGCCGGTGGCGACCATATCGCGCAGCTCGCCATCCACCTCGATGCGGAAGACCGGTAGTTCATCGCCATCCACTTCAACGACTTCCGAGCTGAGCGGGAACAACTGCGGCGGATAGCGGAAGACGTCGTTGGATGTTTTGAGCGACGTCGATAGCATATACAGGAACGGAAAGATCATGAACAGCGCAAAACCGGTCAGCAGCAGATAGATCAGCGCGCGTCCGATGAGTTCTCCAGGGGTGAGGCCGAGTATCTTCATGAGTCTTTCCCTTTAACTATCGTAAGCGCCCTTGCGCTGTAAGCGGAATTGCAGCAGCGTGATGCTGAAAATAATCAGGAACAGCATCCAGGCGATAGACGACGCATAGCCGAACTCAAAACGGGCAAAGCCGCGTTCGTACAGGTAAAACACAGATGTCGTCGCGTTGACCGGGAGCGGCCTGGACGGGAACAGCGCGTAAGGCTCGTTGAACACCTGCAGGCCGGTGACAACGGTCGTGATAATGACAAAGAAGGTCGTCGGCGCGATCATGGGCAGGGTCACATTCAGAAACTGCCGCCAGCGATTGGCGCCGTCAATCATGGCGGCTTCGTACAGTTCACGTGGAACGCCCTGCAAACCGGCCAGGAACAGCACCGTGTTATAGCCCATGACACCCCATGCCGACAAAAACACCATCGAAATCAGGACCAGATTGGGGTCGGTGAGCCACTGGATGCGCGGGTCATCGATGGATGTGCCGAAGGTGGAATTGACAAAGTTCACCACGCTCTCAATGGCGTAATTGTAGTAACCAATGGAGGGGGTATACAACCAGCGCCAGATGAGCGCCGTACCAACCACCGCCGCCACCGATGGCAGGAAATACACGGCACGGAAGAACTTCATGCCCGGCAGCTTGGAATTGAGGATGAGCGACAATATCAGCGCTGGCACAATGGCCAGCGGCAGCAGCAGCAGACAGAAAAGCAGCGTGTTACGCAAGCTGAGCCAGAACATGGTATCGCGCGCGCCGATTACCACACGGCTGTCGCCCCAGTTGAACTGCGCCAGCACGTTATAACCGAAACTCAGGGCGCTCTGTGGGGATTCGGTGAGGTCGGTCTGGGTCTGCACTTCGACTGCCAGAATACGCCCGTAGTTCTCCAGCCCCGTAAAACTGGGTACGCGACCCAGGGTGCTGTCGGTAAAACTCAGATACAGCGACAGCAGCAGCGGTCCGGCAAAGAACAGCATAAAGCCGATGATATTGGGCGAGAGCATCAGCCAGCCCTGCCAGGCGGTGCGCTGGTCTGGTGTTTCGTTGAAATATGTACTCAGATGAAGCAGCCTAAAGGCGAGAAAGCCGAAGATCGCCGCAACGATCGTCACCAGCCAGGTGATGGGGTCGGCATAAGTGCTGAGGACATAGTTCGCACCATCCAGCACATTCGAGGCCAGCAGCAGCGCAATCAGCGTCAGGCCGCCGATGCCCAGCCCGATACGCTCGATAACCATCTGCGGGCGGCTGAACTCGCGGAAACGCCCAGCGATCCAGTACAGCGCATAGGCCACCACAAAGCCCAGCGTCAGCGGTGCATTGGCGATGAGACCATCCGAAATCAGTTCGAAGCTGCCATACAGGCCCCACTGGTGCGCCAGTAACGCCAGCGCCAGCACAAAACCCACAAAATACATGGCGATGGCGATGTAGCGGCCCTGATTGGCGACGCGCCCAGGGTGAAACGTCCAGCGCGCCAACCGCACTGTCGTCCGCGTCGAGCGCCGCTGCCAGATCGCCACACTGCTGACAACGGCCAGCGCCGCCGGGATCAACGCAATCACCCCAACAAACGACTGTACCGGCCTGCCCAGATTGAGAAACTCCGTCAGGCCGAAGACGTGCATACCCAGCGCGATACTGGCAACCAGGATCACGAGATTCCAGGCGATACTGGCTGGAATCGCCAGGGGCATCGATCCCGGTTCGCCTGTTCCCGGCGTCTGGGGTCTATCCAGTGTTTGGGTCGAGGTTGTCATAAGATTACCCGGCTCGCTCTTGATTATTCAGAATCAGGTATTTTCTCTATTTATGTGCCAGGATGCGGGAATCACCCCCTGGCCTGAGGTGACCGGGGGCGCGGCCATTGTCCGCGCCCCCGGCAGTGTGATGAGTTGAACTACTGGTCGAACTCCGGCGCAACGATATCGCAGATGGTGTCCGCGAATTCTTCCGCGCTCTGCTCGCCGTTGAAGACAGCCGTCACACCGATGCCGTAAGCGGAGTCGATGGCCGACCAGTTGCCGAAGAACAACGGCGCTTCAGTGACACCGACGGCGGCGCCGTCGGTGAAGACCGAGTTATCCACGCCACTGTCAGGCAGTGTCCCCAGGAACAGGTCGATGGCAGCTTCTGTGCTGCGGCTGGGGATGTTAGCGCCCAGCGCGGCAACCTGGCCCTGAATCTCAGCGCTGGTCAGGCGGGTCACCAGGTCCCAGGCTTCTTCCGGATGCTCGGTGCGGGCGTTGACCACATAAGCGCCCCAGAACAGCCAGTTGGTGGGTTCGCCACTGGGGCCGACAGGCAGCGGCGCTACGTTCCAGTTGAAGTCGGCGTTGGCGATGGCGCCCGGCGTAGCCCAGCGGCCATTCATGAACATGCCCACGTTACCGGCGAAGAAGGGCGGCTCGGAGTCCGTGCCCCAGGGCACAGCCGCGCCACTATCGAACATGTCGGCAGCCGTCTGCAGGCCGACCACAGTCGCTTCGTTATCCAGGCCGCAGGCGGTGAAGTCTTCGTTGAAGAAGCTGGAGCCAGCCGCATTCACGAAGTAGCCCCAGTTGGCCCACCAGGCATTCATACCGAAGCCGTAGATTTCCTCACCCAGCGAGCTGATTTCGTTGGCCGCTTCCAGGAAGCGGTCCCAGTCCCAGTCGTCGCCGCCGGGGTAGTCCAGGCCAACCTCGTCGAACAGGTCGGCATTATAGTAGATGGCGAAGGCCGACACGTCACGGGGCAGGCCCCATAGCGCCTCTTCTTCCATGTCGGTGAGCTGCGTTGTCAGGAAGCCCATCGGACCCGGATAGAAGACACCGGCGTCGAAGTCTTCGTCAGCCGCGGCCAGGTCAGCCAGATTCAGAATCAGGCCAGCCTCAGCAAAGCGAGCGACGTCCGTGCCCGGAATCCAGAACACATCCGGCGCGGTACCAGCTTCAACTTCGGTCACCAGCACGTCCTGGTAAGAAGCAGTCTCACTGCCACCGGGTTCGTAGCTCAGGGACACGCCGTCCCAGGCTTCGTCGATGGCTTCGCTGGCGGCGGTGTAAACGTCGATTTCAGCCTGGTTGTCCGGGCGGGTGCGCCAGCGCAGCGTGATCTCTTCATCGTCCTGGGCCACCAGCGGAATCGAGATCATCAGAACCAGAGCAAACAGTAGTGTGAAAGTCAGCACACGTTTCATGAACGTTTTCTCCTCAAACAATGCTAATCGAATTACTGTGGGTAACGGTTAAAACAGTCGTTTCTATATGGCACCTCCTGTGTTGACAATCCGTACAGTTCTGGCAATGGATTTAATCACGCGGCGCTGCCGACGACGCTCGAACCACGAGATCCGGAGACAGCACCACCGGGATTTGTTGTGTGTGGGAGAAGGCTTTATCGGATGCCAGCACTCCCATCAGAATGTTGACCGCCATCTGACCCAGCACGGTAGCTTTCTGATCAACGGTGGTCACTGGCGGCGTAAAAATACTGGTAACCGAGAGATTGTCATAGCCGGTAACGGTCACATCCTGGGGAATCCGGTAGCCCATATGATGAAGCTGCTGGATGGCCCCCATAGCCATACGATCATTCAGGCAGATGACCGCCGTCAACTGCGGATGTGCCTCGATGAGCTGGGCCACCGCCCGCGCGCCGCCAGAGGTCGAAAAATCACTCGCCACCTGCGGCAGCGTGTCGAAGTCCAGGCCGCGCTGCCCGGCGACAGCCTGCATGCCGTGCAGACGCTGGTTAACCGCAAAATTCTTGTTCTCTTCTACGCCAATCAGCCCTATCCGCTGGTGGCCCAGGTCCAGTACATGCCCCATAATCAGCGCGCCGCCCTGCCTGTCATCGCTGAACACGCGATGCTCGGACTCGTGATAACCAATGACAACAGTGGGGATCGACTGCTCGCGCGCTTCTTTGGCGACTGAAGCGATGGGTACGTTATCAATGGCGATCATGCCGTCAATATAACCACTGCAAACCAGACGCTTGTAGTTTTCGTCAGCGCCCTGTTCTGAGAGCTGGGGCGTGCTGAGCAGCAGGCTGTAGTCGGCGCGAGTTAGTTCGGCTTCGACACCTTCGAGGATGGCCATTACATGCGGGTCTTTGAATATGGCGTCGTAGACGTGTGGCAGCGTCAGCGCAATAATGCGCGTCCTGCCAGTCGAAAGCGCGCGTGCCGCCAGATTGGGGCGATAGTTCAGCTCTTCGACAGCCTGCATAACCTTCAGACGCGTCTGCTCGGTGAAGTAGGGGGTATTGGAGAGTACTTTGGAAACGGTGGCCGTCGAAACACCGGCGCGTCTGGCGACATCCTGCAAAGTGGGCATAAACACTCGAACTATTATCTAAGCAAATATAGTTAACCGCTTAACTATCTATTGTAAACCTTCTGCGCGCTTTGTCAACTGTGCGAAATCAGTTTTCGTCAAATTTGGTGCTTGCAACCGGTTGCAAACATGTGATAGAGTAAATAGTATAGATTGCCAACTAATTATTTGTTGTTGAACGGAGCTTATTTCGTGACCGTTCCTAAATCCTCCCGGTTACGCAACGTCACCATCCGCGATGTGGCCAAGGAAGCGAATGTTTCCTATTCCACTGTCTCCCGTGTACTGAACAACAACAAGCACGTCCGGCCAGATAAACGCCAGATGGTACTGGATGCGGTCTCCCGGCTGGGTTATGTCGTCAATCAACAGGCGCGCAGCCTGGCTGGTGGTAGTTCCGAGGTGATCGGTCTGCTGGTTCCCGACGTCGGTACCATGTATACCGGTCAGTTTCTGTTCGGAATCGACGAAACGCTGGCCCAAAACGGCTATGATATCATGCTGCACACCACACATAACCGGGTCACCAAAGAAGCGGTCTACATCAACCGCCTGTCGATGGGCATGACCGACGGCCTGCTGCTACTGCTACCCATTGACACGGAATACCTCAAGATTCTGCACGACAAACAATTCCCTTATGTGGTCATCGACAACAAGGACTTCGACGACTTCAGCCCGACAGTAGGCGCAGATGGTTATACCGGTGCCTGCCAGGCTATGCGTTACCTGCTGGAACTCGGTCACCGGCGAATAGGTCATATCACCGGCAGGCTGGCTATCAGCAGCGGTTACGAACGGCTGCAGGCATACCGCGATACACTGGCGGCATACGGCATCCCTTACGAGCCGGAGCTGGTCGTCGAGGGCGATTACACCCAGTTGACCGCTTATCACTCCAGTCAGAGTCTGCTCGACCTGCCGCAGCCACCAACGGCCATCTTCGCAGCCAACGACGAAGCCGCCTTTGGCGTGTTGGACGCCATTCGCAATCGGGGGCTTACGGTCCCGGGTGATATTTCGCTGGTGGGCTTCGACAACATTCCACAGGCTGAGCTGACCCACCCCGCGCTGACCACCGTCCACCAGCCAATCAGGGAGATGGGGCGCGTGGCAGCCGAAATACTGATGGCCATCATCAACAACCCGGATACCCCGACCCGGAAAGTGGTTCTGGAAACAGAACTTGTGATACGCGCGTCCTGCTCTCCACCAAAGACCGCCAATCACAAGCCCGGCATCTGATGACATGTTTCCAACAGAGAGGAGGTTGTATCGCAGCTCGCAATCTAAGCCCAATTTCGACTGATTTTCGCAATTACTTTAGAAGAGGAGTTACCTATCCATGCGTAAAGTACTGTTTTTAGCCGTACTGCTCACACTTGTTCTGGCGCTCACCTCGGTATCACTGGCCCAGACGATCGATATCACCTTCTGGCATATTCAGAGTACCGGCACCGGCCCGGAGATGATCCAGATGGCTGTTGATCGCTACATGGCCGACAACCCCGATGTAAACGTTGAGGTCGTCCCCATGCAGAACGACCCATACAAGATCCGCATTCGCACCGCCATGGGCGCTGGCGACGCGCCATGCATCTTCCCATCGTGGGGCGGCGGCCCGCTGTACGAGTATCTGCAATCCGACCAGGTGCTGGACCTGACGCCGTACATGATGGCCGACGACTACTATCAGCGCTTCCTGCCGGCATCGCTCTCGAACGTCACTTTTGAGGACAAAATACTGGGCGTTCCGGTCGAGAACACCGCTGTCGCCGTGATCTACTACAACCGCGAGATGTTCGAAGAGTACGGCCTGGAAGTTCCCGAAACCTGGGATGAACTGATGGAAGTCGCCCAGGTGCTGCTGGACAATGGCATCCGCCCCTTTAGCATGGCGAACGCGGGCAAGTGGCCCAGCTCCATGTGGTACATGTACCTGGTTGATCGTCTGGGTGGCCCGGATGTCTTCGCCAGTGCCGCTAACCGCCTGGGTGGCTCATTTGAAGACCCGGTCTTTGTTCAGGCTGGCGAGATGATTCAGGAACTGGTCGAGATGGGGGCGTTTGTCGAGGGATTCAACGGGCTGGACTACGACACTGGCCAGTCGCGCATTCCGATGTACGCCGGTCAGGCCGCCATGGAACTGATGGGTACCTGGCAGATTGCCACCTACCTGGATGAGAACCCGGACTTCTACGAGAACAACCTGGGCTTCTTCGGCTTCCCGGCTGTCGAAGGCGGCGAAGGCGATCCCAGCAACGTAGTCGGCACAGTGGGCGACAATTACTATCACATCTCCCCCACCTGTGCTAACCCCGATGAGGCTTTCGAAGTCCTGACCTATCTGATCGACGATGAGTCGGTTGCCTACCGCGTCGAAACGGGCCGTATTCCGCCGGTTGTGGGCGTTTCGGAAATGCTGGAAGACCCCATCCTGCAGAACGTGATGGCGATGGTTGAGAATGCCGCCAGTGTACAGCTCTGGTACGATCAGTATCTGCCGCCGGAACTGGGCGAGGTCCACAAAGACCTGATGCAGGCGCTGTTCGGCCTGGAACTCACCCCCGAAGAAGTGGCTGCCCAACATGAGGCTGCGGTGGCGCAGTTCTACGGTGAATAAGTCCCAGACAGACTAACGGTAGTGGAGCTGCGTACCAGAAAATCCGTATGCAGCTCCACTACCCTACCCTCCTCAAGGAGACCCTCGTATGGTATACGCAGCCTCAAAATCCGACGAGCACACCGACCTGAAAACGCCGCGCTGGTCATGGCCGAAGTGGAACGAATACACACTGACGACCATTCTGTTTCTGCTGCCCACACTGATCTTTATGGGTGTGTTTGTCGTCTGGCCTATTATCTCGTCATTCGAACTCAGCATGTATCGCTGGAACGGCATCGCCCCGGTCCGGGATTACATCGGTTTCGATAACTGGACCCGCCTGTGGAACGACAGCATCTTCTGGCAGGCATTTCGTAACAACATGACGGTTGTCGTCATTTCGATCCTGGTGCAGATGCCCATCGCCATGATGCTGGCGATTATGCTGGAACGCGCCAGCCACATATTCACCTTCAAGTTTTTCAGAACTGTTTATTTCTTCCCAATGCTGATGTCATCGGTCGCCATCGGTATTCTCTTCAAATATATCTACGATCCGTCTTTCGGCGTGGTGAACACCTTCTTAACCGACGTTGGGCTGGACGACTGGACCCGGAGCTGGCTGGGCGAACGCGACGTAGTGCTGTATGCCGTGATCGCAGTGATCTGCTGGCAGTTCATCCCGTTTTACATGATTTTGTTCCAGGCCGCGCTCAGCAGCATCTCCGAGGATTTGCGCGACGCGGCCCGCATCGACGGCGCTAACGAAGCCCAGTATTACCTGCGCATCGCCATCCCGCTGGTGCGCGGAACCATCCGCACCGCGATGATCCTCTCACTGATCGGATCGCTTAAGTATTTTGACCTGATCTGGGTGATGACGGGGGGCGGTCCCAATAACGCTTCAGAGCTGATGGCGACATATATGTACAAGCGCGCCTTTCCATCCTTTGAGATGGGCTACGGCAGCACCATCGCCGCTGCGCTGTTTATCATCGTGATGGTCATCGCCATGTTAGCGTTTTTCGTCTCCAGACGGTTTGAGACGGAGGTCTGAGAGAAGTTATGTTACAGGCACTTTCCCCCAGACGTATTGTAGAGCGAATCGGTCTGCTCGGCGTTGCCCTTATCTGGCTGCTGATCGCCGGCACGCCGTTTTACTTCATGGCAATCACCGGTTTCAAGGAACGCTTCGAGTTGTTCTCGACCGGTTCTGTCTTTGGTTTCCCGCAAAACCCAACACTCGACAACTACCGCGACATCCTGACATCCGGCTCGTTCTTCACCTATATGTGGAACAGTGTGATGATCGTCGCCGTCTCTGTGTTCCTGATTCTGCTGCTCAGTGCGATGGCCTCGTACGTGTTCGCCCGTATCCCGTTCCGCTTTAACAGCCTGGTGTTCGGGCTGATTATCGCTGGTCTGGTCATTCCGCTGCATGTAACGCTGATTCCAGTATATCTGCTCACCCGTGAGCTGGGCCTGTATAACAGCCTATGGGCACTGCTGGGACCGTATGTCGCTTTCAACCTGCCGATTTCGATTTTTATCCTCACCGAGTTCATGCGCCAGATTCCGCGTGAACTGGAAGAGGCGGCCCGCATTGACGGCAGCGGCCCCATGAACACCTTCTTCAGGATTTTTCTGCCGCTGTCCAAACCCGGCCTGGCGACGCTGGCAATCTACAATTCGGTCATCCTATGGAACGAGTTTGTGTTCGCCTTTGTGCTCATCACCTCACCCAACCAGCGGCCACTGCCCCTGGCGATCTGGGAGTATCAGGGCCAATATTCGATGAATATTCCAGCCATCATGGCAGTGCTAACGCTCTCGGCGCTGCCACTGGTGATGATCTATATTGTCGCGCAGGAACGCATTATCAAAGGGATGATGGCCGGCGCGCTGAAATGACTCTCAATTACTGGCATCCTACCGCTTAAGGAGCACGAAATGCCGGAAGACAGCATCTACATGGACTCGGCACGCAGTATCGATGAGCGCGTCGCCGATCTGATGAGGCAGATGACCCTCGACGAGAAAATTGCCCAGCTCGGCAGTTTCTGGGTGTACGAAATCCTCAACGGAACCGACTTCGATGTGGCGAAAGCCCGCGACGTCATGGCGGACGGCATCGGCCAGGTGACGCGCCTGGGCGGCGCCAGCAACGTCAAGCCAAAGCAGGCTGCCGAGCTGGCCAACACCATCCAGCACTGGCTGCTGGAAAACACCCGCCTCAAAATCCCGGCGGTCATCCACGAGGAATGCTGCAGCGGCTACATGGCCTACGGCGCAACCGTTTTCCCGCAGGCCATCGGCATCGCCAGCACCTGGGAACCGGAACTGGTCGAGGAGATGACCGGCATCATCAAACGACAAATGCGCTCGGTGGGCACGCACCATGCCCTGGCCCCTGTGCTGGATGTGACCCGTGATGCCCGCTGGGGTCGCGTCGAGGAGACATTTGGCGAGGACGCTTATCTTGTCTCGCGCATGGGCACGGCTTATATCAGGGGCTTGCAAGGTCAGTCGCTGGATGAGGGTATCGTCGCCACCGGCAAACATTTCGTCGGCTACGGCATGACCGAAGGCGGCATGAACTGGTCTCCAGCGCACATCGCCGCCCGCGAGCTGCACGAGGTCTACCTGCTGCCATTCGAGGCGGCCATCAAAGAGGCCGGGCTGGCTTCGATCATGAACGCCTATCACGAGATGGACGGCGTCCCCTGCGGTTCATCCAAAGAGCTGCTCACGAAGATTCTGCGCGAACAGTGGGGATTCGACGGCACGGTTGTCTCTGACTACTTCGCCATCAACATGCTGATGGAATATCACCGGCTGGCACAGGACAAGGCTCAGGCGGCGGCCCTGGCGCTGGATGCCGGTATCGACATCGAACTGCCCAAAGCCGACTGCTACGCCGAACCGCTGCGCCAGGCCGTCGAGAGCGGTGCTGTCAGCGAGTCGCTGCTGGATGAGGTCGTGCGCCGCGTCCTGACGCAGAAATTCGTCGTCGGCGTGTTCGAGCAGCCTTACGTGGACGCCGGCAAGGTCGATTTCGACACGACGGAAGACCGGGCGCTGGCGCGCCAACTGGCGCAGAAATCCATCGTGCTGCTGCGCAACGAAGGCGATCTGCTGCCGCTGAAGCCGGACATCGACTCGCTGGCGGTCATCGGCCCTAACGCGGACAGCCTGCGCAATCTGTTCGGCGATTATGCCTACCCCGCTCACATGGAGTCGCTCATCGAGATGAGCGAGACCAACGTTTTCAACATGCCCACTCCGCAGGGCGTCACCGAGATCACCGATTTCGTGCCCACCGTCAGCGTGCTGACGGCCATCCGCGAGCGTGTGAGCGCCAGCACCCAGGTCCATTACGCCCAGGGCTGCGCCGTCCTCGATGAGTCGCGCGATGGTTTCGCTGAAGCGGTGGAAGCCGCCCGCAAAGCCGACATCGCCGTGATGGTCATGGGCGACAAGGCGGGCATCACCGATGGCTGTACATCCGGCGAAGCCTGCGACCGCGCCGACCTCGACCTGCCCGGCGTCCAGGCCGACCTTGTGCGCGCCGTGTACGAGACGGGCACGCCGGTCGTGCTGGTGCTGATGACCGGTCGCCCGGTCACACTGCGCTGGATGGCGGAAGACATTCCGGCCATCCTCGAAGCCTGGTTCCCGGCGGAAGAAGGCGCCAACGCCATCGCCGATGTACTCTTCGGCGACGTGAACCCCGGCGGCAAACTGCCGATCACGTTCCCGCAGGCTGTCGGCCAGGTGCCGATCTTCTACGGCCACCGCCCATCTGGCGGACGCTCCCAGTGGAAAGAGACCTACGTCGAGACGAGCAACCAGCCGCTGTATCCGTTCGGCTACGGCCTGAGCTACACCACCTTCACCTATGACAATCTGCGCACTTCGCCGGAGCAGGCCAGCGCCGGCGATACTGTGCGCGTGCAGGTTGATGTGCGCAACAGCGGCCAGCGTGCCGGCGATGAGGTCGTCCAGCTTTACACGCACACGATCAAAGCGACTGTCACCCGCCCCGTAAAAGAACTGCGCGGCTTCAAACGCATCACACTTCAGCCCGGCGAGAGCAAAACGGTCACGTTTGAACTGCCGGTCAACCTGCTGGCGTACCTGGACATCGACATGAATTACGTCGTCGAACCCGGCCCGATTGAAGTGATGATCGGCAGTTCGTCAAAGGACATCCGCCTGACCGGACAGTTCGAGATCAGCGGTGCGGTGACACCGGTCACGGAGAAAGTGTTCGCCTGTCCGGTCAGTGTGAGCTGACCCAGCGCAAGTCGAACATATCCAGCATCAAAGATCACATCCGTGAAATTTGATGCAACTCTTCAGGAATGTATTACACTACAGGCATGGGTTGTCGAAAATGGCCCATGCCTTTTTGTTAAGTGCAGTCTCTTGAATCATATGCAGAGGAGTTTGGTCAATGAAAAAACAGGTCTTGCTGGTGCTGGTGCTGCTGCTGGCGGTGCTGCCAGCCACGTTGAATGCCCAGAATGTTCCTATCACCACTGACAACGGGAACGAAATTGTCGAGCTGGCGCGCCTGGGTCGAGGTACTGCAAACGTGGTCGCCTTCTCGCCCGATGGATCGCTGATCGTCGTCGGTGGCTCGGTCGGCGTCTGGCTGTACGACAGTGGCGCGCTCGATACTCCCACAGAGCCGCCCGTCTTCCTGGCCGACGCACCCGTGACGGCGCTGGCTATCAGCCCGGATGGCTCCATCATCGCCGCCAGTGAAGAGAACACCGTGCGCCTGTTCGATGCCGCCAGCGGCGACGAAATCGCCGCCATCGACACACGCGAAATCGGGCGCTTTCTGAATTTCAGCCCGGATGGCCTGTCCCTGCTGACAGTGGGTGAAAGCCGCAACAACGTGAATGTCGTCAGCGTGCTCGACCAGACGGTGGTCACGGTGCTCGAAGGCCACACCAGCAGCGTCCGCGATGCCGTGTACAGCCCGGATGGCTCGGTGATCGCCACTGCCGCCGAGGACAACAGCGTGCGCCTGTGGGACGCCGCCACCGGCGACGCGCTCGCCACACTCAGCGGGCATACTGGGCGGGTAGTCAGCGTGGCTTTCAACCCGGATGGTTCACTGCTGGCCAGCAGCGCCGCCGATAACACAGTGCGAGTCTGGAACCTGGACGACGGCAGCGAATTGCTCAACCTGCAACAGGAAGACTCGCCGCGTCAGTTCAACGTGGTGGCATTCAGCCCGGACGGTTCTTTGCTGGTGGGTGGCAATGCCAATGGCAGCGTCTACCTGTGGTCGGCCAGTGACGGCGAGGCCATCTCCGTGGTAGAAACCGGCGGCGGCGAAGTACTGGACCTGGCCTTCAACCCTACCAAAGATACACTGGTGACGGTGGGCCGCAACGAGTCCGTAAAGCTGTGGAATCTACTGGATGGCAGTGAAATGGCCGCCGCCGTCGGCGTCACCGACCGCATGACGAGCGTCGCCTTCAGTCCAGACAGCCAGTACCTGCTGGTGGGCAACACCGATCGTATCGTATGGCTGTGGGATGTGGCAACCGACCTGGAACTGAACCTCAGCCCTTCCTGGACCGATGCCCTGGGGGCAACCAACGAAGTGACCACCTACCTGCAATTCTTCCCCGATGGTTCGCTGTTTATGACGCTGGAAGGCTTTAGCGTCCGCATCTACGAAACAGCCAGCGGTGAAGAGGTCGCCAACCTGCGCGGTTCTGGACTAACCACCAGCGGTGCTATCAGCCCGGACGGACTGCTGGTGGCCTATGTGGGCAGTGACGGTGGCTACCTGTTCGACGTACTGAGCGGCGAACTACTGGCGGAACTGCCCACCCATACCGACTGGCTGCAAACCATCGCATTCAGCCCGGACCAGACACTGATCGCCACCGGCGCTGACGACGGTACGGTTCGCATCTGGGGGCTGCCATAGGCAGCAAATCCACGCACTGATGATGGGACCAGCCATCACATGATGGCTGGTCCCGGATACATCATAACGCTTAACATAAGTTGACAATTTATGGCGAAAAATGTTAAACTGCATTTTGCTCATTCTGACTATAGAAATGAGATTCGACGAGAAACCGCCATGCAGGAAACCCGGCAGCATATCCTGGAAATTCTACACGATGCGGGTCAGGCGACCGTAGACGATATTGTTTCCGAACTACGCAAACGCAGGGGAGAGATCACCGCCGTAACGGTTCGCCATCATCTGGCGCGCCTGCAGCAGGAAGAACTCATTACCGCACCCCAATTACGCCATCGTAATTCGCCGGGACGGCCCCAGCACGTCTACGCGCTGACCGACAAGGCGCGTGACCATTTTCCGAATAACTATCAGCGACTGGCCGCCGGTCTGATTAATCAGATCAAAGCCCAGCTACCACCAGATGGTGTGAATGTCATTCTGGAAGGCGTGGCTACCGAGATGGCAGCCGAAGCGAATATCGCCGACGCCCCCATCGAAGAGAAAATGCGACAGGTCGTTGGTTATCTCAACGATAACGGTTATGTCGCCGATTGGGAACAGGTCGATGGCGGTTTTGTGCTGCACACGTCGAACTGCCCCTACCACCACATCTCCAAGTCCAGCCAGTCGCTGTGCGAGATGGATATGCGGTTGGTGTCATCGCTGCTGGGTGTGGTTCCGCGCCGTATCGCCCGCATCGCCGATGGTGACAATGCCTGCTCATACATGATCCCTTGCGACAGTGTCACAAACGGCAACTGAGTTAACCAGCCGGTAATAACGCTGATTTCGGTCTTTTTAATTGACCGTCCGCTGACATCGTGTTACAATGCCACATGTAGCAAGTATCTGAGTATGGCTCCAGGGAGAGTTTTTCATGGCTGTAATCGAACCGGACAACATCCAGACCGGCACAGAAGAAATCCAGGCACTCTATGTGACCGAACCAGCCCTCAACACCATTCGCAGCCTGCTGGAACAACGCGAGATTCCCAATCACGCGCTGCGCGTCTTTGTCGCCGGTGGCGGCTGCTCTGGCCTGCAATACGGTATGGCATTCGAAGAGACACCGCAGGAATACGATACCGTCGTTGAAATGGACGGCGTCCGGTTAGTTGTCGATCCGACCAGCCTGACCTACCTGTATGGTTCCACCATCGACTATGTTGATAACCTCATGGGCGGCGGCTTCCGCATCGACAACCCCAACTCCGCTGGTGGCTGCGGCTGCGGCAAATCGTTCAAGTCCAAAGAGGAAGAGGAAGCCGGTACACTCAACGACACCGGCGGTTGCGGTAGCTGCTCCAGCTACTAGAAAGCCCGAATACCCCCATCACGCTAAAGCCAGACAGCCCGATCATCTGCACGGGCTGTCTGTTTTTGTGCCATGTCAGCGGCGCAAAAGGCTCAGCAGGATGCCAATGACACCCAACGCCCCCAACAGTACAATGGGCAGAATTGGCGATACACCGTCCGATACATTGATGTTCAGACGAGCCGGGTCGGGCGTCGAGGTCACGTCCATCACCGGCATCTCGGTCGGTGCCTGGGCGACGACGTTAGGCGGATAGGTAAACGTAGGCATCACACCGAATTCGTCACCATCCTCTGCCGGAACGCCCCCTTCACTGTCCACGCCCGGTGCTGTGATTTCGCGCTCGTTCTGTGCGCGCAGGGTTTCCTCCGCGCCTGGTGTGAGTTGAAGCGCCTCCCAGGTCAACGTCGGCTCCAGCAAAGACAGGTCTTCGGTAGGCAGTTCTTCCTGTGTCAGGTCGGGTATCTGCGACTCATCGCCGATAATGTCCACCAGTTCCTCAAAAACATATGCCACTCGACTTGGCGATGGCTCAAAGCGAATTTGCAGCCAGCGGAAATAACGCCCCAGCACCACATACTGCTCACCATACTGGATCGACCCCAGCCGGTCGGAGTTTGGGTCCGCCTGGGCACGCACGTTGACCGGTCCCGCTTCCTGCCGCGCCTCCAGTTGAACCGGCCCTTCCGGTTCTGGCGTAAAGGTGGCGGTCGGCGTGGGCGGTTCGCCAGCGGTGGGCAAAGGCGCGCTGGTGGGAATAATGACCCGCGCCGGTGTCGGCGTCGGCGCCTGGCTCAGCGACGCGCCATCGGTCACGTAAACCGCTGCCCCACTCAACGCGAAAACCAATACGACAACCATCACAGCTCTGTACATATGGCGATACATCATCGGGGATTCCTCATACAACTGTTGTGGACTTCCTACCAGGCGATGCGGTTCTCTGGCGAAAAACGCCCCTGTGTGGCGCGACGCTGCTCGCCATCACGCTCCAGATAACCCTGGTATTCCTGGTTGCGAATGCCGCGTGTGATCCAGCCGCCCAGGTTGAAGGCGGGTGGGCCGTCTGGCGCGCAAACGAAACAATCAGATGGCAGCCACTCACCATTATAGCGGCGGGCGATGTGCAGGTGAGTCGCCGATGAAAAACCACCGGCACAACTCGCCCGTCCAATGCGGTCGCCGGCCTGTACGGCTGTACCCGCCACGATGCGGTCATCGTCCGCCAGATGTAGATACAACACCGTCCAGCCGGTTGACTCATCACCGTCGCCGTCCAGGTCCAACACGACAGAGCCGTCGCCACTGCGGGCAATCACCCCCGGCGCGACCGCCGTCACCCAGTAATCGGAAGTATAGCAGAACACACCTTGCTGCGGCTCGTCTGGCGGTGCGAAGTCCAGCGCAGCCCATGCGCTGCCGCTGCCCCAGCCACCATGGGCACCGCCGGTGAAGAACCAGGTCTCGCCCTGGTTAAACGGCAGCGCCATCTCCGGCTGGTTCAGGCTGGGCGGTACGATAGGGTCGGTCACACCAGCGAACGGATCGCCGAAGTAGGCGAAATAGGTGCGGATGAAACCCGTTTCACCAACCTGACTGAGCCACGCGCTGTACGGCGTGTTCAGGCTCAGGAAGTACTGAAGCGCCACCGTGCCGCCGTTCAGACCGGGCGCATACAGGAAACGCTCCGTGCCAGAGAATTCGAGCGTGGTCCAGCCGCGATACTTCCAGCCGTAATAGCCAAAATTCAGTTGATTGGCCATCCATGTCAACTGGCGATACAGGCCGCTGCGGTCCACGCCTGGCGAGGCGTCCTCGGCGATGAGCGGGTGCGTCTGCAGTGCTTCGGGCGGCTCCGGATTGCTCAGCCAGCCCGCGCGATATTCGAGCAGCGCCAGCAGCAGGCGTGGATCGACGCTGTATTCCAGCCCCACGCGTTCCACGACTTCAGCGGCGGTCAGCACGGCTTCGGGGCGGCTGCCGTCTGCTTGCGCGGTCGCCACATTGTCCAGCACGCTGCCGATAAAACCCGGCTGATCGGCAATAAAAGCGCGCACGTCGAATGCAGCGCTGCCAGGACCGCGTACCAGCCGCCCATCCGGTATGATCTTGAAGTCGGGCGTTTGCTCGGTGGGGACTGGCGGCAGATTAATTACCTGACCCACCGACAGCACGTTGGGGTCGATCAGTTCGTTGCTGGCCAGCACCGAGTCCAGGCTGACACCGTAAGCCTGCGCGATCCCAAAAAGCGTGTCCCCTGCCTGGACAATGTGCGAATCCGGTACGTCCGCCGGAGCCACCGGACGCGGCGGGTCCGGCGTGGGCTGCCTCAGTGGCAGATCAGCCACCGGCGACAGGTCCACCTGCACTTCAGGCACGGCAGTCGGCAGTTCGGTCGCCGCTGGCGGGGGTGTATTGTCCACCGCCGGCACCGGGTCCGTCATAGCCGGAGTCGCCGTGATATACACAATCCTCGGTTCGCTGTCGCTGGTGCAGCCGGCCATTATCACCAGCAGACCAAACCCCAGCATAACGACGCGCAACAGCACGCGCAGGGATTTACTCAACGATAGCTCCAGATACCGATGATACCTTCCGCAATGTTGAACGGTACCGTATCCGGGCGGGTCATGTCAAGGACGCTGATAACCTGCTGCTGGTCGGCATTCGTCTGGCTGTAGACGATATGCGCGCTGTCTGGCGACCAGATGCTGTGGCTCTGGGCGAACTGGTCGAAGAAATTCAACAGATAGGCCAGTTCGGTGGTCGGCAGGAAAGTACCATACGTGCGCACCTGACCGCCATGTTCCATATCCACAATTGACCACGCCAGCCCCTGGACTTCCTGCGCTGGCAGCCGGACCGGGAATTCCAGTTGGCTGCTCACATTGAACGATCCGCGCGGCGTCGCCAGCGACAGATACGCGATTTTGCTGCTGTCTGGCGACCAGAAGAAGGCGATCACACTTTCGTCCAGCGTGCGCATAATCTCTTCACCGGTAACAGCATCCACGACGAACAGCGGCCCCACACGGCTGTCACGGAACAGGCGATAGGCCACATAGTTACCATCCGGAGACCACGTAAACGATACGACTCCCGCCAGATCAGGGACCAACACGCGCGCCTCACCGTTGGCATACACCGCCAGATCGGTCAGCCCGTCCTCATCGGCAAGCGCCAGCAGCAGCCGGTCATCGACCGGCGACCAGGCTGGTGTTGGGAAGCGTCCCGGCGTCTCAGCGATCGGGTCCAGCTCATCACCGGCAACAGAATACATGTCCAGGCGATCATTATCCCGATGCCATAACATACGGTTGCCATCCGGACTCCAACTGTAATAGAACGGCGCGCCCTGCCCCACAGTCCGGTTTTCGGTCTCATTGGCCAGGCTGCGAATCAATTCCACTGAGAAGGTGGACACCCCCAGCTCACTGAGCAACACCGCCAGATCACGGCAGCCGGCTTCCTGTGTGCAGTCCTGCGGCGACCAGGCGGCATAGGTGAATATCTGGTTGGCGCTGCGGTATACTTCTTCGCCTGAAGTCTCTCCATCCGGCGAAATGTATACTTCCGCCGACAACCGCGCCGAATGCAACGGATCACAGCAGAAATAGGCCAGCTTGTCGTTATCGGCCCACGTCGGCCACTGATAGCGACGGACCGGCGTGGCATCGTCGGTAAGCTGGAAGGTATGCCCGGCCCGCAGATCAATACTGTACACGTTGAAATCGGTGCCGATATACGCAATCCTGCCGGGGATATTCAGCAGACTTTCATCGTCGGCACCGGCCCGGCCAAAATCAACAGCAAGCAGCAGCAGTACAATTACAATCCAGGTCAGCGGTCTGTTCATATTTGCGGGCGTGTCGTCTTGTGGACGGACGCCAGCCCCCTTTCTACCCGTATGGCACTTTTGGGCGACCGGCTCATTTACCGGTATACTATACACTGTCTTGCAGATTAATTATAAAACCAGGAGAGCAAAAATGCCGACTTCTGCTGAGATTTCACAGATGATGGTCGAAGGTTTCAAGCCGGAAAAAGCCGCCGGTGTGAATGCGGTCATTCAGTTCGACCTGAGTGGTGACGGTGGCGGTCAGTTCTGGCTGGATATCAACGACGGCACCATCGCAGCGCACGAAGGCGAAGCCGACAATCCTAAGATGACGCTCAAAGCCAGCACCGAAGATTACTACAATGTCGCGACCGGCCAGCTCAACCCCATGCAGGCCTTCATGAGCGGCAAGATCAAGATCAGCGGCGACATGAGCCTGGCGATGAAAATGCAGACGATGTTCACCACCTAAACCAGCGCTACCGTCCGTCAAGAAAAAACGCAGGCCCTGCACGCGCAGTCCTGCGTTCTTATTATCGATACACCACATTGCGCCAGATTGCACCGCGCTAGAGATCAACCCACCCTCCCAGATCGCCGCTCATCAGCGCCGCGTTGCCGATAGCGTCCTCTACCGCCAGGATCAAATCCTCGTCCTCCAGCTCCTCGGCACGTTCCAGCAGATGTTCCAGCACCCGCATCGCCTTTTTACCGCCGATTTCGCCCAGGGCGCCCACAGCGGCCAGCAGCACCTCGCGGTCATCGTCCAGCACGAGCTGCGCCAGCTTAGGTACTGCTGCCTTCAACTCAAGCTGACCAGCGGCACGGGCGGCTTCGTAGCGCATTTCCGGGTCGGGACTCTCGATCTCTTCCAGCACAATATCGGCCCAGCGGCTGTCGCAAGAGCGCCCCATCGCGAACACCGCGCTCACGCGCATGAGACGGTCGGCGTTGCGATAAGCCTGCTCAATCGCCTGCGGCACAATCGCGTGGCCGCAGTTGGAGATCGCTTCCAGCGCGCGCCGCACGACGATTACATCCTCTTCAGGCGACGTCAGCAGATGAAGCGCCGCTTCCTGGGCGGGCAGCGTCAGCTTCTGCTCGATGTCCTCCAACTCCCCGGCCAGAATGAAACGTCCCAACGCCGAAACCGCCGCTGCGCGCACTTCGCGCACTTCGTCATGACGCGCCAGCGTCACCAGCCGCGACATCAGTTCCAGTGACTCGTCCTCCCACAATACCTCGATGGCCGTCTCGCGCACCACCGGATCGGGATCGTCGAGCGCCAGCAGCCCAATGGAACGGTAATCCATCTCGATGTCGGCCTCGCCGGTTTCCACCAGGCCGCGCATCACCCGCCGCCGATGGGCCGCGCTCAGGCTGGCCCAGACCGGCGCCACCTCGGCGGCTTCATCGCTGGTCAGACTGGACAGGCCATAGAACACAGTAGTGGGTGGCCGTCCAATGCTGCTATCTGACACGGTCAGCGCCGCCAAGGTCTCCGCAAGTTCCGGGCGCTGCCGGATTTCCTCGTCGTAATCGTCCAGATTGAAATCATCTAGCATCGTTCACTCCTCATCTGTAACTATCGGAGTATGTCGGTCAGTGGGTTCACCAGGTCGTTGATGATGAAGAACACAGCCGCCGTCAACAGGAAAATCAGCCCAATCATATGGACGTAACCCTCGCGCTCCGGCGGGATCGGCTTGCCGCGAATCATCTCCAGCACGACAAACAAAATCCGTCCGCCATCCAGCGCCGGGATCGGCAGCAGATTGGTGAAACCCAGCGCAATGCTGATCAGCGCGATGTACTCGAAAAGAATACCGCTCTGCTCTTCCTGGATCGAATCCTGCAGGATGGCGCCGCCCAACTGGCTGACGCCCACCACACTGACGACCCGTCGCTCAACCGGGTCAGTGTCACCACCCAGCAACCGTGCCGGGAACTCAACGATCATGCCCAGAATGGTCATGGTGCGGTCTATGCCATATTCCAGCGCTACCAGTGGCGGCTGCGGAATAAAATCGCGCTGTTCTGTCTCTACGTAGATAAACCCGCTCTCCGGGTTCACCTGCTCGGAACGGATCGTCACGCCGATACGACCGCTGCCAGGTGGCGGGTCCAGACGCGGCGTCAGCCGGACGGTCAGCATCTCGCCATCGCGCAGAATTTCCAGCGGCACATCCTGCCCGGCGAAACGCTCGGTGAGCATTTGCAGTTCGGTCGTCGGGTCCGCCGCGTCAGTCAGCGAGATGCCGTTAATCGCGGCAATCAGATCACCGGGCAGCAGCCCCGCTTCGCCTGCCGGACTTTCGGCGTCAACCTCAATCACGAACACATAGGTCCCGGTGCTTTCCAGCATGTCGAGCAGGGCAGCCGTTGGCACGACGTCCAGCATCAGAATCTCGTGCGGCTCGCTGGCGACACGCCGCACCTGCAGCGTCACCGGCTGGCCGATAGACTGGCGCAGGCGCTCGAACAGCGCATCGTCGTCGTCGAAGTAAGCGCCATCCACCCGTTCGATGAAGTCACCCGACTGAAGGCCCAGTTCGGCGACCGGCGTGCCGGGCTGCACCTCGGCGATACCCACACGCGCCCCCACCACTTCCGGCAGTCCGACAAGGCCAATCAGTACAAACACCAGAAACGCGAACAAAAAGTTCGCAATCGCCCCCGCCGCCATGAAAAAGATACGTGGCAGCGGTTTGGCCTCGTGAACGGCTTTGACATCCGTGTAACCGCGTTGTGCCAGTTCGTCCCGTTCAGAAAGATAATCCTGCTGCTTCTGACGGTTGCGCTGGCTCATTTCGGCGCTGGAGTCGGATTCTTCATCAGACGAATCACTATCCGCGCCTGCGGTCGGGCCGACTAAATCCTCGCCCAATGGACGCACAAAACCGCCCAGCGGAATCAGATTGAGCGTAAATTCAGTTTCACGCCATGTGAATAGCTTGGCTACACGCGGCGGGAAGCCGATGCCAAATTCCAGCACCGACACACCAATCGCCCGCGCCGCCAGAAAGTGCCCCAGTTCGTGCACAATAACAGCCGGGATCAGAACCAGCACAAAGGCAATCAGTGCCGATAACAGATCATTGCCCACCAGGAAATCTAACATTAAGCTCAGCCTCGATACGCCAGCCAGGGGATTTAACAGGTTTATTCATTATAAACACTACCCGGAAAGTCTATCAAGTGGTGTTAAACGGCGTTTACTAAGTGCTCATTCCCGCCGGATGACGCGCGCGCCCGCACCTGGCCCCGCCTCGAGCACCTGCCGCACGCCGTCCAGGGCGTCCAGCCGACCGGCGATCACCGGCGCGTCTTCGGCAGCGCAGATACAGTGGACATTCGGGCCGGCATCCAGCGTATAGCACACGCGCAGTCCCTCGGCGCGCCACTGGCGTACAAGGTCCATCACCGCCAGTGATGCCGGTTGCCAGTAGAACAGCGGCGGGCGACTGGTCATCATAACAGCGTGCATCAGATTGCTGTCGTGCTCGACCACCGCCGCCAGCGCAGCGAAATCCCGGTTGAGCACGGCTTCCTGGCAGGCCACGACGCGCGCCGGTGCCCCCTCGACTCGTGCCGCCTGTAAGTCACTGGTGGTGGCGGAGTGATGCCCCTGCGTCGAGCCAACTGCCTTGTGCTGGTCGCTGACGATGGCGATCACATCCACCAGATTCCAGTGATCTGCCGGGGCGATGCTCTGCGCGAAGGCGCCGTCGTGTGTATTGGCCGCATGCCAGATGACGAAGCCATCGGGTACCGACCGCGACGCCGACCCCGACCCCAGCCGGGCCAGCGTGGTTAAATCGCGCTCAGGTAGTTCCAGACCGGCAGCGACCACCGCCGCCACCGTCAGCGCCGCGAACGCCGACGCCGACGACGCGATGCCCGCACCCATCGGGAAATTATTGATCGATTCGACGCGCGCATAACCGGACAGGTCCAGGCGTTGGCGCAGCGCATCCAGGTGATACGCCACACGTTGGCGGGCGGCATCCGGGGCGGTCTGCCCGTTAAGCACCAGCGTATCGGACTCCTGCGCCTCGTCCCAGGTGACGGTCGTCTCAGTATAGAGTCCGTCCAGATTCATGCTCAGCGAGGGGTTAGCAGGCAGGCGCAGGGAGTCATCCAGGTTGCCCCAGTATTTGATAAAAGCGATGTTGGAATGGGCGCGGGCAGTTGCAGCTCTCACGGTCGATTATCTCCGGGTCAGTATCAGACGCTGCCTTAAGGTATATCCAACTCGCCCGGAACGCAAGACCAGTTCATCCGATACGGACAGACGCAGGATTGTCCTGCCCGGCCCCGGTGATATAATCACCATTGGTTGATACTGGACACACACCCCTGGAGTACACTTTGCGCGCCTTCACCGGCCTCATCCGCACCATGCGCCCCAAACAATGGACAAAGAACCTGCTCTTTGTCTTTCCGGCTCTCGTTTTCGACGGCCAGTTGTTCATTCTGGAGCCGTTCTTGCGGGTCTCTGCCGCGTTTGTACTGTTTTGCATGGTTTCCGGGACCGTTTACATCATCAACGATCTGGTCGATGTCAACAGCGACCGCGAACACCCCACCAAACGCAACCGGCCCATTCCGTCCGGGCGGCTGCCCGTCCGGGTAGCGACCGTCGCCGCCGTGCTGATCCCGCTGGTGTCGCTGTCGCTGGCACTGTGGCTCAGTCCGCCGCTGGCAGGCATCCTGGCTATATATCTGGTGCTGCAACTATTCTATTCGTTCAAACTCAAGCACATGGTCATCATCGACGTGCTGACGCTGATGATCGGCTTTATTTTGCGGGTAGCAGCCGGCGTGGTCGTTATCCAGGTAGAAAACTTCTCTCCCTGGCTGTATGCCTGCACCGGCCTGCTGGCGCTCTTCCTGGCGATCGGCAAGCGTCGCCAGGAACTGCTGACGCTGGGCGATGGCGCCGTCAACGTGCGCCAGATTTTCCAGGAATACAACATTCCACTTATTGACGACATGCTGCGCGTCGTCACCACCGGCACACTCATCACCTACACGCTGTACACCATCGAGAAACCAACCGACGGCACCAATCTGGCGCTGCTGACCGTGCCCATCGTCATGTATGGCCTGTTTCGCTATCTGTATCTCATCCATGTGCGCGGCGAGGGCAGCGCGCCTGACGAGGTACTGCTCAAGGACCGCCCGCTGCAACTGACGCTGGTGGCCTTCGGCCTGACCTTTATCGTCATCCTGTACATTGTGCCAGACATGCTATGAGCCTCACTGTCAGCGCCCCCGCTAAAATCATCCTGTTCGGCGAGCATGCTGTTGTACACGGTCAGCCAGCGATCGCCGCCCCCGTCTCGACGTTACGCGCATCCGCCACCGTCCACAACGACCGGGGCGACGGCCTGCGCATTCGCTCCGTTGACCTGGATCAGGTGCTACCGATCAACCTGGAAAGTGATCTGGTGGACAGCGCTTTGGCTCTGACGGCGCGGCTGGTTCTGCAGCGGCTGGACGCGGCCCCACCCAACGCCCTCATCACACTGGAGTCGACCATTCCGATGGCCAGCGGCCTGGGCAGCGGTGCGGCGGTCTCGGCGGCGCTGGCGCGGGCGGTGGCGGCGGCAGTCGGCTACGATCTGCCGCAACGCGAACTGAACACCATCGTCTTTGAGATCGAAAAGACCTATCACGGTACACCCAGCGGCATCGACAACACGGTAATCGTCTACGAGCAGCCGGTGTACTTCGTGCGCGGCTGTGACATCGAGATTCTGCCCATCGCCCGCCCGCTGACACTGGTCGTGGCTGACACCGGTGAAGCCTCGCTGACGCGCGTCGCTGTCGGTGATGTGCGCCAACTGGTTGAAAGCGAACCGCAGCGCATCCAGCCCGTGCTGCAAGCCATTGGCAACATCGCCCGGCAGGCCCGCACAGCTATCACCACTGGCGATATCGTCGCGCTCGGCCCGCTGATGATACAAAACCACCAACATCTGCAAACGCTGACCGTCTCATCGCCTTCGCTCGACCATCTTGTAAAGGCGGCTTGCGCCGCTGGCGCGCTGGGCGCCAAGCTCTCCGGTGGTGGGCGCGGCGGCAACATGATCGCGCTGGTCCCACCGGACCAGATCCACCAGGCAGAGACGATCCGCCGCGCCCTGCTCGATGCCGGGGCGAGCCGCGCCTTCATCACCATCGTCGAACCGGCTAACCACTAACATACAGGGGATCGCCACATGCTGACCTTCGTCAAACTGGGTGGCTCGCTCATCACCGACAAGAACCAGGAAAACACCTTCCGTGCCGAGGTCATGGACCGGCTGGCGGCGGAGATCGCCGGGGCGCTGGCCGACACGCCGAATTTACAACTGCTGCTGGGACACGGCAGCGGCTCGTTCGGGCATGTGGCCGCCAGCCAGCACGGGACCATCGATGGCGTAAACACGCCGCAGCAGTGGCGCGGCTTCACCGAGGTAGCGACTGTCGCAGCCCGCCTCAGCGGCCTGGTCAGCGAATCGCTCCACCAGGCAGGCGTACCCGTGTGGCGCTTACAGCCGTCAGCTTCGGCCCGCTGCCAGGATGGCCGGCTGGTCGAGATGGCGCTGCATCCGGTACGGGCAGCGCTCGCTCATGGGCTGGTGCCTCTGGTTCACGGCGATGTCTCCCTGGACGATGTACGCGGTGGTACGATCATCTCCACTGAGACGATCATGCACCACCTGAGTGCGCATCTCCCGGTTGGACGAATTCTGCTGCTGGGCGAGGTCGAAGGTGTTTACGACGCTGACGGCGCGATCATCCCGGAGATCACACCGGTTAACATCGAGCGATACGCCAGCGCACTGGGCGGTTCCAGCGGCACCGATGTCACCGGCGGCATGCTGACCAAAGTCCGCGACATGCTGGACCTGGCGGGGACGCGGCCCGGCCTGACGGTTCACATCCTGGACGGACGCCAACCGGCTTTACTTGGGCGGGCGCTCCGGGGGCAGATCGACACCGGAACGCTCATCCACGGCTAGTGGTTGGTCCTCAGGCGAACCATAGGCACGCGCATATTCCTCAATGCTGCGATACTGCCCACGCAGCGGCCAGATGAACGGGCGTGTATCGCGGATTTTCTTCCAGGCCTGCAGCGGAGTCAGACCGGTGCTCACCAGATAAGCCGCCGCCATCGTCGGCGCGCGCCCGACCCCGACCCCACAGTGAATATACACCTTGCCACCCGCCGCCAGTTCGCCGGCGATGAATTGAACCCCCGCGTGGAGCGCGTCCGCAGAGGGGGCAGTGTTGTCCGTCGTGGGCAGATGCAGATAACGTTCCGGCGCGACGCCGCGTTTGGTGTCGTCACTGCGACGCAGATTCACGACCGCCGTAATACCCTCGGCGCGCATCGACATCAGCCCGTGTTTGCGGTGCTGCCCACCGACGTACACACCAGGCACAATCTCGCTGTAGCGATAGATCGGCCTGCCCAGCACAATCCGGCTGATCTGCATGGCGACACGCATGAAGATCACCGCCGGACCGCGCCGGGTAATCCAGTCGATCAGCAGTCCTAGATTCGATTGTTTGTCGTCACGCATACCACACCTACCCTGTCTGCGAACCGATCAGCGCACGACCTCGCGGCGCAGGACGTCACCCAGGATGTTCTCGTAAACCTGAAAGCGGACCAACTGGTACAGCCACAAATCAGCCGGGAATTCGCTGCCTTCCGGGAAGATGCTCTCGGCGACGGTGATAAAGCGCCCGTTGCGGGTAATCATCACCGCATGGGTGGAGTCGAACTCGCAGTTAACCGTCGGCCAGCTATAGACCGGCTGGGCCGCGAAGTCCGTCTCCATGACTTCGACCGCCTCGCCCTGCGCCAGAAGCTGCACCAAATCGGTATCGGCCACAGCGGCTGTGGCGGCTTCCGGTGTGTCGAACACGTGAATCCGATAACCGATCATGCCAAAGGGCGCTTCGGCCAGATTACAGGTGTCGTTGATGTGCTGCACGGTAGCCGTATACTGATGATCGTGGCGCGCCAGATAATCTGCCACATCGTCACGAACCGGTTCGGCGATCTGCTGCACAAAGTCAGCCGTCTCCGCGACACCGGTCACCGTCTCGTCTAAGGTAACACCCGGCAGTTCGGGAATCTCATCAAACGCCGCCAGCATATCATCAGAAGTGGCGCGCTCCGGCACTTCGTAATCGGCCTCAACCGCCGCCGGATCGGTGACAATCACCACCGTGTTGAGAGCTGGACCGGGCGTGGTGGCCGTATCCGGGTCACGCAGCGGCAGATTATCGACGTTATCCTGGCCGGTCAGCACCTCACCGAAGATCGTATGGTTGAAGTCCAGCCAGTCGGTGATGGCCGTCGTCAGGAAGAACTGGCTGCCATTAGTAGCCGGTCCGGTGTTGGCCATCGCCAGCAGGCCAGGCCGGTCGAAACGTATAAAGCTCAACACCTCGTCCTGGAACTGATAACCGGGACCCCCGATGCCGGTCGCCGTCGGGTCGCCGCCCTGGGCCATGAAATCTTCCAGCACGCGGTGAAAGGTCGTGTTGTTGTAGTAACCGTTCTGAGCCAGGAACACGAAGCTGTTGACGGTCACCGGCGTCAGCGTTTCGAACAGGTCCACATAAACCGGTCCGGTCTCAGTGCAGAAGACAGCCCGGTAATCCAGGTCCGGCTCCAGCACGTTTTCAGGGGCATCATATTCGCGGGTGGCTGGTTCCTCTGCCGGTTCTGCCGCCGCGCAAATCTCTTCCGGTGTGCCGGAAGGGCCTTCCTGAGCGACAGCCGGAGCAGTGCTTGGCCACAAAGCCAGGCTCATCATCACCACAACGATACGGTACCAGAAACGCATACAAATCTCCTGATTTTCGTTAACGAAAAGCTACCGCGCCAGTTTACCACAGTTGGCACACGCATACATCCGTGCGCCAGCCGCCAACACCAACGCTGCATCTGCGCGGCCTCAACGTCCGTCATTCGACCACGACGCGCCCCAGCACAATATGATCGGCTCCGTCAGGTGTTAGCAGACGTTCGCCCGTCTCCAGCGTATACAGACCGGCGATGAGCGTATAATCACCGGGCGGTGCGTCTGCCGGTACGGTGAGCTGGCGCGCGTCGGCGGCGGTAAGGCCAGGCCACCAGGCTGAGGTCGGCGTGTCGGCGGGATAACCGTCATGCTGCGCCCATACCGGCGAACCGGTTGTCGGGTTAAACGGACCGACCAACTGGGCGAACACTGTGTAATTTGCGTAACGTCGCTCATCGGCCCGCCAGTATAGAGTCAGCGCCAGCGACTCGCCAGCACGGAGGCGTGCCCGGTCCAGCTCGTAGCCCAGCAGGCGTAACGGTCCCAGCGGCGTATCGACGTTTTCCGGCGGATTCGCCGGTTCGGGCTGGCTGTGGGTCACGCGGAAGGTCTGACGCTGAGCAATTGTGAGCAGTGTGTAATCACCCGGTGGGAAAGCGGCATAGATCGGGAACGCGGCCAGCCGCCATGAATCGGCATAATCCTCAGCGAGCACACGATCATCACGCAACAACTGCACCGTGCTACCACCAGGAACGCCCATGCGGGCCTCATCCCCTGGCCTCAACTCACGCGCCGGCGACATAATCCATACATCAGCACCCAGGTCGGCCACATCAACAGACGTGCGCGTATACAGTATCAGACCGTTATAATCGACCGGAATATCAAGCGCGCGCGTGTAATTGGCATCGGCCCAGGCGACGAAGCCATCGCTGGCAGAATCCAGATGTGCTTCAATGCGCACCAACCAGAAACGCGGCACATCCAGCGACTCAAGCGCAGCGGCGGAAATCGGCTGCACGTGCTGCACCTGGATATCACCAGCGGCGCGCTCCAGGTGATAATACACCAGCGGATGGCGATCGCCTGAGGTAAAGAAAATCGGTTCTTCAGGGCGGGCCAGCGCGCTGACTGTCGCCATCAGGCTGGCGTAATCATCACGATAGTAACGCGCATCAAGGCGATCCAGCAGCGCCCCGCCATAGATCAGCAGCAGAGTCAGTGCCGCCAGCGCTCCCAACGGGCGACTCAGGCGAAACAGCCGGTCCAGCGCCAGCCCAAATCCGGCCAGCACCAACGGCGCGAAGATAACGAAGTAGCGTTCTTCGGGTGCGGGGGCATAAAACGGATTAAACGGCACACTGAGCAGCGTCACGGCCAGTGGCGGCAGTAGCGCCGCCAGCAGAATCAGCAGACCCGCACGCCGGTCGGCTCGCAGCAGCAGACCCAGCCCGACAAGAAAAATCGCACTCACCACCAGCGTGATGACGGTGTAATCGTTAAGAAAGGCAGACTGCCCCACCGCGAACAGCGTCGCCACCAGATGAAAGACAAACAAGGGGTCAAAGACAGCCGGACCACCATCGGTGCGGATGAGTCCGATCGCAAACAGCATCCACACGCCGACCAGCAGCACACAGGCCATCATCGCCAGCAGCCAGCGGCGATGAAAAGCGAGCGGGCGCTGTCGCAGCGTCAGCAGCCAATGCAGGTTGAGGATCACCAGCGCCAAGCCACCAAGATACTGGCTCAGGGCTGCGCCGCTGCCGCCGATCACCAGCAGGAACCACCAGCGCGACCCGCGCACATCCAAACGCAGATAAGCATAAGCCGCCAGCGCGGTAAAGGTCGCCGCCAGGGCGTACATGCGCGCTTCCTGCGACCAGGCGATATGCAGAGTCGAAATGCTCGCCAGCAGCGCCGCCAGCAAACCAGCGCGCACACCACCGATGCGCCGCGCCAGCTCATAGATGAGCGTCACGCTGATAACACCCGCATACACGGAAGGCAATCGTATGGCGAACTCACTGATTCCAGCCAGGCGAACCCAAACGAACAGCAGCCACTGGTACAGCGGTGGATGCACATCGCGGGCAGTGATTTCCGTTACATCGGCGAATGGCTGCAAAGCCGTCCACACCGACCAGGCTTCGTCCCACCACACCGCCTGATCAGCAAGCAGTAATACCCGCAATCCAAACGCCAGCAGCAGCAACACCGCTACCGTCCAGATCAGCATATGCTGAAGGCTCGGTCTCTCATATAAGGCAAACATGGAGCTATTGTATCAAAAAAGCGTCAGCACAGTGGAAATGAAAAAGAGATCAGTTCTGTTGGCAGCGG
>CAZXCK010000035.1:0-31483 GCA_964639225.1 uncultured Anaerolineaceae bacterium | reverse complement strand
GAGCGTTTCCAGCAGGCGCTGGCTGGCGCTGATCTGGCCGTGCTGTGCAACATCAACTTTGCCCGGCCCATGCTGGCCGCGACCCGCGCCGCAGGCGTGCCCATCGCCACCGATATACACGCCATCAGCGACATTCACGACCCCTACAACCGCGACTACATGGCCAATGCGGACATTCTGTTCCAGAGTCACGAGAACCTGCCGTGTACCCCGGAAGAATGGATACATCAGGTGTGGCAGCATTATCCGGCGCCGGTGGTGGTCATCGGCCTGGGTGGGGAAGGCGCGCTGCTGGGCGTCCGCGCCGACGAAACCATCGAGCGCGTCCCGTCGATCTATACTCGACCGGTGGTTAGCTCCATCGGTGCTGGTGACGCGCTGTTCTCGGCGTTTGTTCATCTGTATGCCCGCACCCGCGACCCGTATCTGTCGCTGCGCAAGGCGGTCGTTTTTGCCTCATACAAGATCGGAGTGGCCGGTGCCGCCGACGGATTCCTCAGTGCCAGCGAACTGGACGCGCTCTATGACCAAATCACACACGGCTGAGACACACCAGTTTCACGCGCTTTTAATCAAAGTGTCTCATAGTAGGCATAACCGGGCTGGAAGCGCCGCCCGGTGGTGTGGATAGATTTGCTCAGTGAAAAGGAGTTGATTATGGCCGACCATGTGTACAAAAAAATCGAATTAACCGGTTCTTCCCCCGACGGTGTGGATCAGGCCGTGCGCAACGCGGTCAGTCGGGCCAAAGCGACCATCCGCAATATGCGCTGGTTCGAAGTCACCGAGATTCGCGGTCAGATTGAAGAGGGTGATATCCAGCACTGGCAGGTAACGGTCAAAATTGGCTTCACTCTGGATGATGATGATTAGGTGATACCAACCCGGAACCGACACAAAGCCCGCTTAACCGGCGAGCTTTGTGTGTTACGGGTCACTAACTGCCGATGGTGGCGATGTCCTTGTTGCCCTGTATCGCCTGGATCAGCTTTTCGATACGGCTGCGCTGGTTGTCCTGCCATTTGCTGGCTGGCAGTGTGTTGAGCCTTTCCAGATTGTGATACAGGTATTGCAGCGCCTTATTCTTGTAACCGGCGGATGCCTCGGTGAACGCCAGCATATAACCGACGGTAATCGCTTTTTCCTCGCTGCCGATGGTCTGGTACAGGGTCAGTGACCGGTTGAGGTACTCGCGGGCTTCGTCGTAATTGCGTTGGAAGATATGCGCCAGCGCCTGATAGTAATAGGCCACCGCCAGATAGGATGACAGGTCCAGCGTCTGGAAGTGCTGTGCGCTTTCCCTGGCATGTGCTTCGGCGGCGGCGAAGTCCTCGGCGCACAGCAGTTGGCTTGCCAGTTCCAGCGATATCATGCCATTCTGCAACGTATAGGCCGTCCGGTCCAGTTGATGCCGGGACACCTGCAACCAGCGGATCGACTCCGGCCAGTTCTCCTGCAGGTGATAGGACTCGGCGATGGCGTAGGCCGTCAGTCCGATTTCGAGCGGGTCGTCGTGGCGATTGAAATAGTGATAAGCGACCCAGGCGGCATCCAGCGCCTGGTCCAGGTGCCGCCAGCGATTATAGGTAAAGGCCAGTATCTGGTAAAACTTGGCAGACAGATATGGGTCATTGACCGCTCGCGCCAGACGCATCAGGTCGCTGACTCGCTCTGGCGTCAGGGTATCCATATAGCCGTGCCCGACCAGCAGCAGCAGGTAAATCTCAAGAATTTCCGACGGTTCCATCCGTTCCCGGCGCCGACGTCGGGTCGGCAGTGGTCGGGCGTAATGATGGCGCACCATCAGGAAAATACTGTCTTCTGGCTGGACCCACACCCGCTCGCTGTTGTTTTCATCTTTTCGTACCTGGGGTGACAGTCGCATCGCCTGGCGCAGCAATTTGCCCCAGCGCAGCAGGTCTTCGCGGCGCAGCAGGTACGGGAACAATGTGAGCAGGTTGCCGACACCACGCTCAAGCGTATCACGATGGCGGATGTCACGTTCGATATGGGTGTAGAGCTTATCAGCGTTTTCGTTCAACCAGTCATCGTCACGGCAGCGGTCTGAGAGATCATTGGGTATAACGTATGCAGACATGGTGAGTCATCCCGCATTCAGCTAGTGTTCAGACACTTCAATAAGATACACATAAAGGCAAATCGATCTGTTCCCAAGTCGTCTGCCCCAGTCATTTGTTTACCATTGTATATCTATTCCGCCATTTTGTCCTATAAGATGTCCTAACTTATACTCTATTGCTTATCCTCAGCACTAATGACCCGCGCTTCGAAATGCGCCAGGGCGTCCTGCAGGCGCTGCTGGCGCAGGCTGTGAGTCAGGTCGCCGCGTGTACGTTCCAGCACACCGCGCACGACGTCGGTCTGTCGGCGCAGACCGTTGGTGATGGCGTCGGGGAAATCGAACGTCACCAACTGATCGTAGATGGCGTCCATCCAGTCCAGCAGGCGCTCGGCCTCGGCGCTGTGAGCGTCGGTGCGGCGCATGATGTCAAGGATAAAGCGGCGCAGTTCGGTAGCGGCCTCGGCCAGCCCGTTGAGATAGGTCGCTGGCTCGACATCCAGCGATTCCTGCGTAGGCAGCGGCTGTCCGCGAATGATGGCGTAGGTCACAAACGCTTCGACAACCTCTTTCAGGGCGTCTCTGGTGTAACCGGTATGATACAGGTCGGGGTAGCCGGCCACGTCTTCACGCAGCAGGTTCGCTGTTTCGCGGACGGTTGCCAGGCGCGCGTCGGCGGTATCCCAGTCGCGGCGGTGGATGGCGCGGATGGCTTCGGCGCAGTGGCGAATCAGTTCGCGGGATCGGCTGATGGCGCGGTCGCGGGCTTCGGTCTGGGCTGTGAGGTAAGCACGGATACTGTCGGAGATGGCGTTCAGTTCGTCGGTCACAGTGGATTACTCGTCTTTTCCGTTTGTGTCGCCGTCATCATCGTCTTCCGATTCCGGGCGAATGCTGTTAAAAAGCTGGTCGGCCAGCGATGCCGGACGCGGCGGCAGGCTGATCTCGCCATGCCGGGCCTCGAAGTGTTCCAGGTTCTTTTGCAGCGCCTGCATCATGGATTTGGCGTTGGCCGGTGTCATGACGATGCGCGACTGCACCCGCGCGCGCGGGTCGTTGGGCATCACCTGGGTGAAATCCATAATGATCTCGCTGTGAGTCTGGCTGATGACAACGGCGTTGGCGTAAGTCGCGTTCAGGTTATTCGGTATTTCCAGCCGTATCTGGCGTTTAGGGGCAGGCTGGGGCGGGGTAGTCATAGGGTGGCGCTCCTCGGTAACAGGATCACTTGTTGCAGCTTGTTGCAAATTTAACACAGTGTGGCCTTCGTAACAACCAACGTCAGACCTATGAACATAACCGGTTAAGGCACCTCAATGTCACTATGTAGTAACCGACGCTGCGCGTTCCACAGCCGTGTGTACAGTCCATTCGCCTCGACAAGCTGCTGGTGCGTGCCGCGTTCGACGACGCGCCCCCGTTCCAGCACGATGATCTCATGGGCGCGGTCCAGCAGCGTGAGCCGGTGCGTAATCAGCAGCAGCGAGCGGTCGCCCAGCGTCTCGTAGATTGACTCCAGCACCGCCTGCTCGGTGACGGCGTCCAGGTTGGCGGTGGCCTCGTCGAGCACGGTCAGCGGCGCGTCTTTGAGCAGCACGCGCGCCAGGGCGATGCGCTGGCGCTCGCCGCCGCTCAGGCTCAGGCCGCCCTCGCCGGCGAAGGTCGCGTAGCCCTGCGGCAGCCGGGCGATGAAGTCATGGACGCGGGCACGCCGTGCCGCCTCAATCACCGCTGTTTCATCCGCGCCGTCGCGGGCAATGGCGATATTCTCGCGGATAGTGGTGTTGAACAGGTGCGTGCGCTGCGTCATCACACCGATGGCGGCGCGCACGTCCGCTTGCGCATAGTCACGCAGTTGGCGCCCGTCGAGCTGGACGCTGCCGCTGTCGTAATCCCAGAAGCGCAGCAGCAGGTTGGCCAGCGTCGATTTTCCCGCGCCGCTCGGACCCACCACCGCCACGATTTTGCCCGGCGGCAGATCAAAACTCACGCCGTCCAGCGCGGGCGGGTCCAGCGGATGATAGCGGAACGTCAGGTTCTCGACGCGCAGCGCGGCCCGTGTGGGCGGCGGGGCGGGTGTGGGCGGGTCGTGGACGGCGGGCGCTGTGTCGGTAATTTCCAGCAGGCGTTCGCCGGCCTGGAGCGTCAGCCCCAGATGGTGAGCCGCCGGGGCCAGCGGGATGATGGCCTCGAAAGCGGCCAGCGTGCCCAGGGCCAGCGTCGCCAGGTAGATCGGCTCTACTCGCGGAATGGCGGCGATCAGCACGGCCAGCGCCGCCAGATGCATGGCCAGCGCCATCAGACCGGTTTGCAGGCCGTCGAGCTGGCCCAGGCGGCGCTCGCGCGCGTCCAGGCGCTCGTTGATGATGTCCAGTGCGGCCAGTTGGGCGGCTTCGCGCCCGTAGGCGACCGTATCGGCCAGCCCCTGGATGCTATCCACCAGCACCGCGTTGAGTTCAGCACGGGCGCGCACCACGTCGCGGCCCGGCCCTCGGCTCAGGCTCCAGGCCAGCAGCGGCAGGCCGGTCCCCGACGCTACCAGCGATGCCAGCAGCACCAGCGCCACCAGCCCATCGAAGCCCAGCGCGATCAGCGTCACCAGCCCGCCGATCAGCAGCGCCACCAGCGGCGGCGCCAGCACGCGGATATACAGGTTTTCCAGCGATTCGACATCGGCCACCACGCGCCCCAGCAGATCGCCGCTGCGATACTTCGCCAGGCGGGCCGGGGCCAGCGGCTCGATGGCGCTGTAGAAATGCACGCGCACCTGCGCCAGCAGGCGAAACGTCACCTGATGCGAGACGAGGCGCTCCACGTAGCGGAAGATGCCGCGTGAGATGCCGAAAAAGCGCACCATCACCGGAGCGACGCCTAAATCGGCGATGGACGGTTGCAAACCGGCTTTGGAGATTAGCCAGGCCGAGGTCATCATCAGGCCGATGCTGCTGGCGATGGTTGCCGCGCCCAGCAGCACCGAGAACAGCATGCCACGCCAGAATGGCAGCGCCAGCCGCAGCAGACGGCGAAAGGTGCGGCGGGAGGTGGGGTTTGTCGTCATGGTTTCGCCTCTCCATAGGCGCTGACCAGATCGCGGTAAATACCGGAGCGCGCCAGCAGATCGTCGTGCGTGCCCTGGTCCACGATGCGCCCGCCAGCCATCACCAGAATGTGATCGGCCTGATAGACGGTGCTCAGTCGGTGAGCGATGACCAGCGAGGTACGCCCCTGCATCAGCCGGGCCAGCGTCGCCTCGATGACGGCCTCGGTTTCCGGGTCCAGGCTGGACGTGGCCTCGTCGAGCAGCAGCAGCGGCGCGTCTTTGAGGAAGGCGCGGGCGATGGCGATACGCTGCGCCTGCCCGCCACTGAGGCGCGCGCCGCGCTCCCCGGCGATGGTCTCGTAGCCCTGCGGCAGCGCGTTGATAAATGTGTGCGCGCCCGCCTGCTGTGCCGCCGCGATGACGGCGTCCAGCGGCGCGTCGGGACGGCCCAGGCGGATGTTGTCGGCGATGCTGGCGTTAAACAGATACGGCTGCTGCGGCACCCAGGCGATCTGTTGCCGCCATGCCGCCGCGTCGATGGCGTAGAGTGGCGTGTCGCCTACATGAATTGTGCCGCTGTCTGGCTCCAGAAAGCGCAGCAGCAGCCCGGCGACCGTGCTCTTGCCGCCGCCGGTTGGTCCTACCAGCGCCACCCGGTTTCCTGGCGGTAACTCGAACGTCACGCCATTGAGGGCCGGACGCTCGCCGTCGTCGTAGGCCAGCCGCACATCGTCAAAGCGGATATGCAGAGTCTGCGGGATGGGCTGCACCTGCTGCGGCTGAGGCGGGGTGGGCGTCTCCAGGATGGCGAAGATGCGCTCGGCGGCGGCGGCTCCCTCGGTCCCGGCATGGAACTTCGTGCCCAGCGCCCGCAGCGGCAGGTAGTAGTCCGGGGCCAGCACCAGCAGAAACAGCGCCTGCTGAAACGGCAGGCCGTCGTCCAGCAGCCGCACGCCCACCTCGACGGCCACGATCGCCACGCTGAGGGTCGCCAGCAGTTCCAGCGCCAGCGCCGAGATAAAGGCGATGCGCAGCACGCCCATCGTGGTTTCGCGGAACTGGTCAGTGATGCGGCGGATTGTCTCCACCTGGCGGCGGCTGCGGTTGAACAGCTTTAGCGTGGTCAGGCCCTGCATCACGTCCAGGAAGTGGGCGCTCATACGACTGAGCGCGCCGTACTGGCGCTGGGCGACAGCCCCCGCCACCCGTCCGATGAGTATCATAAACAGCGGGATCAGCGGCGCGGTGAGCAGCAGCACAAAGCCGGTCATCAGATCGAGGGGGAAGATGACCACCAGAATCAGCAGCGGGACCAGCGCCGCCGTCAACAGGCCGGGCAGATAGTCGGCGAAATAGGCGTGCAGCGACTCGATGCCTTCGGTGGCTGTGTTGACCAGTTCGCCGCTGCGCTCGCTGCGGGCATAAGCTGGTCCCAGCGCCATCATGTGCGCCAGCAACCGCCGCCGCAGGTCGCTTTTGACCTGCACCGCCACAAAGTGCGCGGTGGCGCTGCTGCCCCACGTCGCCAGCCCGCGCCCGGCGATGAGCGCCGCCAGTGCCAGCAGCAGGCCGCTTACATCGGCCAGCGTACGCCCATTCATATAGATATCGTCAACTATTGTGCTGAACAGATGCGCCTGGCCGATCATCAGCGCGCCGACGACCAGGCTCAACCCCACCGACATGGCGAGTGCGCGCCGCGCTGCCCGCGCTTCGCGTAACAGGCGTTTATCCATGTAATTCTGTGTCCTGTGTGTTCAATTCCGCTGGAGCGCGGCTACTCGTCGAACATCCCGCCAAAAATTTCGTCGTCGTGTTGTTCGCTGCGGCGCGTATCGCGGCGTGGGCGGCCTGGATTGCGGCGCAGATCATCGGAGTCGGGCGGGTCGTCAAAAGCCGAGCGCGGACGCCTCAGTGAGGGGCGGTTGGGCACAGATGAATCGCGCTGGCTGGTGGGGCGTTCGCCCCGGAGCGCGCGGTTAAACTCGTCGTTGGCCGCGTGGATGCGCTCGCGCAGGCCGCGTCGCGTACTCTGGGCGGATTGCTGGCTATAAGGTGTGTCGATCACGTCGCCGTCATCGCTGCCGCCGCCGGGCATTTCGGTGATGCCGCGCAGAGCGCTGAGTACACCGGCCAGCAGTGGCAGCGCCACGCCGCGCCCCAGCGTCAGCAGGGCCAGCCCCACGCCGCCGCAGCACAACACACCCACGCCGCATACGGCCACAAGAATACTGCTCAGGTTATCCATAAAACCGACTCTTTCCTACACACTGTCGGAGAACTCCAAAACGTTTTGATGTGAACTGCGTGATGCAAACGTCCGCCGTCTATGATACCGTTAGAGACGGTTTATCGCCCCACATCGTGGGAATCGTATCAGGGACTGATCGTTCATGCGCAATTTCGTATCCCAAAATGTAGCCAAACTTCGCCCGTCCGGCATCCGTCGTTATTTCGACATCGCCTCCACCATGGAAGATGTGATTACCCTGGGCATTGGCGAGCCGAATTTCGTTACGCCCGACCACATCATTCAAAAAGGCGTTGACTCGCTTAAAGCCGGGCGCACCGGCTATACGGCCAACTCCGGTATGCCGGAACTGCGCCAGGCTGCCTGTGATTATATCGAACGTCTGTACGGAATCCACTATGATCCGAACGAACAGGCGCTGATTACCGTCGGTGTGAGCGAGGGTCTGTATCTGGCGCTCAAGGCCATCCTGGACCCCGGCGACGAGGTGCTGGTGGTGGAGCCGTGTTTTGTCGCCAATCCCGCCGCTGTCGAGATGGCGGGTGGTGTACCGGTGATGGTCAACTCTTACGTGGAGCACGATTTCCAGGTCACCGGGGCCGAACTGGAAGCGGCGGTGACTCCGCGCACCAAAGCCATTCTCATCAGCTACCCCAACAATCCCACCGGGGCCGTGCTGACGCACGAGCATCTGCTGGAAGTGGCCGCCGTCGCTGAGAAATACGATCTGGTGGTCATCTCCGACGAGATTTACGAGCGTCTGGTATACGGCGTGGAGCATATCTGCTTCGCGGCGCTGCCGGGCATGTATGAGCGCACCATTCTGCTGAGTGGCGTTAGCAAAGCCTTCGCCATGACGGGCTGGCGCATTGGCTATGCGACCGCGCCCCCGGCCATTATGGAAGCCATGCGCAAGCTGCACCAGTATCTGATTATGTCCGCGCCCACTATCGGTCAGGTGGCCGCGCTGGAAGCCCTGCAATACGGCGAAGCGGACGTGCAGACGATGGTGGCCGACTATGACCGCCGCCGCCGCTTGATCGTTGATGGTTTCCGCAGCCTGGGCCTGCCGTGTTTCGAACCGCGTGGCGCGTTCTACTGTTTCCCGGACATTCGTGGGACCGGCCTCACCGATGAGGCGTTCTGCGAGCAGTTGCTGCGCGAAGAGCGCGTGGCGGTGGTGCCGGGCAGCGCCTTCGGCGACAGCGGCGCTGGTTTTATTCGCGCCAGCTATACGGCGTCTTACGAGAACATCGAGCGGGCGCTGGAGCGCATGGCGCGCTTTATGCAGCGCCGCCAACTGGCCCAGTTGAGCGTCACGTCTACCACCGCCTGAACCAGACACAAACGCGAACCAGACGGCGCGCCCCCACGCGCCGTTTTTTGTTTTATTAATTATGTATAAAATCCGACAGGCTGCCGTCTTCTCAATTACTGGTATCTGAAGATGCATGTACTATAATTATAGGCTTGTTTTGCAGCAAAGCTGGGTTTTGATGTTATGGACGGCATTTCTGAAGTTGCTCAAATGGTGAATATACTCCTGGCTACCAGTGATCCCGATGAAAATCAGCAGATCAAAGCCATTCTGGAAGCGGCTGGTTATCATGTCACGGTGGCGACTGATGTGATTTCTACAATTGCCGTCTACCGGCAAGAGCGCCCCGACGTCGTTATCGTGGACACGCGCATGAAGGAAGGCAATCCACTGGCGGCCTGCGCGCAGATTCGAGCCAGGCCCGGCGGTCACGAGATTGTGCTGTTGGGCATTATCAATAACGATCCCGATATGCTGCGTCATGCGCTGGCTGCTGGCGTCGATGATTGTGTGGTGCATCCTGTTCACGAGGCGCTGCTGCTGCGCCGCCTGGATAACCTGCTGCGCGTTCGCGATCTGCGCAACTATCATCCTGGCAAGGGACAGCCGTTCAGCGAAGGCGAAGCACGCTACCAGCAGTTGTTCGACGCGGCCACTGAGGCGATTTTTATTGTGGACCCGGCAGCCGACGCCATTCTGGATGTCAACCGGCGGGCGGTTAAGTGGCTGGGCTACAGCCGCGAGGAACTGCTGCGGATGCCATATTCTGCGGTGGAAGTGCCAGGGGAAGATTCGCAGATGGCCCCGGCGATTCTTCAGGAAATGTCCAGCAGCGGTCACTTTGTCTATGAGATGGGCTACCGTACCCGAAATGGCTTGGTCATTGCGGGCGAAATCAGCAGCCGATTGTTTATCTACGAAGGGCGGCGCGCTTTGCTCAATTTCGTGCGGGATGTCAGCCGGCGCTACGAGATCGAACAGGCGGAGCGCGAACAGCGACGCCTGGCCGAAGCCCTGCGCGACACCGCTGCCGCCATCAACAGCACGCTTAAGCTCAATGAGGTGGTGGACCGTGTGCTGGCTAACGTCACGCGGATTATTCCGGCAGAAGCCACTAACCTGATGCTGATCGACAATGGCGTGGCGACTGTATTCGGCCATCGCGGCTATGAAGCGATCAACGTCTCGCCGGGCTGGTTGCAGCGCGATTGGCCCATCGACGAGTACCCGAATATGCGCCTGGTTGTCACCAGTTGCCGTCCCAGCGTTATCCAGGATACCACCACCGCCGAACTCTGGCTTGAAACGGGCAGCACTGGCTGGCTGCGCTCTTCGATTACGGCGCCAATCATCCTTGAAGCTCGCGTGATTGGCCTGTTAAATGTTGACCATCGCCAGCCGGGCCAGTTTACTGACACGCACGGCGAGCACTTGCTGGCATTTGCCAACCAGGCCAGCATCGCCATCCAGAACGCCCGCCTGCACGAGGCCGCCCAGCGCCACGTGGATGAACTCGAAGTGCGCGTCAGCCAGCGTACTGCCGAACTTAGCCAGACCAACGAGACACTGCGCCAGCAGATCGCCGAGCGCCAGCGCGCCGAGCAGGAACTGGCCGAAGAACGCAATCTGCTGCGCACATTGCTGGATAACATCCCGGACGAAATCTACGTCAAGGACCGGGACAGCCGCATCGTCATGGCAAACCGGGCGCTGACTCAGCGCATGAGTCGCCACGCGCCCAACGGTGAGGTCATCGGCTCGACGGACTTTGATTATGATTATCTGTCAGCAGAGCAGGTGCAGGCCGTCTACCAGGATGAGCAGGCGCTGATACGCGGAGACCTGTCCATCATCAACGTGCAGCACAACATGCACACCGAAGGCGATCAAACCTGGCAGTTGACGACCAAAGTCCCGCTTTACAACCATAACGGGGAGATCACCGGACTGGTGGGCATCAACCGCGACATAACGGCGCTGCGCCTGGCCGAGGATCGCCTGAATCACGTCATTTCCGGGGCGAACTGTCTGCTGTGGTCGGCTGTCGCCACCGACGATGGCGAGCGCCTGCGCCTGAACATCGAGATTTCCAGCGTGGAAGCGGCGCAGAACTTCCTTCCGCTGGAGCTGGAACCGGGCGAGAATTATGCCAGAGCCTGGACGCGCAGTATCATCGCCGAAGACAAAAAACGCCTGAGCGATAAAAGCACCCGGATGATACGCAGCGGCGCGACGGTTTATCAGCAGGAATTCCGCGCTTATCGCGCCGATGGCGAGATTCGCTGGTTGCACGAAGAGGTCAAAGTCACGCCGATGAATGATGGCCGGTACAGTCTGGTGGGCGTGTGTACCGATATCACCGAGCGTAAAGCTGCCGAACGCACGCTCAAGCGGGCCAATGAACTGCTGGAACAGCGCGTCAATGTGCGCACACGCGAGCTTCAGCAGGCCAATACCGTCCTGCGCGAACAGATTACCGAACGGCAGCGCGCCGAACAGGCGGAACGCGAGCAGCGTATGCTGGCCGAGGCGCTCTCCGCCAGCGCGGCGGCGCTGACGCAGTCGCTGGAACTGACCGAGGTACTGGATCGGGTGCTGACGTATGCCATGCGCGTCGTCCCAGAGCATGAGACGACGAACATCATGCTGGTCGAAAAACAGGATCAGGTACGGGTGATTCGCGTGCGCACCAGCCCGGATTGTCCCAGTGACGAGCGCGATCTTATGCACCAGCAGAGCATCTCGCTTGCCCAACTGCCTAACCTGCGCCATATTCTGGAGACCGGCCAGCCGATGATTATCTCCAATACGCAGGCCGCCCCCCTGTGGATTAAGCGACAGGGGCGGGAATGGATACGATCATATGTGGGGGTGCCCATCCATGCCGAGGGCGGGGTGATTGGTTTTATCAATCTCGCCAGCAGTAACCCGGACCATTTCCAGGCGGTGCATGCCGAGCGGCTGCTGGCCTTCTGCAATCAGGCGGGCATTGCCATTCAGAACGCGCGGCTGTTCCAGGCGGTGCGGCAGCACGCCAGCGACCTGAGTCAGCGTGTCGCCGAACGCACCGCCGAACTGGAGCAGGAACGGGGGCGTTTGCGCGCCATCCTGGACGCGATGGCCGATGGTGTGATCTATTACGATCACAACGGGTATATTCAGTTTGTCAATCAGCCGCTGGTCCGGCTAACAGGCTACGCCATCGGCGATTGGCTGCAATCACAGTGGCATTCGCTGCTCATCGACCAGAACGACCCGGCCAGCAGTGATATGCTGGCTGGCCTGCGCGAGAAGGTGCAGCAGCATGGTTTGTGGCACAATGAGATTCGGGTGCGCCGCAAAGACGGCGAGTTTTTCGACGCCCGGCTGGTGACAACGCAGGTTGTCGGCGCGGACCAGCAGCCGGCGGGCGGGGTGGTGCTGCTGCGCGATGTCAGCGCGGCCAAACGCCTGGAAGCGCAGAAGGCGCGCTTTATCGCCACCGCGTCGCATGAGCTGCGCACGCCGGTCACCAACATGAAAACCCGGCTTTACCTCATCAAGCGCCAGCCGGAAAACCTGGACGAGCATCTGGCGGTGATGAATACCGTCACCGACCGCATGCGCAAACTGGTCGATGATCTGCTGGATGTGTCGCGCTTCGAGCACGGTGTTATTACACTCAACCGCGAGTCGGTTGTTTTGCAGGAGCTGGTGCAAAAGGTCGTTGACGTACAGCGTCCGGAAGCCGAACAACGCGAACTGGGCCTGACCTACCATGCGGGCGGCGATCCGCTGCGTATCGATGTGGACCCATCGCGCCTGGTGCAGGTGATTACCAATCTGCTGACGAATGCGATCAACTACACCCCGGCAGGTGGCCAGGTGACTGTCAGCGTCTGCCGCCAGCGACGCAGCGACTCCGAACCGCTGCGGGCGCTGATTAAGGTGAGCGACACCGGCATCGGCATCCCGGAGAATATGCAGAAAGAGGTATTCAAACCTTTTGTTCGCATTAACGACTACAGCTCCGGGGTGGGGCTGGGGTTGAGCATCACCCGTGAGATCGTCGAGATTCATGGCGGTGAGATTACACTGGAGAGCCAGCCGGGTGAGGGAACGACCTTCTCCATATGGCTGCCGCTGACTGGGGGCTGATCGATGCGTTATCAGCATGACGACCTGGATGCCGCCGAAGCCTGGCTGAGTGCGGGCGAGATCAACGAGGCGCTGGATGCCCTCAACGGTTTCCTGAGACTCGACTCGCGGCGGGGGAACTGGATTGGCGACCCTATCCGGCGCAACATAGGGCTGCGGCTGCGCGCTGGCATTCTGGCGCGGCACTCCGACGAGAATTCGCTGCGCGCCGCCCTTGATGACCTGGATACCCTGGATGGTCCGCTGTCGCCGGATGACCATCTGCTGCGCAGCGTCATCTATGAGCGCCTGGGTCGCATCGACGAGGCGCTGGCCTCGGTGCAGCGCGGCTGCGCACGCCATCAACGCCATGCCCGGCTGGCCGAGCGTCACATCAATCTGCTGCGTGGGGCCGGTCATCTGGATGAGGCGCGGCAGGTCGCGGCGGCGTGGATTTCGGCGAGTCCAGTGGACTGGCGCTGGCAGCGCTGGGCGGCGGAACTGGCCGCCGAGTCCGGTGACGATAACGCCGCGCTGCTCCATTATGAAGCCGCGCGAGAACAACTGGCGACCTTCGCTGGTGATAGCGCGGACCCGACCTATACGCCGATGATCGCCGCGCTGATGCTGGCGCAGGCGGCGGCGCTGGCCCGGCTCGACCGGCTGGCCGAAGCGGATGTGCTCTATATCCAGGCTGCTGAGTTGATGCCGGATGACCCGCTGATCGCTTTCAACCGGGGGCTGCTGGCGGCCCGGCGCGGCGACCTCGATACGGCGACGGCGCTGTGCGAGCAGGGTCTGCGGGCAGGCTCGCCAGACTTACAGGCGCACATGCGCCAGAGCCTCGATGACAGCCAGTATGATCGGCTGCGCCAGCGGCTGGGATAGCCAATCAGCAACTTTAGTCCGGATGGCTACGTAAAGGGATCAGTGAGTAGTGGAACAGTTGTAAGGACAAAAGTGGAATGTCTAACATTATCGATACGCTGATTACCGTCGTCGTTGGCTCGATCAGCACGGTGACGCGCACCGTCACCGAGGGGCGCAGTGTGCTGGAAGATTTCTTCTATGTGCGCGTCTCCGGTTTGCCGTTTATCGTGTTGGGTGCGCGTCAGGTGGGCAAAACGACGCTCATCGAGTGGCTGCGCCAGAACATGGACGACATCGACGGCTTCGCGCCGGACCCCACCACCGCCGGCGGTGACGTGGTCCCGGATTTCAACGCCCGCATTGGGGACGCGCACATGCGTCTCAAACCGGCCCGCGACGTGGGCGGCGAATACGCCATGTGGGAAACCGACTGGGTGGAACTCATGCGCGAGGTGCAGCCCTGGGGCATCATCTTTATGATGGACCACACCGACATTCATCTGCAGAAGGACGCGCTCAACTTCGTGATGCAGATGATCGACGACGAACCGGCGGCATCCAAGAAGCTGAAGGCGTTCTTCATCGTCGTCAACAAGTCCGACCTGTGGGCCGACCAGATGACTCTCGACGATGTGATGGTGCATTACCGCAACGAGCAGAAGCGCCTGCGGGCACAGGCCGAGCGAGTGGGCTATAAGTTCGCCATCACGCACGGCAGTCTGGTGACGGGGCGGGGCATCCGCGCCATGATGAAGCAGTTTTTCAACGTGCTGCGCCCACGCCCCAGAGCGGAGAAAGACCTCGAATGAGTCTGGCCGCCAGCCGCCTGGTGATCGAATACGTCATGGAAGGGCACCAGCGCGGTTATAATTTCACGTCGCCCACTGATGGCTACGATGCGGAGACGCTCAAACTGATCTGGCGCAGCGCCATGTCGCGCGGGCAGGGCTGGGGGACGCCCGCTTTTGTGGGCGCACGGTCGATCAAGTGCTTTCCGCTGGATGATGGCCGTGTGGCGGTCTCCGAGGTGACTGTTACCGACCAGCAGGACGAAAACGGACGGCGTGGCATCCGCCGGGCGGTCATCGATGTGATGACGCCTGCGGTCTTCGGCCATCATATTCGCTCGCGGCTGGATGGCTATCCGCCGGATGTGCTGCGCACCGCCGACCGCTACCGCCAGCAGGCGCAGAAGGGGCTGCTGCGCCTCAAACGCAGTGCGCCGCTGGTGCTGGCGCATCACTTCACCAGCAAACGCGACTGGTGGCCGGTCGAGGCGCTGGTGCTGCGCCTGATCGCGTCGCCGCCGCCGCTAATGCGCGGTTGGGGCCAGGTGGTGACATTTACCACGCTGGCACTGGATTATCGTGGCGAGTCGCGGCTGGTGGCCGTGCCCGCTGACCGCATCGATGAGGCTACCGATAAAGGTGTGGTTCGCCTGCGCTGATGGCGTCCGCTGATGCCGGCTCGGTCTGTTCATCGTAGCGGCGGAAATATGGATATATCGACTGGCCGCTGGTCAGCGCGCCGATGATGTAGATCAGCGCCAGCGGCAGCATCTGCGCCAGCAGGCGGTGATAGCTCTGTACGATGTGGTGCATGACCCCCGGTGGGTATACGCTGAAGGCGTAAGCGAACAGCATCCCCAGCGCGTAGAGTAGTGCCGGCAGCCACAGCAGCGGCTCACGCCAGAAACCCAGCGCCAGCAGGACGATCATCAGCGGCCAGGCGGCGGCTGTCAGCGGGTCCAGCAGTACCGGCACGCCAACTGCAAGCGCGGTCTGTAGCTGGTCCGTACTGAACGCTCCCAGCGAAAAATCGCTGATGCCGGGCGCGACAGACCACACCAGCAGCAGCCAGCTCAAGGCGCAGATGGCGCTGACCCCGGCCACTGTCAGCAGCGATCGCAGCGCCAGCCCCCGGTGTGCCGGACGCAGCGCGTCCAGGGCCAGCGGCACCAGCAGGCAGACCACCAGCAGTATCCCCTCGTTCTTGATAAGTGTCAGCAGGCCGATAACCAGCGCTGCGCACCACAGGTCGCGTGCGGCACGGCTCTCACGATAGATGAACAGCCAGCACACGCCCAGCGTCACCGAGGCGCTGAGGGGCATATCGGCGGTGCCGGTGGGCCACACCCACACGAACAACCCCGGCAGCGCTACGATCACCGTCCACAGTATCGGGTTGCGGGTCGAGCGCGCCAGCAGCGCCACCGCCGCCGCCAGCAGCGTCACATAGTAACCGAGCGACGGCAGCTTGAGCGCCAGCATCGAGTCACCAAACTGCATCTGCCACTGGTACTGGTGGCTCCATAGCGGCGGGTACTCCGGGTGGAACAGCCAGAAGATGTTTTCCATCGCGTGACGATAATCCGGCAGTTGGTCGAGGGCCTGGGCGCGTGCCAGCCAGATGCGCAGCGTATCCAGATAAAAGCCGTTAATCGCCGTCAAAAGCGTCATCACTACGAGGCAGGCCGCCAGCAGCATCGAGGCACGTGGCGCGTCACGAAACGGCTGCCAGCCGCGCCAGCGTCCCGCGCGGGCGACACGCACGACGTCTATCAGGCCGATGAGACCCGGCAGGATCAGGACCAGCGGATGCGGATTGCGCAGCAGAAACAACACATGGACGTAATAGATCGCATGGACGACACCTGCGCCCAGCACCCAGGCGGTAGCAATTCCCACCGGGCTGAGACCGGCCTGCTGGCGCTGTACGGCGCGGTAGGCCAGCCAGCCGAGTGCCCAGGTCGTCAGGAACGGAATCAGTGGCATAGATACAGCCCTTCCAGTGTGGGCTGGCAGGAACGGCCCGGCAGCGGCTCTGAGCCAGCCAGGATCACTACGCCATCGCCGGGTTCCGGGATGAACGCTGGCTCACCGACGTTGATCGAGTCCAGTTCGGTGTTGAGCGACACCAGCGGACGTGGATACACCCATATCCAGCTATAGTGAATCAGGTTGCGTGCCAGTCCGGCGTCCGGTTTGTGGTCTGTACCAGCATGATAATCAGTAAACAGCAGATAGACCGTTTCGTCCGGTGGCACGTCTGCGACCCAGTCCCTGATATGGGTGCGCAGGTCGGCGAAGAAATACGGATGCAGTTTCAGGTTATCGGCGGAAAACCACATCAGCAGACTGCCGGTTGGGTCGTCGGGCAGGGCGGGGATGTTGAAATATCGGATGACTGGTGTGGTGAGCGTCAGCCCGGCGCCAATCAGCCAGATCAGCAGAAAGACCACCAGCAGGCCGCGCCTGATCAGCGTTTCGAGATGGGGGCGGGGCGGTATGGGTTGGGTGGGTGTCAAAGCGCTGCTCCTCTGCTACCCTTCGACTATACACTGACCGCCCGCATGCCAGCATAAAGGATAGCTGTATGCAGCGCGTTACTCGAAGTCGGCGGCGTTGGTCGCGCTGAAGCGTCGCCACACAATCAGCGTGATGACAGCCAGCAGCGGCAGCGACCCGCAGCACATGGCACCGAAGGTCTGGGCCAGCGGCGAGTCCGGTATCAGCGCGCCCAGCGTCGAGAGGGCCAGCGCCACGCCCACAAACGCGATGCCCAGCCCCAGCAGGATTGCCGCCGCGCCGGTGTAACGCAGCCGGATGATGCCGTGTATGATGCTGTAACCCGGCACCACGATGCGCCGTGCCAGCAGTCCACGCAGGCCGTAGCTGGCGATGATGACACCCACCGCCAGCCACAGCGCGATAAAAAACCATCTCAGAATGTCCAGCATTGGTTCTGTCGTTTCGTTACGTCTGTCCGCTACAATATGCTACAATGCCCGGCATTATCATATGTCCAGCCTGATATGGATAGGATAGCCTATGAGCGAATGGAAAACGATCATCGGCCTGGAAGTTCACGCCGAGCTGCTGACCGAGAGTAAAATGTTCAGCGCGTGCCCGGTGGTGGACAGCGTGGAAGCCCCGCCCAACACCGCCGTCGATCCGCTGTCGCTGGGGATGCCGGGGACGCTGCCGGTGGTCAACCAACTGGCCGTCGAATACGGTATGATGGTCGGGCTGGCGCTCAACTGCGAGATTCCGCCGTTCAACCAGTTCGCCCGTAAGAGTTATTTCTACCCCGATCTGCCCAAAGGCTATCAGATCAGCCAGTATGAGTATCCGCTGGCGGTCAATGGCTATGTCGAAATCGTACTCGATGACGGCACCAGCAAACGAATCCGCGTGCGCCGTGCCCACCTCGAAGAGGATACGGGCAAGCTGACTCACCTGGGCGATGGCTCCAGCCTGGTGGACTATAACCGGGCCGGTGTGCCACTGCTGGAGATCGTCTCTGAGCCGGATATCCACAGCGCCGAGGAAGCCGAAGCTTACGCACGCAAGCTGCGGGCGCTGCTGCGCTACCTGGGCGTGAATCATGGCGATATGTCAAAAGGCGTGCTGCGCTTCGAGGCTAATGTCAGCGTCATGCACCGCGATGACACCGAGTTCCGCACCCGCACCGAGATCAAGAACCTCAACAGCATCCGCAGCATGACGCGCGCCATCCTTTACGAAGTGGACCGGCAGATCGACCTGTACGAGTTCGGCGATACGGTCAAACCGGCCACGCTGGGTTGGGACGAGAACCGCCAGCGCATCATCATCCAGCGGTATAAGGAACGCCCGGACGAATATCGCTATTTCCCGGAGCCGGATATCCCCACGCTGCAAGTCAGCCGGGAGTGGGTGCAGCAGGTCCGCGACTCGCTGCCGGAACTGCCGGACGTGAAACAGGCGCGCTTTATGGCCGAACTGGGCCTGGGTGAATACGACGCTCGCCTGCTGGTCACCGAAAAGGCCATCTCCGATTACTATGAGACGATGATCGCCGGTGGCGCGGACGCCAAAGCCGCCGCCAACTGGATTCTGGGCAGCCTTTTTGGGCTGTTCAATCGGGAAGGAGTCGAGCGCGAGGCTATCGCCGAGACGAACGTCCCCGCCGCCCACCTGGCCGAACTGGTCAGAATGGTGACCGGCGGTACGCTCAATAAGGGCACGGCGGAGAAAGTACTGGCGACCATGTGGGAGACCGGTGAGCCAGCGGCGGCCATCGTCGAGCGCGAGGGACTGGCGCAGATTAACGATGCCGACGAGATCGCGCGTATCATCGGCGAGGTACTGACCCAGAACGACGACATGGTGCAGGCATACCTGGGTGGCAAAGACAAGCTCTTTGGCGCACTGATGGGTAAGTGCATGGCCGCCATGCGCGGCAAAGGTAACCCGCAGGTTGTCACGCAGATGCTGCGCGAGCGCCTGGACGCCGCGCGTTCGTAGAATCAAGTTCGCATAATCACAATACAGGACAGAAAACGTGTTACAGGATCGCATCGACGCATTGATTGAACAGGCGCAGCGTATCGAGAGCCTCAGCGACGATATTCTCCGCAATCGCCCTGGGGAACTCGACGGCGAAGATCTGCAGGACATCGAGGACATCCACAAGAGCAGCGTCACGCTGGTCAGCCGGTTGCAGAATGTCCGCACGCAGACACCCGAACAGTGGCCGGAGAATATTCTGCACGAGCTGCGCTCGCCGCTGAATGCCATTGTTGGCTATTCCGACATGCTGGTAGAAAGCGGCCTGCTGGCTACCGATCAGGAACGCGACCTGACCACCGTTCACGACATCGGCAGCCAGCTCACCGCCGACATTACGGCCTTGTTTATGCGTCCCGACGGCGGTTAAATCGCCATCATGGGTGGAACCATCCTCAATGTGATAACGGTTCTTGTCGGCAGTTCGCTGGGATTGCTGGTTGGGCATCGGCTGTCCGAACGCATTCAGACCTCGGTCGTCACTGGCATCGGGCTGATTACGATTTACGTAGGCATTGACAACGCCGCGCGGACAGGTAACGTGCTGATTCCGTTGTTGAGCATCGTCATCGGCGTCATCATCGGCGAGGTGCTGCGCATCGACCTGGCGCTGGAGCGATTCGCTGGCTGGTTACAGTCACGCACCGCTGGACACCAGTCGGCGGATGTCAGCGCCGCCAGCGGCGAAGCCCGTGAGCGATTCATCGCGGGATTTGTGACGGCCAGCCTGGTTTTTTGCGTGGGTCCGCTGGCCTTCCTGGGGTCAATTCAGGATGGCATGGGCCTGCCGATTGGCTTTGAGCAACTGGCCATTAAGAGCGTGATGGACGGCTTCGCGTCGATGGCGTTCGCCGCCAGCTTTGGCGTGGGCGTGGCCTTCAGCGCGGTGACCGTTTTCGTCGTGCAGGGTGGGCTGTCGCTGGTGGGAATGCTGGTGGGCGCGGCGATGAGCGCGGCTATGGTCGCCGAGATGACCAGTACCGGCGGCGTCATCCTGATGGGCCTGTCGCTGGTGCTGCTGGACATCAAGAAGCCGCGCATCGCCAACTTTCTGCCGGCGCTGCTGATCGCGCCGCTGCTGGTGACGCTGGCCGAACTGCTGGGCATCAACATCTATCCGTTGTGAGGCGGGGCCAGCGTTTAATCTGTGCCTGTAGTCTGGCGCGGCGGCAGCTCACCGACTATGACCAGCGCATACGGACCGGCGGTGCTGTTCCCCCGGCTGGTCAGATACACGGCCTGTTTGTCGGTGGTGCCGGTCGTCAGCCAGGTACCAGCATCAAAGCGCCCGCCGACCATGCGCGTTCCATCCGCCAGGATGACGCCCGAACCGGTGATGGTGGGCACGTCGGCGCAGTCGAAGCGCCCGGCGTCGTCGCAGACGATATCTTCCAGCGCGACGCCATCGCGCAGCCGCAGTTCGGGGTCCAGCCGCGTCTGGCCCATGCTGACCATGTACAGCCGCAGGTCGCTATCGGCGGCCAGTGGCGCGCGCCGTATCTCCACCAGATCGCGCGCGTCGGGCGCGGTCAGCTCGAAGCCGTCCACCACCAGCAGATAACGTCCCGCCGTGCCGTCGATGCTGCCGACTGACACCTGTACCGGCCCCAGACTGCGACCCTGTCCCCGCAGCCGGAATCGCGCCGCCTCGACCGCTGGATCGGGCAGGGTGTGGCCGTCTTCACCGGGCAGCAGCAGTTGGTCGCCTTCGGTGGTGGTTGGGTCGTCGATGCATTCCGTGAGCAGACCATCGCCGACCGAGACGCGCATCATTGGCCTGAAACCATCCAGCCCGTACACGCTGATGCGATACACATCTACATGGCGCTCGGTCATGAAATCGAGCGTGACGGCGTGTGTGACGATGTGCGCTCCGCAGCGGAATGTCACTTCGGAACCGCCCGCCGGTCCATCGTCCAGGGCGACCGGATTGGCCCGGCGCAGCAGCAGCGTGTAGCTGCCGGTGGTGGTGCCATCGGCGTTACCGACGCGGGTGGGGACCAGCGTGTAATCGCCACTTTCTTCGACGGTGAACTCGATCTCGACGGTGTCGTTGGGCTGGGCGTCTGGCAGGCGATTGCCGTCGATGTCCTCGTCGCTGCGCAGCACCACATCGCCATCGCGTCCGGCGACCCCCAGCAGCGGTGCCAGCCCGTCGAAAGCCTGCATGGTGACGACGATGTGATCGCCAGCCTGGACGTTGAAGCGCCACAAGTCGTAAAACGAACGCTCGGTGATGGTATCGCTGACCTGCTCATCGTAAGTGATGAAGCTGTCGGTGATCTGGTCGGTGTCGTCGCTCTGCGCGTTGATCTGCGCGACGGCGCTCACCAGCAGCAGCGCCAGCGCCATCATCCGGTAAAATCGATTCATGGTCGTCATCCCATTCCTGTAACGTCGCTGTCATTCCCATTCTAAAGCCGGGCACGCTTACAGACCATAAAGGCGGGGCTGGCGAATGGGAATCAAAAAGCGGGCACAGTATGCCCGCCATTTGATTTCGGCTCAGTGAGGAGGTCGCTACTTGAGTTCGACTTTGGCGCCTTCGGCTTCCAGCTTGGCCTTCGCGTCTTCGGCGGCTTCTTTGTTGACGCCCTCGACGACGGTCTGCGGAGCGCCTTCGACCAGTTCCTTGGCTTCCTTGAGGCCCAGGCTGGTGATGGCACGCACGGCCTTGATGACGTTGATCTTCTTGGGGCCGGCGTCGGCCAGGATCACGTCAAATTCGGTCTGCTCTTCTTCCGGCTCGGCGGCAGCGGCGGCGGCAGCGGGGCCAGCCATCATCATCATGCCACCACCCGCAGCGGCGGTCACGCCCCACTTCTCCTCGAGCATGGTCTTGAGTTCGCTGGCTTCGAGGATGGTCAGGCTGCTGAGTTCTTCAACTAACTTTTCCAGATCGGCCATGATGGTTTGTCCTTTCACAGTTATTGCGCACACATGCGCATGTTTTTACGAGATAAAGCGGTACGAATGTCAGGCGGCTTCGCCGCCCTCGCCCTGGTCGTCCAGGTAAGCCTGGAGCACGTTGACAACCTGGCTGTTGGCCGCGTTGATGACGTTGACCAGCCCGGTGGCTGGCGCGACGATCAGCCCCGCCAGTTGAGCGCGCAGCTCGTCCAGCGACGGCAGCTTGGAGATCGTTTCGACCTTGGCCGCGTTCAGGATTTCGCCGGTCATGACGCCACCGCCGACCTGCATCTTCTGGTCGCGCTCGCCTTCGCCGATGAATTCCAGCACAGCCTTCGCCACACCGGGGAAGTTATCCAGGCCAAAGGCGATAGCCGTCGGGCCTTTCAGCATGTCTTCGGGAACTGGCCATTCCAGGCTCTGCAGAGCTTTGGTGAGCAGCGTGTTTTTCGCCACAATGTACTGGCCGCTGGCGTCACGCACTTTGGCGCGGAGCTGGTCAATTTCCTTGACGCTCATGCCGCGCTGCTGCACGATCACAAAACCGTTAGTGCGCTCCAGCAGGTCCACATATTGGGCGACCAGTTGGTCTTTTTTTGCTTTGGTAATAGCCAAGAGCGCCCTCCTCCTTTCCGAATAAGATTGACAGCTTCTGCCGTCCTGAGCCACGACGGCGGCGCTGTGACGAAAAAAGCGGCCTCGCAAACATGCAAAGGCCGCCACAAATTGCTGTGTGGATGGATTGGCCTTCACCTCGGCGGGATGATTAAGGGCATCGCCCCCCTGCTGTCTGCGGCAAAGTCGCTTAATTAGTCGTCGGTGATTATAGTGCCGGCGCGTCCAGAGTCAAGGGCGGGCCATGGCCGGATGGCGCGTGTGCCAGTCGGTGGACTGCTCGTAGGCGTAGGCAGCGCGCAGCACCGTCTCCTCGGCGAAAGCCGCGCCGATCAGTTGCAGGCCGATGGGCAGTCCAGCCGAGTCAAAGCCGCAGGGCACGCTGATGCCACACACACCGGCCAGGTTGGCGGCGATGGTCAGCACGTCGGACAGGTACATCTCCAGCGGGTCATCGACGTTTTCGCCCAGCCGAAAGGCTACCGACGGCGATGTGGGCGCGGCCAGCAGATCGACCTGCTGAAACACCTTGTCGAAATCCTGTTTGATTAGGGTGCGTACCTGGGACGCTTTGCCGTAGTATGCGTCGTAGTAACCGGCGGAGAGCGCATACGTCCCCAGCATGATGCGCCGTTTGACCTCCGCGCCGAAGCCCTGGCCGCGTGTGACCTTGTAGGTGTCGATCATATCCTGGCCTTCCACGCGCGCGCCGAAACGGATGCCATCGAAGCGGGCCAGGTTGGCGCTGGCCTCTGAGGTGGCGATCATGTAATAGACGGGCAGGCTGTACTCGGTGTGTGGCAGGCTGACCTCGACGACCGACGCGCCCAGCGCCTCAAGCTGGCGGATGGCCGTCTGCACGCTGGACCGGACTTCCGGTTGCAAGCCCTCGCTGAAATACTCTTTGGGAATGCCGATACGCAGTCCTTCGATACCCCTGTCGAGCGCGGCCAGATAATCCGGCACATCGACCGGCATACTGGTGCCGTCCAGCGGATCGTGACCGGCCATCACCTGGAGCAGGCGCGCTGCGTCGCTGACAGTGCGCGTCATCGGCCCGGCCTGGTCCAGTGATGATCCGTAGGCGATCAGCCCATAGCGGCTCACGCGGCCATAGCTGGGCTTGAGCGCGGCGATGCCGCAGAACGCGCCCGGCAACCGGATGCTGCCGCCGGTGTCAGTCCCCAGCGAGCCGGCGCACATCAGCGCCGCGACCGCCGCGCCGCTGCCGCCGCTGCTGCCGCCGGGCACGCGCTCCAGGTCCCAGGGGTTGCGTGTGGGGAAAAAGCCGGAGTTCTCAGTCGAAGACCCCATAGCGAACTCGTCCATGTTGAGCTTGCCCAGCAGCACCGCGCCGGCGTCCAGCAGACGAGCGACGCACGTCGCATCGAAGACTGGCACATAGCCCTTGAGGATTTTCGAGCCGGCGGTGGTTTCCACGCCGCGCGTGGACAGCACATCCTTGATCGCCAGCGGAATCCCCAGCAGCGGTTTGTTGTCACCGGCGGCGCGCTGCGCATCGGCGGCTGCGGCCTGTTCCAGCGCCAGATCGCGGGTGACGGTCAGGTATGCCTGGATTTGTCCGTCGAGCCGGTCGATCTGTTCGAGATAGGCCTGGGTAAGCTGAACAGAAGTAATCGCGCCTGAATCCAACTGTGCCAGGGCGTCGGCTATGCTGAGTTCGATCAGTCGAGTCATGAAGCTGCTCTCGTGTGTGGTGGAACGGTTAACGCGGGACAGTATACCACAGCCGGCCCGCGCTGGCGGAGAAATTGTCAGCGACGCTGCCGGCTTATCGAGTCGTCGTCGAGCAGGTCTTCGAGCGTGGTGCGATAGCCCAGTTCGCCATCGTCGTTGAGGCTCATGTCGTCCAGTAGGCGCTGCTTGAGCGTCTCTTTGAACGCCTCGCGTTCGTCCTCGTCCATGAGTTCCAGCAGCATGCTCAGGCGGTCGCCGGGCTGGCGCTTGGCCTTGGAGACATCGCGCTCGCTGATGACTCGCTGCTGGCCAGACTGACCGGCGGCAGGCTTTTTGACCGCTTCTGACAGAACCCAGATGAAGAAAGTGGCGACGAGGGCGGCAGCCATGGCGCCCAGGGCAACCCACATGCCGGAAAAAGACGAATTGTCGATTACCGCCATCATGCCGATCAATCCCAGCATGCCCCAGGCGGCGATGGTTGCTACGGTTTTACCCAGTGTCTCGGCCATTGGTTATCCCCATATGCGCAGTACGCGCTGATCTGTTGTTGGGTGTTACACCCATTATACGGACAAAGGGGTGTTCGAGTTACGTGACCGTCACCACACGGCCTTCGGCGGCGCGCAGCAGACGGTCCCACAGCGCCGCGCCCAGGCCCGCCTGCCCGAAGTCACTGGCGAGGATGACATCGACGTTTAGCGCGTCCAGGCTGCGCAGGCCAGCAAACAGCCGGTGACTGATGGCCGGCAAATCGTCACGCGGTCCCAGCGCCTCGACCAGCGCCAGCCCGTGAAACGCGGCCCGGTCCTCGTCAGTGACCAGCACGCCCACGCGCCGCCCGGCGGTGATATGCTCGCGGGTGGCCTGCTGCATAGCGGACAGCACCGCCTGCCGTGACCCGGTGTAGAGCGTCAGCACAGCGCGTGGCGCGTAATGTTTGAGCATCTGCCCCGGCGAGACGCTGCGCTCGTCTGTGCCCAGATAGCGCGGCGCGAGCTGTACCTGTGGCAGCACGGTCTGCAAATCCTCCATAACGACGCCGCCCGGCCGCAGCACCACCGGCGTGTCGGCGGTGAGATCGAGTACGGTCGATTCCAGGCCGATGGTTGTCGGTCCGCCATCCAGCACGATGTCCACGCGCCCGCGCAGGTCCTCGAGGACGTGGGCAGCGGTGGTGGCGCTGGGACGGGTAAAAGTGTTGGCGCTGGGCGCGGCTACCGGCAGATCGGTGGCGGCCAGCAGCGCCCGCGCTACCGGATGCGCTGGCATGCGCACGGCGACAGTCGCCAGCCCGGCGGCGATGTTGGGCGGCACGTTCGGGTGGCGTTTGAGCACCAGCGTGAGTGCCCCCGGCCAGAAGCGCGCCGCCAGTTGGCGCGCCGCAGCGGGAATGTCGATCGCCAGCGTGTCGAGCTGTGCCAGCGTGTAAATGTGCGCGATGATCGGGTCGCTGGTCGGGCGGGCTTTGGCGCGGTAGATGCGGTCAATGGCGGCAGAGTCCAGCGCGTTGGCCCCCAGCCCGTAGACCGTCTCCGTTGGGAAGGCCACCAGACCGCCCTGGCGCAGCGTCTCGGCGGCCTGGGCGATGGCGTCGGCCTGCGGTTGCTGCGGATCGACGGTGAAAATGCGGGTGTGGGCACTGTAAACCAATGCAAACGTCCTTTCCTGACGATGACCTTACTCTAAAATTGCCAGAAACAGGCACGAAAGTAAAGCGTTGGGTGAAAATCGTGCATGGTGGATCACGTTACGAGTTGGCTTTTGCGGTACAATCAGTGTATGTAAAGTCTCACATGATGGCGGAAATAAATACAACGAGGTCGATTATGAGGAGAGGGTGGTTATGGCTGCTGCCGGCAGCACTGACCATGACGCTTCTGCTGGCGGCGTGCGGCGGCTCTGGCCGGGACGTGCGCGATGGTCAGGCGGTATATCGGGCGCTCATCGCCGACCCGATTCCCGCCGGTGTGACCGAAATCGCCACCACTGGCCACATCAGCGACGACAACGGTCATGTGATGTATCTGCGTTTTATGATGACAACAGAGGCGTTTGACGACCTGCTGCAGGCGCGCCGCCTCGAACCGTTCGACTGTGACGACGAGTTCGTACAGGGTACGCTGACTCTCTCCAATGACCTGGAACGCGATATTCCGGGCTGGGCACCGTTCGACACGGATGGCGCGTTGTGTTACGCTTCGGGGCGCAGCTACACCAACCAGTGGACGCGCGGTGCGCGGGCAGTGATACTGGTCCATCCGGTCTCTGCTGACCGGGTGATGGTCTATTACAATGAGCTGGGCCTGTGAGAATTACTGCGTTGCTTAGTACGGCTTTCAAGTCGACATGAGGTGGAGATATATGACTCCCGAAGCAGTAGTGAAGGCAGTTTACGAAACGATTGAACCACTCAGGTTGTGCTTTCTTATTACAAACAATGAAGTGGGGCATGTCAGTTCGCGGCTGATGCAGTGCTTCAAACCGGAGCCGGACTTTACGATCTGGTTCGGCACACGCGACATCACGCGCAAAGTGTTTGAGATTCGTGCCGATGCGCGCGCTTCGGTCTCGTTTCATAACAGCGAAGAAAATGCTTACGTTACTTTTACTGGCAGCGCCGAGATTGTCGACGATCTGGCGCTGCGCCAGCAGTACTGGCGTCCGGACTGGAAGCAGTTCTTCCTGCAAGGGCCAGAAGAAGGTTATCTGCTGATAAAGTTTACGCCCGTAGAGATCGAAGTTCTCAACTTCGCGCGGGATATCACCCCCCACCCCTACGGCATCCAGCCGTGCTATCTGTTTCGTGTGGGGGATGAATGGTCGTTCAACGAGTCAACGTTTCGGGGTCAGTCGCAAGGATAGCAGCCAGACCATATGATTAGAAAGCTCTCGCGTCCCGAACCGCAGCCGCCCTGGTCGTTCCCCGGCGCGATTGCGGCCATTATCGCCATGTTCGCCGCGCTGGTCATCGGCACCACGCTGGCCCAGACTGTTTTGGATGATTCGCCGGCGGCGCTGCTCACCGGCTGGTCGGTCGGTATGATTCTGACGGTGGCGTTTGTGCTCATCACGCGCCGTCGCACGCCGGAAGACGAGCGCGCGCTGGCTATTGGTCCCACGCGCTCACGCCTGCCGATTGTGCTGCTGTTCGGCCTGGGTGCAGGTATCGCCCTGGACCTGGTGAGCCAGGCCGTCACCGGCGAGTTTAACCTGGCGTCGTCTGAACTGCTGACTCTGAGCGCAGAGGGGGCGACTATCGCCGGCTGGGTCATTGCGTTTCTGTTTATGGGTCTGCTGCAGCCAGTGGGTGAGGAACTCGTCTTCCGGGGGATGCTCTACCCGGCGGTGCGCCATGTGCTGGGTACGTGGTCCACGCTGCTGATGGTGGCTGGCTTCCATGCCGCGTTTCACTTCGCGGCTTACACGCCGGTCGCCGATGACCGGACGATCTTTGTGTGGTATGGTTTTGTGCTGCCGCTGCTGGATGCGCTGGTGATCACCGGCGTGCGCGCGTATACTGGCAGCACCCGCTCGGCGATTATGGCCCATGCGGGTATCGGCCTGTTTATGGTGCTCAAAGTGCTGGTTGTGGCGGGTTAAACCGGCCAGGGCACCGCATAACCTGTTTTAACCACGCGCCGGGCTGGTTCAGCAACCGCGCCGGTGGCTTGAATACTGATTGATATGGCATGACGAACAGACAGGGGCAGCAGCCTATGGAAGCAAAAATGCGGCGCGTGATTGTCGCTTCGACCAACCCAACCAAAATCGAGGCGGTGCGCCTGGGGTTTGCCAGCATGTTCCCCGGTACGCCGCTGGCAGTTAGCGGTGTGGCGGTCGACTCCGGCGTGGGCGACCAGCCCGCCACCGACGCGGAGACTCTGCGCGGTGCGCGCAACCGGGCCGCCAATGCGCGCCGGGCGTATTCGGATGCCGATTACTGGGTGGGCGTGGAAGGTGGTGTGGACAATGGCGGCGAGGCGCTGCTCGCTTTTGCCTGGATTGTGGTGCTGGGCGCTGCCGGTGAAGGTCACAGCCGCACGGCGACCTTCACCCTGCCCGACGAGATCGCCGCGCTGGTGCGTCAGGGTGTGGAATTGGGTGAGGCCGATGATCGTGTGTTTGGTCGCACCAACTCCAAGCAGGCGAACGGCGCGGTGGGCATCCTCACGCATGATGCCCTGGACCGCGCCGGATTCTACAGTCAGGCGGTGCTGCTGGCGCTGATTCCGTTCGCCAACCCGCAGCTTTCGTTTACCGCGTCGCTGGCCACGCCCAACGGCGACAGCCGGTAATCGCTATGCCGACGGCTGGCCGCTGCCCGTCTTTGTCGCCAGCCACTGCTCGTATTCCTCAGCGGAAACAACTTCGCCGTCTTTGATCTGCGTTTCGATGGCGCGCCGGTTTTGGTCGAAGCGCAGCAGCAGCTCCGCCGGGAACGGGCAGCGCACCCCGCGCGCGACCTTCCGCACGAAGTAGCCCTTGCCAGTGTCTTCCTGGCTGAGTTCGTTCATCAGGTCGATGCGCACTTCGACGATTTCATCGCAGCGTTTGGGGCGCACGTAGACGTAGAAGCTGCGTTTGTCGCCGCTGGTGCCGCCGCCACCGCTAAACAGGCGTTTAAGAAAGTTCATGATCTGCTCTCCGGGTTTAGCCTCTGCCAACCATTGTACCAAGTTTCACGCTGGTTGACGTGACCATGCCTCACACCTCAATTGGCGTTTCGGCGTGCGGCTGGCCCAGATACGAGCGCTCCTGCTCGACGATGTCCGGTTCCAGCTTGGTGAACAGCGCCGACGGCTGCCGCAGCGCCTGTCCTGGCTGAAGCTGGCTGATCTGCCAGCGTCCGCTGGCGGTGGTCTCGTCATAGACCAGCGCCTCGTGGCTGCGCGTCTCCTCGTGGAATGTCTGGATGGTCAGATCGCCGAAGAGCTGGCCGTCATAGCCCAGGTATTCGTGCAGGCTCTGCGAGCTGAAGGGCAGGAACGGCGCCAGCATGATCTTGAGATTGTCGATGACGCGCAGGATGGCGTAAACAGAACGCGCCGCGTCTGCCGGGTCGCTCTTGATCGTCTTCCAGGGTTCGCGCCGGTCCAGGTAGGCGTTCGCCTCACGGACGATGCCCATCGTCTGCTCAAGGGCTTCCTTGAGGCGCACGCGGTCCAGCAGCGCGCCGATCTCGTCCAGGCCGCGCTCCGCACGGGCGATAATGGCCGCGTCCGCCTCGGTGAGCTGGTCGTAGGCAGGAACCTGCCCATCGAATCGTTTGTAGGCGAAGCCCAGCATCCGGTTGACCAGGTTGCCCCAGGCGGCCACCAGTTCATTGTTGACGCGATTGTAGAAGCCGTCCCATGAAAAATCGGTATCCGCCGATTCCGGGAACGAGCGCGCCACATAGTAGCGCAGCGCGTCCGCCTGGTAACGGGCCAGAATATCCGGCACCCAGATGGCCCAGTTGCGGCTCTTGGAAAACTGTTTGCCCTCGATGTTCATGAACTCGTTGGCCGGAACGTCGTAGGGCAGGTTGATGGGCGTGTCGTCGCCTTCGTTGTACAGCCCGCTGATGCCCATCAACTGCGCCGGCCAGATGACCGTGTGGAACGGGATGTTGTCTTTGCCGATGAAATAGTAAGTCTCGGCGTCGGAGTTGTACCACCACGCTTTCCAGGCGTCCGGCTCGTCGCGGTTGATGGCCCACTCGACGCTGGCCGTCAGGTAGCCGTTGACCGCCTCAAACCAGACGTAGATGCACTTATTGTCCCAGCCTTCCAGCGGCACCGATACGCCCCAGTCCAGGTCGCGGGTGTAGGCACGCCCGCGCAGCCCTTCCTCGACGCCCTGCTGGATGAGGTTGCGCGTAAAGTTGACGACGTTGGGCCGCCAGCGCTCCTGATTGCCTTCCAGGTACTCCAGCAGATCGCCCGATGTCTTGCTCAGGTCCAGGAAGAAGTGCTCGCTCTCGCGGACGATCAGCCTGTCTTCAGGGTTGCCACGATTGCGTGGGTTGATGAGTTTGGTCGCGTCCATCAGATTGCCGCAGTTATCGCACTGGTCGCCGCGCGCCGACTCGTAGCCGCAGATATAGCACGTCCCTTCGACGAAGCGATCCGGCAGGAAGCGGTTTTCTTTTTCGCTGTAGAGCAGCCGCTGCGTATCTTTGTAGAGATAGCCGCGCTCCAGCAGCATGAGGAACAAATCCTGGACGATGCGGTGATGGTTTTCGGTATCGGTGTGGCTGAACAGATTGTAGCTGATGCCCAGTTTGAGCTGGGTCAGCAGAAAGCGCCGGTGATAGTGCTCGAACACCTCACGCGGTTCTACACCGCGCCGGTCGGCTTCCATCGAGATAGGTGTTCCGTGCGAGTCCGAGCCGGAGACCATCAGTACCCTGTTGCCGCGCAGCCGGTGATAGCGGGCGAAGATGTCGGCAGGTAGGTAAGCACCGGCCAGATGGCCGACGTGCAGATCGCCGTTGGCGTAAGGCCAGGCGACGGAAACGTGAATGTGCTTGGGTTCACTCATGTTATGATCTTATCCTTAGTGTGCTGCGGGCGTCATGCGGGCCGGTGTGGGCGCGCTTACCCGTCTATTCTAACAAACACCGGGCTGGGAAATGGCATACGGGCAAATAAAAACCGCCTGCCAGGTGACAGGCGGCTATTTGCAATCAACTCAAGCCGGGACGCGCACCATGCACGCCAAACACACCATCACCTGCTGGCCAGGACCAGGCGCGGCATTCGCATGAAATCAGGGGTGGTGTGACGGTATGTGTCCATGCCGCCAGTATAGCGAAAAAGCGGCGCAGGCGTCAAGCGCCGCCATCGCCGTGTCGATGAGTCGACTCTTAATCGTTCTGCTCTCAATTGAACCATTCTGACCCTTTACAACCCGGATATTTTGCGCTAGAGTGGAAAAGTTATTCTTCGCACTGTGAGATGGTTTTGATGGCCTTGCCGGTATATGCTATGCAGTCTGAACCACAACTTGTGATGCGTCCGTTGACACTGGACGACGCGCCACCAGCGGTAGAGTTGTTCAACGTCCTTAATCGACTATACGTTGGCCGCGAGATCGACAACGCCGGTGATCTGCGCCGTGACTGGAGTGTGCCCGGCTTCGACCTGGAGCGTTCGGCAGTGGGTGTGTTCGAAGGTCGGCGCATGGTCGGTTTTGTGCAGGTCAGCGATACGTCGTCTGTGCCGGTAAACCCTGAAGTGTGGTTCCGTGTTCATCCGGATTACTTCGGGAC